>JAYRQF010000001.1:0-11619 GCA_041910735.1 Limnohabitans sp.
ACGCGCACGGTTTCGCCGCTGTCGCCGCCGCCCTTGGCGATGGCGCTTTCAAAAATCCAGGGGTGGCGACGCTGCAGTGAGCGCTCTTTGCCGGGTTTGAGTCGGATCGTTTTCATCCCCGGATTGTGCGTGCTGCGCCAAAACCCGCAACACGCCCAGCCCGCCAAGGGCTGCGCATTGTCCGAGCGCAAGCTTGGGGCTTATTTGCACAATTTGATTAAATTGATAAAATCAAACCTAACACTTACCCTCAATCCCCCATGAACCGCCCATCTCCTGCACCATCCACCGCCGCCCTGGAATCCGCCAGCCTCATTCCAGCACTGCCTGCCAGCGAAAACACCCCCATCCGCGAGTTTCTGGCTTTCAAGCTGGGTGACGAGGAGTACGGCATGAACATCCTGTGCGTGCAGGAAATCCGGTCCTTCGAAAAACCCACGGCCCTGGCCAACGCACCTGCCGACATCCTGGGGGTGGTGAACCTGCGCGGCGTCATCGTTCCCATCATCGACCTGCGCGTGCGGCTGAAGCTGGCGAAAGCCACCTACGACGCGCAAACCGTGGTAATCGTGGTCAACGCAGGGCCCCATGTCGTGGGCCTGGTGGTGGACGGCGTTTCCGACGTGCTCACGCTCAAACCCGAGCAAATGCGCCCCGTGCCCTCGCTGGATTCGGGCTTTTCCACCGAACACCTGTTGGCGCTGGGCTCGGTGGACGAGCGCATGCTGATCCTGCTCGACATCGAGAAGTACCTCGGCACCGTCCTGGGCGGGGCCACAGGCATCCGCACGCATTGAACCGTTTTTTCATTCGACAGGAGCATTCCCATGTGGAAGGACAACTTGAAAATCTCGACCCGGCTCGTGCTGGGGTTTGGCAGCATGGTCGTGCTGATGGTGATCATGACCGCCATCACCATTGCGCTGAGCACCCGCGCCGACGACCAGTTCCATGTCGTCACCGGAGAGTTGATGCCCAAGATCGACCTTCTGCACAAGACCAAGGAACAGATCTTTGCCACCGAGTTGGCGCTGACCCATGTGGTGCTCGATTTCAATCCCGAAAACGTCAAACGCCAGCAGGCAGTGGTGGAAGCCGGGCGCCAGAAGATCACCCGGGCGTTCGAGGAGCTTGCGCGGCTGGTCGTCCATGACAAGGGCCGTGCCATGCTCCAGGACATTCTGAAGGCACGCGCCTTGTATGCAGGCCACCTGGGCGAGCTTTTTGCCAAGGCGCAAGCGGGTGAGATGGACGCGGCCCGCAGCGTCCTGATCGAAAAAATGCCCGAGCACCGTGCCGCTTACTTCAACAGCCTGGACCGACTCATCGACTTCCAGACCGAACTGACCCAACAGTCCCAGAAAGCCTCTGCCGACGCCATCGACGATATTCGGATCGACACCCTGACAGCGCTCGCAGTGGCCTTGGTGGCGGCAGTGGTGACCACCTACTTGCTGTTGCGCGCCATTACCGGCCCGCTGCACCGTGCGGTGGATCTCGCCCGCGCCGTAGCTGCCGGCGACCTGAGCCACACCATCGAAACCCGTGGCACCAACGAAATGTCCCAATTGCTCAGGGCACTGGCGGACATGCAGACATCGCTGGCCCAGGTCGTGCACAAGGTGCGTACGGGCTCGGACAGCGTGGCCACCGCATCGGCCGAGATCGCGCAGGGCAACCACGACCTGTCCTCCCGCACCGAAAGCCAGGCCAGCGCGCTGCAGGAGACAGCCGCCTCCATGGAGCAGCTCAACTCCACCGTTCGCCAGAACGCCGACAACGCACGCCAGGCCAACCAGTTGGCGCAAAGCGCGTCAACCGTGGCCACGCAGGGCGGCCAGGTGGTGGCCGACGTGGTGCGCACCATGAAGGAAATCAACGAGAGTTCCCGCCGGATCTCGGACATCATCGGCGTGATCGACGGCATCGCCTTCCAGACCAACATCCTGGCGCTCAACGCGGCCGTGGAAGCCGCCCGCGCTGGCGAGCAAGGCCGGGGCTTTGCCGTGGTGGCCAGCGAAGTGCGCAGCCTGGCAGGCCGTTCGGCCGAAGCGGCGCGCGAAATCAAGGGCCTGATCGGTGCCAGCGTGGAGCGCGTGGAAACCGGCTCGGCCCTGGTGGACCGTGCAGGCCAGACCATGGCCGAGGTGGTGGGCGCCATCCAGCGCGTGACGGACATCATGGGCGAAATCAGCGCCGCCAGCACCGAGCAAAGCCAGGGCGTGGCCCAGGTGGGTGAGGCGGTGACGCAGATGGACCAGGTGACGCAGCAGAACGCTGCACTGGTGGAAGAGATGGCGGCCGCCGCGGCCAGCCTCAACACCCAGGCCCAGGATCTTGTGGACACCGTGGCGGTGTTCAAGCTGGGCGCCGGCATGGCCCCCTACGGCACGGCGCAGTACACCCCCGCGGCAAGCACCCCGCCGGTAGCAAAACCCGCCCCAGCGGCGACCACCCGGCTGGCAAGCACCAAGCCCGCCACCATGACCCGGCCCGCCGCCAAGCTCACGGCCCCTGCGGCCAGCAAGACCACGCCGGTCAAGGCGGCCGACGCCGGTGCCGAGTGGGAAAGCTTCTGATCCTTGCGCCAACAGCCAGATTTCCAGCCCATTCGTGGGCTGGAAGTGTTTCCGCCGTGCCGGGCATCAACCCTTCACGAACACCGTCAGATCACCGCCCTGCGCAGCCGCGTATGCCTGCATGCGCTCGATCAGTCGGCTCGTCAGCATCTGACCGGCCGCGAGCAGCGGCAAGCTGTCGCGGTGGACGAACTCGCGGCTCAGCACCATGCCCGGTTTGAGCTGCGAAATGGCCACCTCGCGCTCCACCTGGCGCGGCTTGGGCGGCGCAGTGACCACGGCGCGCAGTGCGTCCAGCACCAGCGGGTCGTAGCGAACGCCACGCGCCTTTTCCATGGCCTGCAGCGCCTCCTCCGGGTTGAACCGCAGCGCCGAGATCGTTCCGATCTGCAAGCCGTCGTAGTCGTTGGCGACCAGCAGAATGCGGGCGCCCAGAGGGATGGCCTCACCACGGAGCCCATCGGGAAAGCCCTGTCCGTTGAAGCACTCGTGGTGGTGGCGCACCAACTGGGCAATGGGAGAGAGCTCATCGATGCCCATGAGCATCATTTCCGCATCGACCGGGTGCTTTTGGTAGATGCGCCGCTCTTCCTCGCTGAGCGTGCGCTGCGCACGGCTGAGCATGGTGTCGGTAAAGCCGATCTTGGCCATGTCGTGCAGCAGCGCCGCCACAAAAAGGTTCTGCAAGTCGGTTCCGCTCACCCCCATGCGCTGTGCGATGGAGCGCGACAGCGCAGCAACCCTGCGCGAATGCCCCGCCGTTTCCGGGTGGCGCATTTCGATCAGCGAGGTGAATATCTTGACCGCGACAAACAGACTTTGCTTGAGCCGTTCATGCGCTTGTTGCAACTCTGCGGTGCGCTCCTGCACCTTGGCTTCCAGCGAGCCGTTGAGCTCTCGCAATGCGTCGTTCTGCTCGCGGGTCAACGCCTCCAGCCGCTCTTTCTCGCGTTGCAGGGTGCGCCCTTCCAGGCCTTGGCGGACGGTCAGCAACAGGTCTTCATCCACCCAGGGCTTGTTGATGTAGCGGTAGATCTGCCCCTTGTTGATGGCTTCGATGGTGGAGGCCATGTCGGCGTAGCCCGTGAGCAGGATGCGCACGACATCGGGCCAATCCGCACGCACGGCGGCCAGGAACTGGGCCCCATCCATGTGCGGCATGCGCATGTCGGAGATGACCAGATCGACGGTCTCGTTGCGCAGGACGTCCAGCCCCTGCGCGCCGCTCTCGGCCACCAGCACGCGGTAGCCACAAGGGCGAAACAGCCGACGCAGCGAGGACAGGATGTTGGGCTCATCGTCCACGCACAGTACGGTGTAAGCGGGCGGCGTGACGTGGTCAGACATGGAAAAGCTCCTCGACAGACTCGGTCTGTGGACGCGCAATCGGCTGGGTGGTGGGCAGCGAAATGCTGAAGATCGTGCCGCGCCCCACCTCACTGGTGACAAAGATCTGCCCCCGATGCTTCTGAATGATGCCGTAGGACAGCGACAGCCCCAGCCCCGTGCCCTTGCCCACTGGCTTGGTGGTGAAGAAGGGGTCAAAGATTTTTTGCTGCTGCTCCCGGGAGATGCCACAGCCGTTGTCCTCGATTTCCACCCACACCCGGTCGCCTTTGCGGCCGGTGCGTATGGTGATGCGTCCGCGTTGCTCGCCCATGGCATGGGCGGCATTGACGAGCAGGTTCAGGAACACCTGATTGAGCTGCGATGGCAGGCACGGCAACAGGGGAATCTCGCCGTACTCCTTGACCACATCCACCTGGTACTTGAGTTCGTTGGCGGCGATGTTGAGCGTGGAATCAAGCCCCTGGTGCAGGTCGGCCATCTGCCACTCCTCGTGGGTGTCCACGCGCGAGAAGTCCTTGAGGTCCTGCACGATCTTCTTCACGCGACCCGTGCCCTCCTGGCACTCGCGCACCAGCGTGGGAACGTCCTCCTTGAGGAAGTCCAGGTCAAAGTCCTTGCGCACCCCCTCCAGTGCCGTATGCACTTCGGGCAGGTTCTCTGCCTGGCGAACAATGCCTTCGTACCTTTCCAGGGCCTCGAACAGATCGGCGATGTAGCGCCCAAGGGCATTGAGGTTGGAGTGCACGTAGCCAATGGGGTTGTTGATTTCATGCGCCACCCCGGCGGCCAGTTGTCCTATCGAGGCAAGCTTTTCGGCCAGCACCAGTTGCTGCTGCGCCTCGGTGAGTTGCTCCTGGACCCGTTTGCGCTCGGTGATGTCCACCAGCGTCTCGATGGCACCGATGACGGTGCCATGCACGTCGCGCAGCAAGTTGGCGGTGAACACGAACCACTTGTCCAGTTGCGGGAAATAGCCTTCGACCTCCCAGGCATCCGGAATGAGATCGGAGCGCTTGATGCGCCCCTGATACCACTGCAGCAGCATCGCTTCATCGGCGCCGTCCAGCATGATGTCGGCCAGGATGGGGCGCTCCGCCTCATAGAACGCACGCCATTGGCCCCGTGTACCCAGCACCTCGGACGCGGGCACACCAAAGACTCTCTCCATCGCACGGTTCCAATGGGTGACCTCATGGCGCACATTGAGCACCAGCGTGGGAACCGGGTCGCTATCGACGATCTGGGTCAGCATCTGCCAACCGTGTTGCTGGGTGGTATCGCCCGAGAGAAGATCGACAGACAAATTCGGCATCACACGCTCCTCGTTTCATCGTCCCCAGGTCCAGCGACAGGCTCGTCTTGGTCTCACCCACCCGGCCTGTTCAGGGCCACAAACGCCCGCACCTGCAGACACAGGCGCGTCCAGCCCGCATGGGCCTGCGCGCTCGCAGACTGTGCGGCGTATTCCTCGGTGGCGCGGGCATCCTGCGCTGGCGCCGCCTGGCCCAGCAACGTGAGTGCGGATTTGAGGTTGTGGGCCACGCGCCGAAGGGCCTCCAGATCGCCTGCACCGACGGCCCTGTCCCCTTCTTCCAGATCCTTGGCCAACTGGACCAGGCTGGTGGCACGGTAAGCGTCGTAGAGGGCGCGGTTGCCACCAAAAAATTCGTTCAGTGGATCGGTCTGCGGCGGCAAGGGCGGTGCCTGCACAGCGCTCCCATCCTCGGCCAAGGCTTCAGAAACGCAGGCCATCAGACTGCCTACCGAAGCAGGCTTGGCCAGTACGCGCCAAACTTGCAGAGACTGCAGCTTTTGCTCCATGACCGGATCAACACCGCCGCTGAATACGACAGTACGGCATGGCACCCCGGTGGTGAGCATGCGTTCATTCACCCATTGCAGCAGCTCCAGGCCGGAACCGTCGGGGAGGGCCAGGTCGGTCAGCACCAAGCGCACGCCCGGATCAGCCAGCGCCTGCCGCGCCTGGGCCAGTGTGGCGCAAGGCACCAGGTTCAGCGACAAAGGCTCCAGCGCCATTTGCAAGAACAGGCGCACCGCCGGATCGTCTTCCAGCAACAGGACACGCAGGTCTTGCACATGCCTCCTTCAGCCCGCCGGGCTCAAACTCTCGGCCAACAGGGTCGGCAGCTCCTGCACCAGGCGCGGCTTGTGCACCACCGGCACACCGGCCAGCGCAAAAGCGTAGGAGCCACGTTGTGCTTCGTCCAGCGAGGTCACCACAATCACGCGGCTGCGCTGGAACTGCGGATGCGAACGCAAACGGGCAATCAAGGTCGCGCCATCGATGCCCGGCAAGAGAATGTCCACAATGAGTACGTCGGGCTGAAGTTCGCCCGCCATGGCCAGACCCACGATGCCGTCGTCCGCCACATGCAGCTCCACCAGAGGAAACTCATGCGCCATCAGCAGCTTGACCAGATTCTGAAAATGGACCGAGTCCTCGATCAGCAACACCCGCTGAGGCTTGCTGCTGGGCACCTCCCCGCGCACGCGACCCGGGGTGCGCCTGGCTGCAATGTCGCCGCCTGCGTCCTCGGACACGGCAGGGGCTCTTGCGGCCACCGCATCGGGCCGTTCATCCCTACCACTGCCCTGGCGCCGTTTCAGCCAGCGCTCCACCGAGGCCCGTGCGATGCGCCGGTGCCCGCCGGGCGTCTTCCAGGCCTCCAGTTCGCCACGGTCCACCATGAGTTGAACAGAGCGCACCGCCAAGCCCAGCACACGTGCGACGTCGCGCGTGCTGCAGTCGGCAGGCAGGGACATGAGCTTGTTGATTTCCATGGTCGCAAATTTTATCACTTAAAATTCAATAAATATGATACATTTGGTTAAAACCAACTCACCTCCCTTGTCCCGAGGACCTGCCATGCGCAAACGAATCCTGATTGTTGAAGACCACGCAGACATCCGCAAACTGATCCACATGACGCTGGAGTTTGAGGACTACGACATCCATGAAGCCGCCAACGCCGATGAAGGCCTGGTGGCCGTGCAGCAACTGCGCCCCCATCTGCTGCTGCTGGACGTGATGATGCCCGGCACCATGGACGGGCTGGACCTGTGCCGTCGCATCAAGAGCGACCCCTCGCTGGGCCTGCCCCAGGTGGTGCTGCTGACCGCCCGCGGCCAGAGCCAGGACATCGAAGCCGGCATGAACGCGGGGGCCGACGCCTACCTGCTCAAGCCCTTCAGCCCACTCAAGCTCATAGAGACCCTCGACAACCTCCTGAGTGCACCAACCAGCAAGGAAACCATGACCTTGAGCCCTGGCGACACCACCCAATTCGATCCGGCGGCGGCAAACCAGATGGAGAAAATCATCTCCGATCTGGGCCGCATCTACCATGAGCGCAACGAGGCCTTGCAGGAGGTCGTGCGCGCGCACCACGAATCCCTGTTCATGCTGGCCCTGGCCGCCGAATACAAGGACAAGGACAACGACACCGGTGTGCACATCGTGCGCATCGGTTTTCTGGCCGAGGCTTTGGCACTGTACCTGGGCCAGCCCAAGGAATTCGCCCTGCAACTGCGCAAGGCAGCGCCCATGCACGACGTGGGCAAGATCGGCATCCCGGACAATGTACTCAAGAAGCCCGGCGGCTTCACCCCCAAGGAGCGCGAGATCATGGACCGGCACGCCGTCATCGGTTGGGAGTTGCTGGGCAAGTCACGCATTGAGTTGTTCCAACTGGCGGCCGAGGTGGCACTGACCCACCACGAGCGCTGGGACGGTACCGGCTACCCCCAGGGGCTGGTGGGCGAGGAAATCCCTCTTTCGGGGCGCATCGTGAGTTTGGTGGACTGCTACGACGCACTGACCATGGACCGCGTGTACCGCACCGCTTACAGCCACGAGTGGGCCATCGAAATGTTGCGCGCACAACGTGGCAAGGCCTTTGATCCCGAGATCGTTGACTGCTTTCTGCAACACGCCGATGCCTTGCTGGCCCTGCGCCAGAAAGTCACCGACACCCGCATGAGTTTTGCCGAACTCGTGCAGGCCCCCCAGCCCCTCATGTGAGCCCACGCCATGCCCAACACAGAGGCACTTGCCAGCCAGGCCATGGCCATGCCTGCATCAGCAGTGTGGTGGGCGCTGCTGGCAGCAGCCACGGTGGCCGCCACGGGCTATGCCGTCTGGCGCAACCAGCGCGCAAAAGCTGCAGCCCAGCAGCTGTTGGCCGAAGCGCAGCGAGAAACAGCACGCCGCGAACAGGAACTTTCCATCCTCATCCACGGCGTACAGGAGCTGATCTTCCGTACCGACCCCAAGGGCTACATCCGCTTTGTCAACCCGCGCTGGAAGGCCATCACGAACCAGCCTCCCGAGACCGCACGCGGCAAACACCTGAGCGACATCGTGCTGCCGGAATGGCGCCCCGCCATCGATTCGCTGTTCGACCCACAGCAGCCCGAAGGGCTGCGCAGCGCCCAGGCACACGTCAAAGACCTGGGCGGCCAGCTCCATGTGCTGGAATTTTCCGTGGCGCCCCTGCGGGACCGTGATGGGCACATGCGCGGGTTTGTCGGCAGCGGTGTGGACATCACCGAACTGCACATGGCCCAGCAACGGCAGAAAGAGCACCTGGAGTTCACCGAGCGGGTGCTTGAGTTCAACCCCCTGCCCATGCACCTGACGGATGTGAAAGGCCGGTTCATCACCGTCAACAAGGCCTGGGAAGACTTCATGGGGCTTCGCCGCAACAAGGTCATGGGAATGGCATGCAAGGACATCATGCCCCTGCTGCAGGCCCAGCGCTGCACCTCTACGTCTGCCCAATTGCTGCGGGAAGGTGGAACCTTGCGCTACGAAGAGAACGTACAGCGCCCGGATGGCAGCTTGCGCGATGTGCAGGTCACCAAGGTGCTGCTTCGCTCCTCGGAGGGGCATCCCATCGGCATTCTGGTGACCCAGCTCGACATCACCGACTATCTGAGTGCCCGTGACCAGGCACAACAGGCGTCTCGCACCAAGAGCGAGTTCGTGGCCAACATCAGCCACGAGTTGCGCACGCCACTGCAGTCCATTCTGGGTTTTTCCGAACTGGGCATGGTGCGTGGGCGCCAGCACGAAAAGCTCGCCGCCATGTTCGGAGACATCCACGCCGCGGGCCAGCGCATGCTGGGCCTCGTGAATGACCTGCTCGACATCTCCAAGATCGAGAGCACCGTCGGCGCCTTCCACTTTGAACGCAACGATGTGCGCGACATCATTGAAGATGTATCCGCCGAGTTGCAGTTGCTCGCGCAGCGCAAGCAACTGCAACTGCAACTGGATCTGGGGCGCATGCCCCTGGTGGCCAAGGTGGACGCATCACGCTTCTCACAGGTGGTGCGCAATGTGCTGGCGAACTCCGTCAAATTTGCGCCCGAGGGCAGCAGCATCGATGTCAGCGCCAAAGTGAAAAACGAAAACACCATCCATATCCAGGTACGCGACCGGGGGCCGGGCATTCCGCCTGCCGAACTGGAGGCGATCTTCCAGGCCTTCGTGCAATCGAGCCAGACCCGCGACGGCTCGGGCGGCACGGGCCTGGGCCTGGCCATCTGTCGCAAAATCGTGACCGCCCATGGCGGGCGCATTTACGCCACCAATGCACCGGACAAGGGCGCTATCTTTCACATCACCGTGCCGACGGCTGGCTACACCGACACCATGCCGACCCCCCTCCTATGAAATCCCTGATATCTGCCCATCAGCGCCTTGCGCCCATGCGGAAGTACCCGATCGCCGCCGCACTGGTCGGTGTGCTGGTGCTGATGGGGGCCTGGGGCGCCTTGTTCTCCATGCTGCAATGGCAGCACGAGGAAACACTCAAGGGTGAAATGCGCCACGCCACCAACACCGCGACGGCACTGAAGGAACACACGCTGCGCGTTCTGGAGACGGTGGACCAGGCGGCCGCGCGCATCCAGCAAAAAGTAGCAGAGCAGAGCCTCACGCCAGAGACGCTGGTGCGCATTGCCGACGAAACCGGCATGACGCCGGAGATCCTCACCCAACTGTCGTTTGTGGATGCCCAAGGCGTTTTTCGCGGCAGCAACCTGGACCCCGACGGATCGCGCAGCAACAACGTGAACCTCATGCAGCGTGACCACATCCGCGTGCACCTGCGTCCAGAAAGCACGTCCCTCAAACCCATGAGCAATGGGCTGTTCATCAGCTCGCCACTGGTGGGCAAGGTTTCGGGGGTGCGCACCATCCAACTCACGCGCAAGATCGTGGACACCCAGGGCCGCACGCTGGGGGTTGTGGTGGCATCGCTCAACCAGCGCCACCTCATTGACGTATTTCGCGGGGTCGATTTTGGCACCCAAGGTGGAGTGGCTTTGGTGGGGCTGGACGGCATCCTTCGCGCCCGGGTGATCGGCGGCAACGCGCAAGAGACCGACCAGACCCTGAACGAAGAAATGCTCACGGCCATCCGCAGACAGCCTGCTGGCGCCTTGCAGTCCCGCTCCACCGACGGCCTGGAACGCATCGTGGGCTTCAGCCGGGTGGGCGACTACGACCTGGCCGTGATCTGCGGCACCTCCAGCGAGCAAGCGTTTGCCTCGTGGACCGGCATGCGCGAAACCGTGCTGCGATTCACCCTGGTGCTGAGCGCGGCCGTGGTGCTCTTTGTGCTGGCATTCATCGTCAGCGTCCGGCGGCTTACACGCAGCCATGAAGCCCTGCAACGCAGCGAGACCGCAGCCAAAATGGCCAACCAGGCCAAGAGCGAATTCCTGGCGGCGATGTCGCACGAACTGCGTACGCCACTGACCAGCATCCGAGGGTTTGCCGAGTTGATGGAGCTGCGCAGCAAGGATCCGCTGGTGCGCGAACAGTCATCGCACATCCGCCAGGGGGCAGAGCACCTGAACACCCTACTGAGCGAGATCCTCGACCTGGCCAAGATCGAGGCAGGCGCCATGCAGACGCACACCGAAGCCGTGAAGCCGAGTGAACTGGCCCACGAGGTGGCCGACCTGTTCCGCGTCAGCGCCCTCGCCAAGGCCTTGTCACTGACCGTCAGCATTGCTCCGGCCACCCCCGCCGCCTTGCAGACCGACCGGCTCAAACTCAAGCAGGTGTTGAGCAACCTGCTGTCCAACGCCATCAAGTTCACTCCCTCGGGCGCGGTGGCTTTGTCGGTCGTTCCCAGCTCCGACGGCGGCCATCTGCTCTTCAAGGTATCGGACACCGGCCCTGGCATCGACCCTTCGCAGCACACCATGATTTTTGAAAAATTCCGCCAGGCGAACGCCCGCGTCAGCTACCAGCACGGCGGCACCGGGCTGGGGCTGGCCCTTTCGCGCGAGCTGGCGGACCTGCTGGGCGGAACCCTCAGCGTCGAATCCCAGCTGGGCAAGGGCGCCTGCTTCACTCTGGCCGTGCCCACGGGCGCGAGGGTATCGCTTCCCAAGGTTCAAGCGGGCGCTTGCGCCTGAGCACCGGCTCCCAAAGCCTGTTCACCGCGAGGGGCTCTGGCTATTTGCCCTCTTGGGTTTCCGGCACATAGACCATGCTGCCGTCTTTCATGCGGTAGGCCACCCCGGCCTTCATGCCCTGGCCTTCGCCGATCTGGCCCGAGGACTGGTACTGCTTGAGCTCGTTGCCCTCCTTGACCAGCATTTCCATGTTGGGCTTGCCCGCGTTCTTGATGACCACCACGTCCTGCGAGGC
>JAYRQF010000002.1:0-9331 GCA_041910735.1 Limnohabitans sp.
CGCACGCCGGTGGCCGCCAGCGGGTGCCCCAGGGCGATGGCGCCGCCGTTCACGTTCAGTTTGGACAGATCGAGACCCAGTTCGCGGCCCACGGCCAGCGTCTGCGCGCCCTGGGCTTCGTTGATCTCGAAGCGGCCGATCTGGTCGAGCGTGAGGCCGCTGCGTTCCAGCAGCAGGCGGATCGCCGGGGCCGGGCCGATGCCCATGATCTCGGGCGGCACGCCCACGGCAGCGGCAGCGACCACGCGGGCCAGAGGCTTTTTGTTGTGGGCCTTGGCCCAGGCACCCGATGTGACGACGCAAGCGGCTGCCGCATCGACCAGGGCCGAGCTGTTGCCACCGGTCTGCACACCGCCCTCGTACACGGGCTTGAGCTTGGCCAGCACTTCCACCGGCGAAATGCGCGGGTGGGTGTCGGTGGCCACTTCGGTGACTTTGCCCTGCAGCTTGATGCCACGGGCCTTGTAGCCTTCGAGCTCGAACTTTTCGGTGACCACGGGCACGATCTCGCCCGCATGGAAGCCGGCCTGTTGTGCGGCCACGGCCTTGGCGAACGATTCGCTGGCGAACTGGTCCACGTCTTCGCGGGTGATGCCGTATTTTTTGGCCAGGTTCTCGGCGGTCTGGATCATGTTGATGCCGGCGGCCGGGTCCTTGAGTGCTTCCCACATGTAGTCCCTGAAGCCCACGGGCGCGCCCAGCTTGAAGCCGGTGCGGTGGTCAAAGGCGGCAATGGGGTTGCGCGTCATGCTTTCGGTGCCAACCACCAGGGCGGCATCGCACACGCCCGCCTCGATCTGTTCGCCCGCCTGGCGGAACAGTTCAAAGCCGGTGCCGCAGATGCGCTGCGCCATGATGGCGGGGACGTCCTGCGGCACACCGGCGTACAGGCCGATGTGTCGCGGCAAGAAGAACTGGTCGAAGTCGCCGGGCGCCATGTTGCCGGTGATGACCGAGCCGATCTCGCTCGGGGCGATGCCCGCGCGCTTCAATGCCTCGCGGGCGGCCTTGATGCCCAGGTCGGTGGGCGAGATGTGACCCAGCGCGCCGCAGTAGTCCACCATGGGCGTGCGCACCCCTTCGTGCATCCACACATCGGCAAACGCGTTGAAAAATCCTTTGGAGGTCATAGGGGTCCTTGATAAGGGTGTCATGCCCGACCTGATCGGGCATCCATGGATTCCCGCTTTCGCGGGAATGACAGGTCAGTGGTTCAGGTTTGGGGTTTGAGGATGTAGTGCAGTCGGTCTTCGTGCAGGGCCGCCACGGTGTCGGCACGGTGGGTGAGCACGGCGCGCTGGTTGATCGAACCCTTGTCGGTGATCTCGCCCTTGTCGATGGTGGGCGGCTCGCTCAGCAGGCACAGGCGGGCGATGCGGTTGGCGCTGCCGGTGCTGCTGGCCGCCAGTTCGTCGACCACTTTCTGGAAGTGCGCGAGCACCGGCGCACTGGCCAGCACATCGGACAGCGGTGCGTTGTCAGGCAAGCCGGCGAGTTCACGCACCCGGGGGGTGGGGAACACCATGGCGCCGACTTCTTTCATGTTCAGGCCGGTGAGCACCACGTCCTGGATCCAGGGGGCGCCGGCGGCGATGATCTTGCCGCGCAGCGGGCCCACGCTGACGAAGGTGCCGGTGGCCAGTTTGAAGTCCTCGGCGATGCGGCCGTCGAATTTCAGACCCAGATGCACATCGGTCTCGTCGATCCACTTGACCGCGTCGCCGGTCTTGAAGAAGCCTTCTTCGTCAAAGGCCTCATGCGTCTCTTTGGGCGCCCGCCAGTAGCCGGGGGTGATGTTGGGACCGCGGTAGCGCACCTCGGTCTTGCCGTCCATGTCCACCAGCTTGAGCTCCAGGCCCGGCGTGGGCACGCCCAGATCGCCCGCGCGCACGTTGGGGTTGGTCACGAAGATGCCGAACGGGCCGGACTCGGTCATCCCGAGGCCGGTGGTCATGACGATGCGTTCGCCAATCTCGCGCTCCTGGCTTTCATACAGGCTGTCCCACACGGGCTGGGCCAGCGCAGCGCCAGCGTAGAAGAACATTTGCACCCGTGACAACAGGGTCTTGCGCAACGCGTCGTCGGTCTTCATGGCGTTGGCAATCGCTTCGAAGCCGGTGGGCACGTTGAAGTACACCGTGGGCGCGACTTCGCGCAGATTGCGCAGGGTTTCGTGCATGAGTGCCGGCGTGGGCTTGCCGTCGTCGATGTACATGGTGCCGCCATGGAAGACCACCATGCCGAAGTTGTGGTTGCCACCAAAGGTGTGGTTCCAGGGCAGCCAGTCCACCAGCACCAGGTCTTGCTCGGCCAGCACCGGCATGGACTGGGCCATCTGCTGCTGGTTGGCGCACCACATGCGGTTGGTGTTGATGACAGCCTTGGGCAGCTTGGTCGAGCCGCTGGTGAAGAGAAACTTGACCACGGTGTCCGGGCCGGTGGCGGCCATGGCTTTGTCCACCGCATCGGTCACGGGCGTGGCGGCCAGTTCGGCAAAGGTGCTGCTCTGGCGGCCATCGACGCTGCCCTCGGCCATGACGATGGCCATGTCGTCGCCAACGGTGGCGGCAATCGCTTTGGCGTAACGCGCATCCTGCGCGAACACCAGACCCGGCGTGACGGTGCGCAGCACATGCTTGAGCTTGTCGTAGTCCACGCTGATGAGTGAGTAGGGCGGCGACACGGGGGTCCAAGGCACACCAGCGACCAGACAGCCCAAAGCCAGCAGGGCATGCTCCAGGCTGTTCTCGCTGAGGATGGCGACCGGACGCTCGGCGTTCAGGCCGCGGTTGATCAGGCCCTGGGCGATGCTGCGAGCCCTTGTCCAGGCCTCATCGTAGCTGATGTGTTTCCAGTCACCCAGGCTGCCGTCGGCCTGTTTGGTGCGGCGTGCCATGAAGGTGTGGTCAGGCTTGACCCTGGCCCAGTGCTGCAGGCGGTCGGTCAGGCGATCAGGGAAAGCCTGCAGCTCCTGTTCGGCGCGCAGGTAGTGGGTGCCGGGTACGCCATCACGCAGGGCCACACGCGTGACGCCAAATTTGAGAGGGCGGAATTTGGGGGCGCTCATGTTCTTGTCTCCTCCGTGTTTTTCTCAGTCGGCTTTTTGGACCTTGGCGGCCTTGCCTTCGAGGAAGGCACGCACGCGGGCCTTGGCTTCGGGGGCTGACTGGGCAATCGAGGACATCAGGGCTTCGGTCAGGAAGCCGTGGTCGGCCGGCTGCTCGGCAATGCGGGGCAGAGCGTGCATCAGGGCGTAGTTGGTCAGTGGCGCGTTGGTGGCGATGCGGGTGGCCAGTTCCACAGCCTTGTCGAGTGCGCTGCCTTGCGGCACCAGGTACTGGGCGAAGCCCAGACGCTCGCCGTCGGTGGCGTTGTAGACACGGCCGGTGAGCATCATGTCGGTCATGCGGGCCACGCCGATCAGCTTGGGGATGCGCACCGAGCCGCCGCCGCCCACGAAGATGCCGCGCGTGCCTTCGGGCAGGGCGTAGAAAGTGCTTTCGTCGGCGACGCGGATGTGGGAGGCCGAAGCCAGTTCCAGACCGCCACCCACCACCGCGCCATGCAGGGCGGCAATGACGGGTACGCGGCCGTACTGCACGGCGTCGAGTGCGATGTGCCAGCCGCGCGAGTGGTGCACGCCTTCGCCAGCGTCACGCTCCTTCAGTTCGGACAGGTCCAGACCGGCGCAGAAGTGTTCGCCTTCACCGTCAATGACAGCGGCCTTGGCCTCTTCGGGCAGGTTCTGGAAGGTATCGCGGATGGCTTCGATCAGGGCATCGGACAGCGCGTTGCGCTTGGCCGGGCGGCGCAGGGTCACGACGGCCACGGCGCCACGCATTTCAAGGGTGACGCCATTCCGGGCTGCGCGTTCGAGGATCGGGTGGTTCATCGCGAAAGTCCTTTGCTTGGGTTGACCTGGGTGGCCTAAAGGTTATGATTGATAACGATATTGTGCGCAATGCGTGCAATCTTTTTCCTGGGGCTTTCCCCAGGAATGGCAGCAAAATGCTTGCTGTTATCTTTCAAACACAGGAGACGCCGGCACCATGAAACATCAGGATCTGATCGCCATCGACATCCACACCCACGCTGAAGTGAGCTGCTGGAATCCGTTTGACAACTACGGCGAGGAGTACGACCGCGCGGCCGACAAATACTTCGGCTCCAACCGCCGCCCGACGATCGAGGAGACCATCGCCTACTACCGCGAAAAAAAGATCGGTCTGGTGATGTTCACGGTGGACAGCGAGGCGCAGCTGGGCCGCCGTCGCATTCCCAATGAAGAGATCGCGCAGGCCGCCCGTGAGAACAGCGACATGATGATCGCGTTTGCCAGCATCGACCCGCACAAAGGCAAGATGGGGGCGCGCGAGGCCGAGCGCCTGATCAAAGAAGAGGGCATCAAGGGCTTCAAGTTCCACCCCACGGTGCAGGGCTTTCTGCCCTACGACCGCATGGCCTGGCCCATCTACGAGGTGATCAACGAATACAGGCTGCCAGCCATCTTCCACACCGGGCACAGCGGCATTGGCTCGGGCATGCGCTGCGGGGGCGGATTGCGTCTGCAAAACAGCAACCCCATGCTGCTCGAAGACGTGGCCATCGACTGGCCGGACATGCAGATCGTCATGGCCCACCCGAGTTTTCCGTGGCAGGACGAGGCATTGAGCCTGGCCACGCACAAGCCCAATGTCTGGATCGACCTGTCGGGCTGGAGCCCCAAGTACTTTCCCAGGCAGCTGGTGCAGTACGCCAACACCCTGCTCAAGGACCGGGTGCTGTTTGGCAGCGACTACCCGCTGATCACGCCTGAGCGCTGGATGAAGGACTTTGAGGTGGCGGGCTTCAAGCCTGAAGTGATGCCCGGCATCCTCAAAGGCAACGCGGTGCGTCTGCTGGGCCTGGCCTGATCAGGGCGCCAGCACGAGGTCCTTCGTGGTCGTGCTGCCAGCGGCCCCCAGTGTGACGTTCGGGTCGGTGGTCTGTGTGGAGAAGCTTTCGGCTGTTCCATAGACCTTGTACAACCCCGTGGTGACGTTGTCGGCGCTGAAGCTCAAAACGCTGCCCTGTCCTGCGTAGCTGGCTTTGACGGGCATGGCCAGTGGCAGGGTCAGGGTGTACTGGGCGGTGTCGGGGTCCACATTGCCCCATGCCACGTCCAGTACCTCCGAGGTGCTCAGGGTTTGCCGGGCGTTGACGCTGGCTGTGGGAATCGGCAGGTTGCTGCCGTCCTTCACAGTGCCGGTGACTTGTGCCGTGGGCGAGGTGTCGGTGGTGATCGGAAACAGTGGCGAATTGATCTGTGTCGAACCGAGGGTGGTGGACACCGGCACGCCGGTGATGGCTGCCGTGGTGCGACCCGTGCCCGACACCACAACCGTGTAGTTGCTGCTTTCAGGCAGGTAAGCGATGACGAAGCGACCGGTGGTGCTGTCGGGCACGGTGGCGCGCATCTGGTTGTCGGGGTCGCGTGTGGACACCACGACACTTGAGGCGATGGCCGGGTCCACATAGCCCTCGATCTGGGTGACCAGCCGCCTGGTCACGGCCACCACCGGCTTGAGGTTGTAGTTGCCGGAGTTGCCTGCGCGCACGATCGACTTGCAGGCGTCGAAGTCCAGCACCATGTCGGCCAGCTGGCTGCCGGTCACGTCAAACCGGGCCTGCAGCTTGTAACCGCTTTGCTGCGCGCTGGGCGTGCGCATTTCGATTTCGTTGTTCGTGCCGGACAGCACCACCGAATTGGCCATGGACGCATCGGACAGGAC
Organism: Limnohabitans sp.; assembly: GCA_041910735.1. GTDB lineage: Bacteria > Pseudomonadota > Gammaproteobacteria > Burkholderiales > Burkholderiaceae_C > Limnohabitans_A. The sequence goes on from JAYRQF010000002.1 coordinate 5,772, forward strand.
CAGCCGGGCCTGTTGGTAACTGCCGGCGGGCAGGGGCCACGAACCCAGCTCTTCGAGCACGCCGTTGGTCAAACTCAGCAGATCGATCTTGCGCGGTGACGTGATTGCCAGCTCGCGCCAGCCGCTGTCACTGTCGGCTGCAGTGGCGCTCTGGTGCACACGGATTTTGGTGACCGTCACGTAAACGTGGTCGTAACCGCAGCCCGGCGAGTCGGTCATCGCGAGTTGCAGCGTGCCGGTTGACGCACTGGAGCCGCCGCCACCGCCACAGGCCACCAGCGTGCTGACGGCTACGGCACTGGTCAGCAGCAGAAGCCCTTTGACGGCAAAGGGATGAGAAAAGTTTTGCATGAATGGCCTCCTGAAGTTGCAGGGCGCGACTCTAGGAGGAACAGACAGTGCGTGCGGTAAGCGAAAGTAAGCTGTGTGAGCAACCGTACCGAAACGGCGTGAATGAAGAACGAAAGTTTTCGGGCAAGCCTGACTCAGGCGCCTTCGGGTCGGATCTGTGCGCGGGCGATCACGGGTTTCCAGCGGGCCTGCTCCTGCTGTATGAACTTGGCAAATTCGGCAGCGGTGTTGCCCACGGCGATCGCCGTGTCCTGGCTGAGCTTGTCGCCCACCAGCTTGCTGCGCGTGGCCTTGATCGCTTCCTGCTCCAGTTTGTCGAGGTGGGCCTTGGGCCATTTGGCGGGGGCCAGCAGGCCATACCACTGCGTCATTTCAAAGCCTTTGTAACCCTGCTCGGCGACGGTGGCCACATCGGGCAACTGCGGCAGACGCGTGGTGCTGCCGGTGGCGATGCAGCGCAGCTTGCCGGCCTTGATGAATTGCAGCAGTGCGGGGGCGCCCACGGCGGCGGCCTGCAGACGGCCGGCCATCAGGTCCGTCAGCATGGGGCCGGTGCCGCGGTAGGGTACATGCAGCACGAAGCTGTCGGTGACCATCTTGAGGTACTCGAACGCCAGATGGCCCGCGCTGCCGTTGCCGGCCGAACCGTAGTTGAGCTGGCCCGGACGTGCCTTGGCATACGCGACAAATTCCTTGAGGTTCTTCACCGGCAGGTCGGGGTGCACCACGTACAGGCTGGGTACCTTCGAGACCAGCGTGATGGGCGCAAAGTCGCGGATGGCGTCGTAGCCCAGTTTGGGGAAGATGAAGGGGTTGACCGCCAATGTACCAATGTGGCCAAGGATGAGCGTGTGCTCGTCGCTGCTGGCGGCGACTTCCTGCATGGCGATGTTGCCGGCCCCGCCGGGTTTGTTGTCGACATAGACGTTCTGGCCGATGGTCTTGGCCATCTCACCGGCCACGGCGCGCGCCACGATCTCGGAGCTGCCACCGGGGGCAAACGGCACCACCAGGCGCAGCGGTTTGCCCGGCCAGCTGTCGGCCAGCGAGGGCAGGGATGCGCTGGCGAGCAATGCACCGAGTGCGGTGCGGCGTGTGATGGTCTGGTTCATGAGGTGTCTTCGTCAGGGGTTGGATCGAGGCCGCTTCCAGTCTAGGTTGGCTGGGCAGGGGAACGGTTGTGGATACCACCTACGTCATCGCCGCAAGGGCTACCGGGATGTCAGAAGCGCCAACCGAGGCTCAGGCGCTTTTGCGTGTCGTTGCTGAAGTTGACCTTGTGGTCCAGGGCCGCGTGCACGAACCAGCGCTGCCAGTCCCAGCCGAGGCTGACGCTGCTGCCCTGCAGCCAGGGACCATCGGCATCAGCGCGTCCACGCTTGTCTGCCAGGTCGAGGGTGAGGCGGTGTGCGTCGTCGGGGTGGTAACGCCAGACCAGGTGCGTGACGCGCTGCCCGGTGTGCAGGCGGTCGTCCTGGATGCGCAACAGGCTGATCTGGTGCTGCCTGCCGACCCACCCACCCAGACCGAGGGTGATGGCGTCGTTCGGGTCGAAATTGAGGTTGTAGTAAGTGCGCAGGTTGGTGCGCCCCCAGCCGGCGATCGCGTAGACCTCCTGGCCGACCTGCGGGGTGTCGCGGTTGCTGTAGACCGAGGGGGTGAGTTTGAAACGCCACAGTTCGGCCTCGGCCTGCTGCGCCAGTGGCAGTCCGGGCAGGCTGCACAGGGCCAGCAGCCAAGGTGTTCTCATGCGTCGGACGCCGTTGCCCACTCGGGCAGTGGCCAGTTCAGCAGCTCGGCCAGTCGGCAGACCACCCAGCGGGCTTCGGCCTCGTTCATCACCTCGGGCGTGGCCAGCAGGCCCTGCAGGCAACGATCGAGTGCCAGTGTTTCGGTGATGCCCAGCTGGCACTGCTGGTTCGCGGCCTGCTCGGTCAGCAGCTGGGCCATGTCATCGCACAGCTCGTAACGCGCCGCCATGTCGCGCTGGCACAGGGTGGGTTTGATCTTGCCTGGCGGCACGTACAGCGCCATGAACGATGGCGGGATGTGGATCTGGAAGTCGTCGGTCATGGGCGATGCAGGCGTGACAGGGCTGGGCTGAGAGGCCAGTTTAAACTGCAGCGCATCCTGCGCACGGGCCTTTCATTCCCGGTCTTTCTTCTCTGAATCCCGCTTTTTTTCATGTCCCATCGTCCTGCACGGGCGGCCTCGCACAGGCTGCTGATCGCCAACCTGCTGGCCCAGATCTGCTTTGGCCTGCTGGCCATGACGGTGTGCCTGCCGTCGATGCAGGAATGGGGCGTGCGCTTTGGCAGCAGCCAGGCCTCGGTGCAGCTGAGCTTCAGCGCCTATGTGGTCTGCTACGGCGCATTCCAGCTGGTGTACGGCCCGCTGTCTGACCGCCACGGTCGCCGCAACGTGCTGTTGGTCGGGCTCTTGCTGGCCTTGATTGGGTCTGTTCTGGCGGCGCTGGCCCCCAGCCTGGATGCGCTCATCATGGCGCGTGCCTTGCAGGGGGCGGGCAGCGCGGCTGGCATGGTGGTGGGGCGTTCGTCGGTGCAGGATCTGTTTGAAGGCCCGGAGCGCACGCGGGTCATGGCCTGGATCGGCATGACGCTGGGCCTGTGCCCGCCTGCGGCCACACTCATCGGTGGGCAGCTGCATGTGCTGCTGGGCTGGCAGGCCAATTTTGTGCTGATGGCCCTGCTGTCGGTGCTGCTGCTGGCCGCCGCCTGGTGGGGTCTGCCTGCGCCAGCACGGTCGCCGGTGCAGGGCACGCACTGGCTGGTGGACATGGGCCGTGCCTATGCCCGGCTGTCGCGCGAGCTGACGTTCTGGCTGTACGTGACCGTGCTGGCCACGAGCACGGCCGCCTTCTACGCCTTTCTGGCGGGCGCGCCCATCGTGCTGGGCAGCTATGGCGTGGGGCCACAGCACATCGGCTGGTACATCATGGCCGTGCCGGTTTCCTACATTCTTGGCAATTACCTCACCAGTCACTGGATCCACAGCAAGGGCGAGCGCCGCGTGATGGGCCTGGGCATGGTGGCATCGCTCGCAGCGCTTGCGCTGCTGCTGGCATTGGCCTGGGCCGGCTGGAGCAGCCCGTTGGCGTTTGCGTTGCCCCTGCTGTTGCTGGGTCTGGGGCACGGATTTTTGAACCCGCCCGCGCTGGCGGGCACGGTGGGCGTGGTGCCGGCGCTGGC
>JAYRQF010000003.1:0-4143 GCA_041910735.1 Limnohabitans sp.
AGCCGCGTGCATCATCTCCACGGCGCAACAAGCCAGGCCGAAAGTCATAGGCCACAGCGATCCGGTCTTGGCCCAGTTCACCACCGAGTCGTAGCTCGTGGTGATGAAGCCTTCCTTCATCACGCCTTCAATCATTTGGATTCCTTTGCAGGCAGGGCAACAGCTTGAACGGTCATTCCCAGTCGAGGGCGCCTTTTTTCCACTCGTAGACAAAGCCCACGACAAGGATGGCGAGGAAGATCACTGCAGCCACAAAGCCGGCCACACCCACCTCACGCAGCGCCGCAGCCCACGGGAAGAGGAAAGCGATTTCCAGATCGAACAGGATGAACAGGATGGCGACCAGGTAGTAGCGCACATCGAACTTCATGCGGGCATCTTCAAACGCTTCGAAGCCGCACTCGTAAGGGGAATTCTTTTCGGCATCGGGCCGGTTGGGGCCGAGGATGTAGCCGAGAACCTGGGGCAGCACGCCGACACCAAGGCCAACGAGGATGAACAGGAGGATGGGGAGGTATTGGCCGAGGTTCATCTTGAGACTGACAGGTCACCTGGAGATGGACTCCAGCGCGGGCCTGGAGTCCATCTGGTTTGTCTGGTGCCGTCGGCGAGACTCGAACTCGCACAGCTTTCGCCACTACCCCCTCAAGATAGCGTGTCTACCAATTTCACCACGACGGCGGGATGTTTTGTCTCGGTTTGCCTGAGGTCCACCTTGTAGGTGTTGTTGCTCTCCGGACAATCCCGGATTCTACCCATAAAAGAGGACCAATTTCCTTGCAGAACCCCTGAAATTTGCGAAGGAAGCTGAAGCTGATGTGAATCTTACTTGGCGGGCGCTGCAGGTGCAGACACAGGTGCAGAAGCCGGCTGAGAAGCGGGGGCATTGCCGGGGATCTGGGCAGCCGTGCTGGTGTCCACCACAGGTGCCGGTGCTGTCACGGCCGCGTTTTCAAGAACGCTGCCCGACGACTGGGGGCGGCTGTTGCCCATCCAGGCCAGCAGCAGCGTGCAGGCAAAGAACACGGCGGCCAGCACTGCCGTGGTGCGCGACAGGAAGTTGGCACCGCCGGTGGCGCCAAACAGGCTGCCCGAAGAACCACTGCCAAAAGCGGCACCCATGTCGGCACCTTTGCCGTGCTGTACCAGCACCAGACCGATCATGGCCAGGGCCGACAACATCTGCACCACCAGGATCAGGGTCATCAAAACGCTCATTGTTTACTCCAGAGTTCAGTGTCTGGCCGCTTCAACGCGAAGCGGCACGCAAAATGGTCAAAAAATCAGCCGCTTTTAGGGCGGCACCACCGATCAGGCCACCGTCCACATCGGGCTGGGCCAGCAGTTCGGCAGCGTTGGCAGCGTTCATGCTGCCGCCATACAGAATGGCCACGCGATCATGGTGCGCCGTGGCCGCCTTGATCTGGGCGCGCAGCACCGCATGCACCGCCTGGGCCTGCTCGGGCGTGGCGGTTTTGCCGGTGCCAATGGCCCAAACAGGCTCGTAAGCCACCACAATTTCGCTGATGCAGTGGCCGTTTTCATGGATGACCGCGGCCAGCTGACGCCGAACCACCGCCTCCGTTTCCCCTGCCTCGCGTTGTGCCAGCGTCTCACCCACACAGACAATGGGCGTGATGCCGCAGGACAGCGCCTGTCGGGCCTTGAGTGCAACTTCAACCTCGCTTTCGCGGTGACCCTGACGGCGCTCGGAATGGCCGACGATGCAGTAACGCACACCGAAATCGCGCAGCATGGCGGCCGACACCTCGCCGGTGTGGGCACCTGCTGTCTGCGTGGAAACGTCCTGCGCACCCAGTGCAATCGGGGTGCCCGCCAGCAGCAGCTGGACCTGGGCGAGGTAGGGGTACGGCACGCACACGGCAGCGCGGCAGCGCACGGCACCCAGACCCGACTTGATCTCGTCAAGCAGGGCCTGATTGGCCGACAGGCCACCGTTCATCTTCCAGTTGCCAACGATCAGTTTGCTTTTCATCACGGGTTCCCCCAGGTGATCACGATCTTGCCGACATGCTGGTTGGACTCCATCAGTGCATGGGCGCGTGCGGCACCGGACGGATAACCGTCCACCGGGGCACAGGCATCGAACACGCTGTGGATCACGGGTTTGATGGCACCTGACTCCAGCCAGGGCCAGACCGTTTTCCGAAGGCTGACCGCGATCTGGCCTTTGAAAGCCACCGGACGCGGACGCAGGATGGAGCCGGTGATGGTGAGGCGACGACGCAGCACCAGACCGGCATTGAAGCCGCTCTGGACACCGCCCTGCACCGCGATGATGACCAGGCGGCCATCCTCGGCCAGCGCCTCGACTTCGCGGGCCACATAGTCGCCCGCCACCATGTCGAGGACCACGTCCACGCCACGGCCTTCGGTCAGGCGCTTGGCCTCTTCGACGAAATCCTGCGTTTTGTAATTGATCGCGTGATCGGCACCCAGCATCAGGCAGGCCTGGCACTTGTCGTCGGAGCCCGCAGTGGCGATCACGCGCGCACCGGCCGCCTTGGCCATCTGGATCGCCGTGACGCCGATGCCGCTCGCGCCCCCCTGGATCAACAGGGTTTCGCCGGCCTGCAGACGGCCACGGTCAAAGACGTTGCTCCAGACGGTGAAGAAGGTCTCGGGCAAAGAAGCGCCTTCCACGTCCGAGAGCGCTGCGGGAACCGGCAGACACTGGGCCACAGGCGCCACGCACAACTCGGCGTAGCCGCCACCTGCCACCAGCGCACAAACGCGGTCACCCGCCTTCAGACCAGCCTGCGCCATGGCGTGAGCATCACCGGCAACGATGGTGCCCGCCACTTCCAGTCCGGGCCACTCGGGCGCGCCGGGCGGCGGCGGGTAGGCCCCCGCACGCTGCAGCACGTCCGGGCGGTTGATGCCACTGGCAGTCACACGGATCAGCACCTCCCCTGCCCCGGCAACGGGGTCAGGACGGGTGCCTGGCACCAGCACCTCGGGGGCGCCAAAACTCTGGAGGTCGATGATTTTCATGATCGGCACATGCTGCGGGCCTTGCGGCCCGCAGGCATCCCATCACTGTTGCTGTTGTTGCTGCTGAGCCTGGGCCGGACGGTCCAGCAGGGCCTTCATGGACAGCTTGACGCGGCCCTTTTCGTCGGTCTAGAGCACCTTGACCTTCACGATCTGGCCTTCCTTGAGGTAGTCGGTGACCTTCTCGACGCGCTCGTGGGCGATCTGGCTGATGTGCAGCAGGCCGTCCTTGCCGGGCAGCAGGTTGACCAGGGCACCGAAGTCCAGGATCTTGGTGATCGGGCCTTCGTAGACCTTGCCGATTTCGACTTCGGCGGTGATCTCCTCGATGCGGCGCTTGGCTTCGTCGGCCTTGGCGGCTTCGGTGGCGGCGATGGTGATGGTGCCGTCTTCCTCGATGTTGATCTGGCAGCCGGTCTCTTCGGTCAGCGCACGGATCACGGCGCCGCCCTTGCCGATCACGTCACGGATCTTCTCGGGGTTGATCTTCATGGTGTAGAGCTTGGGCGCGAAGTTGCTCACTTCGGTTTTGGCTTCGCCCATGGCTTCCTGCATCTTGCCCAGGATGTGCATGCGCGCTTCCTTGGCCTGGGCCAGTGCCACCTGCATGATTTCCTTGGTGATGCCCTGGATCTTGATGTCCATCTGCAGCGCGGTGATGCCGTTGGTCGTGCCGGCCACCTTGAAGTCCATGTCGCCCAGGTGATCTTCGTCACCCAGGATGTCGGTCAGCACAGCGAAACGGTTGGCGTCCTTGATCAGACCCATGGCGATACCTGCCACATGCGCCTTCATGGGCACACCGGCATCCATCAGCGACAGGCAGCCGCCGCAGACCGAAGCCATCGACGAGGAACCGTTGGACTCGGTGATTTCCGACACCACACGCATGGTGTAGGGGAATTCTTCCTTGGTTGGCAACACGGCCACGAGAGCACGCTTGGCCAGACGGCCATGGCCGATTTCACGGCGCTTGGTCGAGCCCATGCGGCCCACTTCGCCGGTGGCGAAGGGAGGCATGTTGTAGTGCATCATGAAGCGGTCTTCGTACTCGCCAGCCAGCGCGTCGATGCGCTGTGCATCACGCTCGGTGCCCAGCGTGGTCACGACCAGCGCCTGGGTTTCGCC
>JAYRQF010000004.1:0-10674 GCA_041910735.1 Limnohabitans sp.
ATTGGAAGGCTGCATTGACCCGGTTTACCATCGAGTTCGGAGATCGCCTCTCCGATATTTGATGTCCGCCCCGTTTACACAAAATTCAGGACACGCCCTCCATAAAAAGGCGCAGGCTCCCTGCGCCTTTTCTGTTTGCTGGTTGAACTCGGCATAGGGGCGATGAAAGCGACCCCATGACTGCGCCTGTAAACACCTCAGAGACCCAAAAGAAAAGGACGCCAGTCGCCCAGCGCCCTTTTCACCCCCGTTATTGACCGAAGTTGTCTCCTCGGACCCTCACGGCTTCTCGAGTTCAATGAGTCCATGGATTTCAGCATGTTTATCCTGTGATGCAAGTGCACCCACGGGAAACTCCTAGCATGGCAAATACCGTATCAGGACTTGCTGAGTTCTGCCCATAAAAAAACTCACCGTGTTGCCACGGTGGGTTTTCAGTTTCTAGATCTCAAACTGTCTTACGACAGCGTGGGATCAGAAGGAGTGGGCCAGACCCAGACCGCTGACCTTGCCCTTGGCGATGTCGCCAGCGGCATTAGAAGCGACAATACCAGCACCCATGTCCTTGCTTTCGCCGATCATGGCGTAAGCAGTGGTGTGGGCTGCTGCCGGTTCGGTTGACACCGACCTAAGCTTTTTGAGCTTCCTCGAACTGTATCGGACTGACGTAGCCCAGTGTTGAATGTCGGCGCGTGGGGTTGTAGAAGCGCTCGATGTAGTCGAACACATCCGAACGGGCCTGCTCCCGCGACCGGTAGACTTTCCTGGCTGTACGCTCCGTCTTGAGCGAGCTGAAGAAGCTCTCCATGGCCGAGTTGTCCCACACCTCACCCGCACGGCTCATGCTGCAAGTGATACCTTGCTCTTTGAGCAGCTGCTGGAATTGGGTGCTGGTGTATTGGCTGCCTTGGTCCGAATGGTGCAGCAGGGCCACGGGCCTGCCCCGCCACCACACAGCCATCATCAGTGCATCGACCACCAGTTGCGAGGTCATGCTTTGTTGCATAGACCAGCCCACGATACGCCGCGAGTACAGATCGAGCACCGCCGGCACGTACAGCCAACCCTCGGCCGTCCAGATATAGGTAAAGTCCGCCACCCATTTCTGGTTCGGGGCATCTGCGTGGAATTGACGCTCCAGCACGTTATCTGCCACCACACTGCGTTTGCCCCGGTCCTTGGGCAGTCCGCGTCGCTTCGGTCTGGCCCGCAGTGCCTGCTCGCGCATCAGTCGCTCGATTCGATGCAGGCCGCAGTTGTGCCCCATTTCCAGCACATCGCGCCACAAACGCCGCGCACCATAGGTGCGATCACTGGCCACAAAGCTGTGGCGCACCTGGGCGCCTATGACTTCGTCACTCAGACTGCGGCAGCTCCTGGGGCGCGCCAGCCAGGCGTAAAAGCCACCTCGCTAGACACCGAGCGCCTCGCACATCTGGTTGACCGGCCAAGCCCCTCGGTGTTTCGCCACGAAGCCGAACTTCACATCGACTCCTTCGCGAAGTAGGCCGCGGCTTTTTTCAAGATGTCACGCTCCATCTTGAGTTTGGCCACCTCTTTGCGCAACCTGGCTATTTCAGCGTCCTGCACCTTTTGCCTGCCCAGACCAGGAAACGCATCTTGCGGCGCCTCGCGCAGCTCTCTCACCCACTTGCGCAACACGTTCTCGTGGACGTCCAGGTCCTTGGCCCCCTGGGCTACCGATACCCAGCGCTGCGTGACCAATTTGACAGCCTCAAGCTTGAACTCGCGGCTGAACTTCCTTCTCGTGACCATTTGCCACCTCCAGTTTCATCTTCCACCTTAACAAGGTGTCATCGAAACCGGCAGCAGCCCAAAAGGACACAGTGATGAACAACGACACCCAAGCAGAACTGCTGAGCATAGAAGCCAACTACACGCGCGAACTGGCGCAGGAACGTTTGCAAAATGCCATCAACACCCTACAACGCTGCATGTATGACATGGAAAGCTATCTGGAAAGGCTGGAAACTGCTGGCAGTTACGCTGAACGTGCATGGGTCATGAACGGCGCGATCAAGCACTTGGTTTGCAACATCCAACCCAACCTGCGCATTGACCTGCTGGCCAATAGCCAAGCCGAACTGGCCACATTAGCAGCGAAGGCGGCGGCGGAATGAGCAAGTTCGACCCCGCTGCGCTGGCGAAGTTCACGGCCACCGAACGCTATTACCGCCTGAATCGACTGTGCCTGCTCACAGATGGCGCCAAATACTTGGCAGACACAGCAGGTGCCTACTGGCTATTGGATGCGGCAGCCAGCTACCTGATTGAACTGGGCACGGCGGATTGGTTTGTCTTGGTCAGACTTGTGGTGCAGGATGGTGCTGCGGTCCTGACGCTTGAGGATGGGAATGGGGCAGTGAGGGCGCGGCAAGCCATTCCCTATACCGACTTCCCCTTGGCCGAGCAGGTCTTGTATGCCTGCTGGGATGGGGAACATTGGGTGCTGATGCTACTTGGGGAGTATTGAATATTTGCATCGTCCCGTTACTGGACGATGACGTTTCGTAATGACTGCGCCAGCCCCGCGCAGGCAATAAAAAACCCACCGTGTTGCCACGGTGGGTTTTTAGTTTCTGAATCTCAAACTGTCTTACGACAGCGTGGGATTAGAAGGAGTGCAGCAGACCAACGATGGTGGACGACTTCTTGTCCACGCCACCAGTAGCGTTGTCCTTGGTGTTGCCCATGTAAGCGTAAGCAGTGGTGCGCTTGCTCAGAGTGTAGTTCACGCCGAACTGGGTCTGCTTGATGTCAGCAGTACGTGCGGTGTCGTCGGTTGTGGCCTTACCAGTGGTGGCGATCAGAGCGAAAGCACCCACGGGTACCTTGACGCCGATCTGCTGAGACTTGTAGGTCTTCTTGGCGGTGCCAGCGGCGCCGTCGTTACCGTTGTTCAGCGTGGCGGCCAGAATGGCGGGACCGAAGTTGTAGCTTGCGCCCAGTTGGGTCAACTTGCCAGTGGTGGTGGTGTATGCGCCGATGGCGGTACCAGCAGCAGCGGAGCCAGTCTGCATGGTGGTGTAAGCCAGCTTGGCAGTCAGGGGACCATTGGCATAGTCCAACATCACACCAGTACGCGAGTTTTTGGCCTGAGCCAGCGTGCTGGATTCAGCAACGGTCTGTGTCTGGCCAGAAGTGGAGTCGTTACCAGCACCGTATTGCAGCCTGACGTTGAAACCGCTGAAGTTGGGGGTGATGTAGGTCACGCCGTTGGCACGGGTACCGCCAACCATGGCGTTGCCGTGGGTGTGGGAAGAGTCAGCACCGTTGGTGCCTTCAGAGCCAATGTTGAAGCCAGCCAGCGTGGACAGCTCGTACAGGTTGGTGTACTGATAGCCCAGACGCACTTCACCGAAGCCACCCGACAGGCCCACATAGCTCTGACGGTTCAAGCTGGTGGTAGAGCGGCCACCGCTGGTACCCCAAGCGTCCACTTGAGGAGCAGACGTAGCGGTACGCTCGTTGGTCAGCTGGGCGCTGGTCATGGAGATGCCCTGCTCGATCACGAAGTTGGCCTTCAGACCGTTGCCCAGATCTTCGGTGCCGCGGAAGCCAATACGCTGGCCAGCCATGGCGCCATCAGCCATACCCGACGTCTTGGTGATCGTGGCACCTGCATCTTCGACTTTTTGGGTTTTGTAGCCAACGTCAGCCACGCCGTAAATGGTCACGGAAGATTGGGCGAAAGAAGCGGTGGCGGCCAGGGCAGCCAGAGCAATCAGAGACTTTTTCATTGCGAGTTTCTCCAAGGTTTAACAAGGGCCCGAATCAGAGAGGCGGAATTGCCTTTCGAGACCCTGAGCCAACCTCCTGTTGCGGAAGTTGGGTGTATTGCACCAGACGAATCGTGGATTTCCAAGAATTCGGGGCAACTGGACGCCTTTTCGTTGCATCGATGCAACAAACAGGCGCCAAAACCCCGGGTAAGCCCCTGGATTCAGCCTGCACCACCCAATTTTTATCAATTCAATCAAGGACTTTTGAGGGATTTCGCAGAATCAGGATCAGAAATCCGATCGCCTGCGCGCAGGCTGGGCGCTTGCGCCAACGCAAGCCTTGGCGCCATGTGGCGCCGTACACTCCTCGCCATGATTTCCGACGCCCTGATTCTGGCGGCCGACAGTGCCTTGCGCACCCTGCTGGCCGAACCCCGCGCCAGCCGCCCCACCCCGGCACCCGCCACACCCGGCTCCAGCCTGACCGATGACGAGCGAGGCGAGGCAGCGGCGCTGATGCGGGTCAACCATGTGGGCGAGGTCTGCGCCCAGGCGCTTTACACCGGCCAGATGCTGGCCAGCCGGGACCCGGCGCTGCGCGAAAAACTGGCCGAGGCCAGCCGCGAGGAAACCGATCACCTGGCCTGGACGCTGGAACGCCTGCGTGCGCTGAACGACCGCCCCTCGCTGCTCAACCCACTTTGGTATGCCGGCGCCTTTGCCATCGGTTACGCCGCGGGCAGGCTGGGGGGCGACCGCCTGAGTCTGGGCTTTGTGGTCGAGACCGAAAACCAGGTCGAGGCCCACCTGAACAGCCACATGGAACGACTGCCCGCCGGAGACATGGCCTCACGCGCCATCGTGGCGCAGATGAAAGACGACGAGGTGCAGCACGCCCGCATGGCCGAACGCGCCGGGGCGGTGGCGCTGCCGGGGCCGGTCAAAGGCCTGATGCGCATGGCGGCCAAAGTGATGACGACCGTGGCGCACCGGGTTTGAGAAGATTCACTGCGTCAGCGGGAATAGGTCCTGGCGCAAAAGTCCAGCAACTGATCGTGCCAGCGCAGCAACTCAGGCGCACTGGCCAGCATGGCCTCAAAGAAATCGTGCAGGGTCTGCGGGTCGTCTTCGTATTCGTGGTTGACGGCATTGCGCAGTTCGCGGATGTCCTTCCAGCGGTCCACCGAATCCAGACAACCCAACTTTTCCATGTACAGCAACACGGCGGTGAAAGGCTCTGACGGCTTTTCTTCCTCCAGCGCCACGGCCTTCATGGTTTTGCCCATGTGTTCCTGGAATTCGCTGAACCGGACACGGAATGCCGCCAAGGACTCGTGTTGGTCCGGCTGTAGCCGGGACCAGTCCTGAACAGGCAAGAGCATGCTGATTTGCTCCAGAGAATAGACGAGGTATTCGCGCATCCGCGCCAAATGGTCGAGTTTTTTCCAGATGAGTGCGATGTGTTCACTCACAGCACGATCCCCTCTTTTTTGGCAATAAGGCTGATCGGGCTGGTGTCTCCCAAGGGTTTCACAATCAGGTCCACCGGTATGTCCAATCGATCCTGCAGCTGGACCTTGCAACGGATTTTCTGCATCAACCGGGGCTCGGGCACCTCGATGTACAGGTCTACATCCCCGCCTTTTTGCCGGTCGTCCAGACGCGAACCAAACAAGGTCACGCGCGCCCCTTCTCCAAGCACAGCAGACGTGGTGCTTTTGATGGTTTCAACTTGGGCAGGGGTCAAGCGCATGGCAACAAGCTTTGAACAGGTCCAAGCCTACCTGCTTCAGGCCACTTCCACCAGATCGAAACTGGTGGTGATCTCCGCGGTTTTGGCCAGCATGATGCTGGCCGAGCAGTATTTGTCGTGGCTCATGGCGATGGCGCGCTCGACAGCAGCGGCGGGCACACCCTTGGCCGTGACGGTGAAGTGCATGTGGATTTTGGTGAAGACCTTGGGGTCGGTGTCGGCTCGCTCGCTGGTGAGCTTGACCGAGCAGCCGCGCACATCGTGGCGACCGCGCTTGAGGATGAGCACCACGTCGTAGGCGGTGCAGCCGCCGGTGCCGGCCAGCACGGTTTCCATGGGGCGGGGCGCCAGGTTCTGGCCGCCGTTTTCGGGCTTGGCGGCATCCGGTGCGCCGTCCATGGCCAGCATATGGCCGCTGCCGGTCTCGGCCAGAAAGCCCATGCCCGAGCGGGTGCCCGCTGCGCCAGTCCAGGTGACAGTGCATTCCATCTTTTTGTCCTCTCAATTCAGATGGAAAGGATTGTAGGCAACCCCCTTGCAGGGGTTCTGCAGCACCAAACAGTGTCTCAAAGTGAGAAGAATCACAAAAAATTTCATATTTATACACATCAATTGCGGCACTGCAGCATGAACGTGGCTATAATTCGCACAACCGTGCTTTTTTTGGCACGACGAGTTGTCTCCTCCACCCTCCGAAAAGGTGGATTTGCCCCGATCCGCAAGGCTCGGGGCATTTTTTTTGCCCAAGTATCATTGGTGACATGCCCGCCTTCCTCAAGCCTGCCGACTACCTCAAGAAGATCCTGAACGCCCGCGTCTACGACGTCGCCCAGGAAAGCCCCCTCGAACTGGCCCGCAACCTCAGCCGCCGGCTGCACAACAAGGTGCTGCTCAAGCGCGAGGACCAGCAACCGGTGTTCAGCTTCAAACTGCGCGGGGCCTACAACAAGATGGCGCACCTGACGCCCGAGCAACTGAAAAAGGGCGTGATCTGCGCCTCGGCCGGCAACCACGCCCAGGGAGTGGCACTGGGCGCCAGCCGCTTGGGCACGCGCGCGGTGATCGTGATGCCCACCACCACACCGCAGGTCAAGATCGAGGCCGTCAAGGCGCTGGGCGGCGAGGTGGTGCTGCACGGCGACAGCTATTCCGACGCCTACAACCATTCGGTGACACTACAGAAAAAACAGGGCCTGACCTTTGTGCACCCGTTTGACGATCCCGAGGTGATCGCCGGCCAGGGCACGATCGCCATGGAAATGCTGCGCCAGCACCAGGGACCGCTGGATGCGGTGTTCGTGGCGATTGGCGGCGGCGGCCTGATTTCGGGCGTGGCCAACTACATCAAGGCGGTGCGCCCCGAGGTCAAGGTCATTGGCGTGCAGATGAACGACTCGGACGCCATGATCCAGTCGGTGCAGGCCAAAAAGCGCGTCACGCTGGACGATGTGGGCCTGTTTTCGGACGGCACCGCCGTCAAGCTGGTGGGCGAGGAAACCTTCCGCGTGGCACGCGGCCTGGTGGACGACTGGGTGACGGTCGACACCGACGCGGTGTGCGCGGCCATCAAGGACATTTTTGTGGACACCCGCTCCATCGTGGAGCCGGCGGGTGCGCTGGCGGTGGCCGCCATCAAGCAATACGTTGAAAAGCACAAGACCAAAGGGCAGACCTACGCGGCGATTTTGTGCGGCGCCAACATGAACTTCGACCGCCTGCGCTTCGTGGCCGAGCGCGCCGAGGTAGGCGAGGAGCGCGAAGCGCTGTTCGCGGTGACCATCCCTGAAGAGCGCGGCAGCTTCAAGCGCTTTCTGGAAATCATCGGCAACCTGCCCGGTGGCCCGCGCAACGTGACAGAGTTCAACTACCGCATGAGCGATGCGGCCAAAGCGCATGTGTTCCTCGGCCTGACCACCCATGGCAAGGGCGAGAGCGGCAAGATCGCGACCAATTTCAAAAAGCACGGCTTCGAGGCACTGGACCTGACGCACGATGACCTGGCGCAAGAACACATCCGCCACATGGTGGGCGGGCACTCCGCACTGTCACAAGATGAACGCCTGCTGCGCTTCGTGTTCCCCGAACGGCCGGGTGCGCTGCTCAAGTTCCTGAGCCTGATGCGTCCGGGCTGGAACATTTCTTTGTTCCACTACCGCAACCAGGGCGCCGACTACGGCCGGATTCTGGTGGGCATTCAGGTTCCGGCCAAAGACGGCAAGGCTTTCGACAAATTCCTCGACACGCTGGGCTACCCGCATGTGGAGGAAACGAACAACCCGGTGTACCGCCTGTTCCTGCGCGGTTGAAGGGCTGGTCAGGGCCTGGCCGGCAGTGCCAGCTCCAGCGTGGCGCCGTCCGCAGACAGCCGCACCGCGTCGCGCGCCACCGATTGCAGACGCCAGCCATCGGCCACCACCTGCCCCTGCACAAAAGCTTTGGCCGGCTGGCCGTCGACCATCAGCAGAGCGCTGCCCTGGCCCGTACCGGACGCGATCACACCCATCAACTGAAAGCGCCGCTGCGCATCGGGCACGGCGGCCGGTGCTGTTGTGTGGCCCAGCGCACGCGCCACATGCGCCGTGCCTTGCCCGGCGGGGGCAGACGGGGCCACACTGTCCGTGCTGCCGGGCACCGCTTCCTGCCTTGGAAAGTGCAGCCACCAAAGGGCGACCGAACCCGCGGCCAGCGCCCACAACAGCGCCGCCGCGCTGGCGGGCCACATGCGGCTGGAAACATCGGGTAAGCGAAGCGGCAACATGCGGGCATTATCATCGACGACATGAACCATTTGCATGCATTCTCCGGGCGCCGCGCACGCCGTTCGCGCGGTTTCACACTGATCGAGCTGATGGTGGTGCTGGCCATCATCGGGGTGCTCGCCGCCCTGATCGTGCCCAACGTGATCGGCCGGGCCGACGACGCCCGCGTGACCGCCGCCCGCACCGATGTGGGCAACCTGATGCAGGCGCTCAAGCTCTACAAGCTCGACAACCTGCGCTACCCCAGCCCTGAGCAGGGCCTGCAGGCGCTGGTGGCCCGCCCCACCAGCGAACCGGTGCCGCCCAACTGGAAAGCCTATCTGGACAAACTGCCCAACGACCCCTGGGGCCGCCCCTACCAGTACATGAACCCGGGCATCAAGGGCGAAGTCGACGTGCTGTCCTTTGGCGCCGACGGCAAGTCCGGTGGCGAGGGCAACAATGCCGACATCGGCAGCTGGCAATAAACCCCATGACCGCGCAATGCGCGGTTTCACCCTGATCGAGCTCATGGTGGTGGTGACCCTGATCGCCATCGCCACCGCAGGCGTCATGTTCGCGCTGCGTGACAGTGCGATGGATGCGCTCGAACGCGATGCCCAGCGCCTGGCCGCCGTGCTCGAATCGGCCCGCGCCCAGTCACGCGCCAGCGGTGCGGTGGTGCGCTGGCAGGCGCAAAACGGGGGGTATGTGCTGCAGGGCCTGCCCCGCCCCTCTGCCTTGCAAAACTGGCTGTCGGACCAAACCCGGGCACAGCCCGGTCCACCGGTCGTGCTGGGTCCGGAACCCCTGATCCCGGCGCAGCAAATCACGCTTTGGAGCGCGCTGCCCAATGGCCCGCGCCTGTGGGTGGCCACCGATGGTCTGCGGCCTTTCGAGGTGCGGCGCGAACCCGTGCAGGGTCTGCCATGAAGCGGCCAAACGCCAGCGGTTTCACCCTGATCGAGGTGCTGGTGGCCCTCGGCATCGTGGCGGTCGCGCTCATGGCCGGCCTGCAGGCCACCGGCGCACTCGGGCGCAATGCCGAGCGCCAGACCCAGGCCCTGCTGGGCCAGATTTGCGCCGACAACGAACTCATCCGCCTGCGCCTGCTGCGCCAGTTGCCGGGCACCGGCACCAGCCAGTCTGAATGTGTGCAGGCCGGCCAGTCGCTGCAGGTCGAACTGTCGGTCCAGCCCACCCCCAACCCGAACTTTCGGCGTGTGGACGCCCGGGTGCGCCAGCAGGGGCAAATGGTGCTGCAGGTGTCCACCATCATGGGGAGCAACTGATGGCACGTCTATCTGCCGAGCGTGGCTTCACCCTGATCGAGGTGCTGGTGGCGATTGCCGTGATGGCGCTGATGGCGCTGATGTCCTGGCGCGGCATCGACGGCATGCTGCGCAGCCAGACCATGCTGCAGGCACGCGCCAACGACATCCGCACCCTGCAGGCGGGTCTGGCCCAGTGGCAAACCGATCTGGATCAGATGGCCGAACTGGGTGGCACCCCCGGCTGGGACTGGGACGGCAAGGTGCTGCGCCTGACCCGGCTGGCACCGCCCCCTGCCACCGATGGGGTGCGGGTGGTGGCCTGGACCTGGCGGCAGGACGCCGGACGTCCCGGCGGTGGCGACTGGCTGCGCTGGCAATCCGGCACGCTGGCCACCCGCGACGCCTGGCAGCGCGCCTGGCAGGATGCCCGGCTCTGGAGCCAGACAGCCACTGCGGACCTGCGCCGCGGCGAGATCGCGCTGTACCCCCTGGCCGGCTGGCAGCTGTATGTGCACCGTGGCGGCAGCTGGGTCAACCCCTTGTCCAGCGAGAGCAGCGGCAACACCGACACCATGGCCGCTCGCGTGCCCGATGGCGTGCGCCTGCAGCTTGACCTGCCCACTGGCACGCCGGTGGCCGGGCGCATCGGCCTCGACTGGGTGCGCCCCACCCTGTCCGGGAGTGGCGGCACATGAAGCACCTGCCCCGACAACAAAGCGGCGCGGCCCTGCTGCTGGCCATGCTCACCCTGGCGCTGGTGGCCTCGCTGGCTTCGGCCGCCATGTGGCTGCAGTGGCGGCAGGTGGACATCGAGATCGCCGAACGTGGCCGGGCGCAGACCCGGTGGCTGCTGACCGGTGCCTTTGACTGGACACGGCTGATCCTTGCCGAAGATGCCCGCTCGGCCCAAAACAGCGACCACCTGGGTGAGCCCTGGGCGATCCCCGTGCAGGAGTCCAAACTGTCCACATTCCTCTCGCAAGACCAGCAATGGCGCGAGGGCGACCCGGAGGTCTGGCTTTCGGGCCAGATCACCGACGCCCAGTCGCGTCTGAACCTGGGCTCGCTCGTGGCCGACGGCCAGGCCAGCCCGGCGGCCAGCGCCGCCTGGGTGCGTCTGTTCGAACGGCTGGACCTGCCCATGGACGAGCTGGACCTCCTGCTGC
>JAYRQF010000005.1:0-5508 GCA_041910735.1 Limnohabitans sp.
AGCGGGTTGGCCGTGGCCTGACGGATCACGCCGGCTGAAATGGCGGGCTGGCCATTCAGGCGCACGGCACTGCGTTCGTCGGCGGCGCCTTCCTGCACACGCGCGACATCGCGGATCTTGACCGGGAAACCGTTGACCGTCTTGATAACGATGTCGGCGAACTGGCCCGGACGGCTCAGGTCGGTCTGCGAGGTCACGGTGAATTCGCGCTTGCTCGATTCGATGCGGCCGGCCGGCAGTTCAATGTTGCTGCGGCGGATCGCGTCTTCCACATCGGCCGGTGTCAGCTTGTAGGCCGCCAGCCGCTCGGGCTCCAGCCACACGCGCATGGCGTATTTGCGTTCGCCGTAGATGCGCACATCGGCCACACCGGTCACCGTCTGCAGACGCGGTTTGACGATGCGGTTGACCAGATCGTTGATCTGCAGCGGGTCCAGCGTCTCGCTGGAAAAGGCCAGCCAGATGACCGGAAAGGCGTCAGCCTCAACCTTGGCGATCACAGGTTCCTCGATGGCCTGCGGCAGGCGGTTGCGCACGCGCGAGGTGCGGTCGCGCACTTCGGCAGCGGCCGTGTCGGCGTCCTTTTCGAGTCGGAAGCGCACCGTGATCTGCGACTGCTCGGCGCGGCTGATGGAGGTGATCACGTCCACCGCGTCAATGCCGGCGATCGAGTCTTCGAGCGGCTTGGTCACCTGGGTTTCGATCACCTCGGCCGAGGCGCCCGGGTACTTGACGCTCACCGTCACGTTGGGTTCGTCGATCTTGGGGTACTCGCGCACCGACAGGCGGTCAAAGCTGACGGCGCCGACCAGCAGGATCAGCAACGACATGACCACGGCCAGCACCGGCCGGCGGATGGAGACTTCGGCGAGTTGCATCTCAGCCTCGCTGGCAGGGGTTGAGGCCGCTGAGGGCGGCGGCAGGTGCCGGCCTGGCCGCCGGTTTGTCGGCCGCTGCAGATGCCGCAGCAGATGCCGCAGCAGAGGCAGGTGCGGCGGGCGCAGCGGCAGTGCCGTTGCCGCCCTTGCCGGCGCCAGACAGATCGATCACACGCACCGGCGTGCCATCTTTCTGCAAGCGCTGGTGGCCGGCGGTCACGACGGTATCGTCGGCCTCCAGACCTTCGGTGATCTCCACCTTGCCCGGCTGACGCACGCCGGTTTTGACGGCCACCCGCTGGGCCACCAGGGTGTCGGGCTTGTCACCCGGCACCACCTTGATCACAAAGGCTTTGCCGCCCTGCGGGACGATGGCTTCCTCGGGCACGGTCAGTGCCTGCTCGCGCACGCCAAACACGGTGTTGACGCGGGCGAACATGCCCGGGCGCAGCTGACGCTGGCGGTTGTCGATGCAGCCACGGATACCGACAGAGCGGCCGTTGGCGTCGATCAGCGGGTCCACCGCCTGCACCAGCGCGGTGAAAGGCTTGCCCGGCAGGGCGTCCACACTCAGCTGCGCTTTCTGACCGGGCTGGATCTTGCTCTGGAAACGCTCGGGCAGGCGGAAGTCCACCAGCACCGCATCAATGTCTTCGATGTTGACGATGTCCGCTCCGTCCTTGAGGTAATCACCCACGCTGACCTGCTTGAGGCCGGTCACGCCGTCAAAAGGGGCCACGATTTTCAGGCGCTGCTGTGTGGCCACCGCCAGCTCGTACTTGGCCTTGGCCACGTCCAGCGCGGCGGCGCTTTCGTCCACGGTGCGCTTGCTGATGAAGTTCTGCGCCACCAGGTCCTGGTTGCGCTTGTGGTTGGCTTCGGCGATCGACATCTCGGCCTTGGCCTGGGTCACCTGCGCAGCCTGCAGCTGGTCATCGAGCTGGACCAGCAGCTGGCCTTTGTGCACACGCTGGCCTTCGGCAAACAGGATGGCTTTGACACGTCCGGCCACTTCGGGGCGGATCATCACGCCCTGCCGCGAACGCAGACTGCCCACCGACTGGGCTTCATCGACCAGGGTGACGGGCGTGACTTTCGCGACTTCCACCGCCGGCACCCGCTGGCCGCCACCGGCAGCAGCAGGTGCGTTGCCGGATGGGGACTGGGCTGAGGATTTGTGCTGAACCCACCATGCCACGCCGGAAGCTATACAAATGCCGGCGATCGCCACGAGGGCGTATTTCTTCTTGTAGGCCATGAACTGTGTCTCAACTGCTGATTCGGATAAACAGTTCGGCAATGTAACAGTCCTGGCAGTTTTTCAGCATCCTGAAAAACCAGCCCGACCAAAGCCAGCGCAGGTTTTACCTGCGGTTTACAAATCAGCGGCCCAGCGCCTTGGCCACGCCCTGATTGGCCAGCGCATCGGCCCGCTCGTTGCCCGGGTCACCGGCATGGCCCTTGACCCAGTGCCACTCGATACGGTGTCCCGAAGAGGACACCAGACGGTCCAGCTCCTGCCAGAGATCCACGTTCTTGACCGGCTGTTTGTCGGCCGTGCGCCAGCCCTTGGCCTTCCAGCCGTGGATCCACTGGGTGATGCCCTGGCGCACGTACTGGCTGTCCAGGTACAGGGCCACGGCGCAGGGCCGCCTGAGCGCCTTGAGCGCCTCGATCACGGCGGTCAGCTCCATGCGGTTGTTGGTCGTGTTGAGCTCGCCGCCAAACAGTTCCTTGACGTGGGCGCCCGAAACCATGCGCACACCCCAGCCCCCGGGGCCGGGGTTGCCCTTACAGGCGCCATCGGTGTGGATTTCGACAAGGTTCAGGGCGTTTGGGACGGTCAAGACAGGCTTTCGTTTTTCGGGCGGGCACGGGTGCGCATGGGCGCTTCGATCGAGGCTGCAGGCGCGGCCACGGCGGAGCGCGATGGTACCTTGCGCCAGGCACGCCCCTGCAACAGGCGGCCACCGGGCACCCGTTTGGTGGCCACGATCAGGTACACCCCGCCCAGCACCGGGCACCAGCGCCGCCCCACCGCATCCAGCCAGGACCAGCGCTGCACCCAGCGCTCGCTGCGCCAGGTCGGCGTCCAGCCGGCAAAGTGCTGCAGCTGCACCTCAAAGCCCAGCAGATGCAGCCAGTCACGCAGGCGGTGCGGCGCGATCGGTTGCACCAGCCAGGGCGCCAGACCGTCCTGCGTGGCCTGAGACGGGTGGCGCCGCAACTTCTGGCCCCACAGACTCCAGGGGTTGATGCCGACGATGCAAACGTGCCCCTCGGCGATCAGCACCCGTTCGACTTCGCGCAGGCAGGCGTGCGGGTCAGCCGAACGCTCCAGCGTGTGGGGCAGCACCACCAGGTCCAGGGATTCGGCCGCCCAGGGCCAGGCCCGGCTGTCGAAAGACAGGTCGGGCGACGGCAGCGATTCGTCAAACTCCTGCTGCGCCAGCCATCGGTGCGGCATGCGGTTGGTCTGCAAGGCATCAAAACCCGGCCAGCCGGCCTGTACGGCGTGGTAGCCGAACACGTCGGCCAGGCAGGCGTCGGTCTGCGCCTGTCCCCAGGCCAGCAGGCGCTGCGCCGTGGGTTCGCCCAGCGCCTGCAGCCAGGGCGCCGCCGTGGGGGGGGTTTTTATAATCCTGGTTGCCATGCGCTTGACTCCACTGCCCGCCTTTGCCGACAACTACATCTGGCTGCTGCAACACCAGCAGCGGGTGCTGGCGGTTGACCCCGGTGACGGGCAGGCTGTGCTGCAGTGGCTCGCACGCGAGCCTGATCTGCAACTCGACACGATTCTAGTCACCCACCACCACGCCGATCACACTGGCGGACTGTCCGAACTGGTGCAGGCCACGGGAGCCCGCGTGTTTGGACCTGCCCTCGAAAAGCTGCCGGTCGACCACACCCCGGTGGCCGGGGGCGACGAAGTCAGCTGGGGTCCGCTGCACTGGCAGGTGCTGGATGTGCCGGGCCACACCGCAGGGCACATCGCCTGGTGGGCACAACCCGAGGGCGAAGCCCCCATTCTGTTTTGTGGCGACACCCTGTTTTCGGCCGGTTGCGGTCGCCTGTTCGAAGGCACGGCCGCCCAGATGCTGGCTTCGCTGGACCGGCTGGCGCAGTTGCCCGCAGACACGCGGGTGTGCTGCGCACACGAATACACCCTCTCCAACCTGCGCTTTGCCCGTGCGGTGGAGCCGGACAACGGACCACTGGCCGCCTGGGAACAGGCCTGCCTGACCCTTCGCGCTCAGGGCCTGCCCACGCTGCCTGCCCGGCTGGGCCAGGAACTTGACATCAACCCTTTCCTTCGCAGCCGCCTGCCTGAGGTGCGCGCTGCCGCCGCGCGCCATGCCGGTGCAGTGGCGCAGGACGACGCGCAGGCTTTTGCACAACTGCGTGAATGGAAGAACCAGTTCAAATGAATTTCACTTTGTGTGCCCGCCCCCTGCGGTTGGCCAGTCTGGGGCTGATGCTGGCCGTGTCGCTGTGGCTCAGCGGTTGCGCCACCCCCGGCCAGATGCCACAAGCAGCCAACGACATGCCCCAGGCCGCACTGCCTCAGGCGGCCGCCAGGCTGCCCAGCCCCATCCCGACGCTGCAGGATGATTTTCAGGTGCAGCTCAAGAAACAGGGCAACCTGGGTCTGCAGCCCCCGACCGACATCTGGGAACGCATCCGCCGCGGCTTTGCCATGCCCGACCTGGAAACCGAACTGGTACGCGACCGCGAGCAGTGGTACGCCGCACGTCCCGACTACCTGCTGCGCATGACCGAGCGTTCGCGCCGCTACATCTACCACATCGTCGAGGAGCTGGAACGCCGCAACATGCCCACCGAGCTGGCGCTGCTGCCTTTCATCGAGTCGGCCTTCAACCCCGAAGCCGTCTCAACCGCCAAGGCCGCCGGCATGTGGCAGTTCATGCCCGCCACCGGCAAGTACTTCGACCTCAAGCAGAACATGTTCCGTGACGAACGGCGCGACGTGCTCGAATCCACACGCGCCGCGCTGGACTACCTGCAAAAGCTCCACGACATGTTCGACGACTGGCATCTGGCGCTGGCCGCCTACAACTGGGGCGAAGGCAGCGTCAGCAAGGCACTGGCACGCAACAAGGCCCGCGGTTTGCCGCTGAGCTACGCCGATCTGCAAATGCCCAACGAGACCCGCTACTACGTGCCCAAGCTGCAGGCGGTGAAAAACATCGTGGCCCAGCCCGAGCTGTTCAGCGTGCGCCTGCCCCTGATCCACAACCACCCCTACTTCAAGAGCGTGAACATCGAGCGCGACATCGATGTCAGCGTTGCCGCTGCTCTGGCTGAAATCCGGCTGGAAGACTTCAAGGCGCTGAACCCTCAAATGAACCGGCCGGTGATTCTGGCGGCCGGCACACCGCAAATCCTGCTGCCCTGGGACAACGCCTCCACCTTCGAGCGCAACCTGCAGGCCCATGCCCACCGCCAGCTGGCCACCTGGACTGCCTGGACCGCCCCCAGGACCATGAAGGTGGACGAGGCAGCCCAACAGGTGAACATGCCGGTCGCCACGCTGCGTTCGGTCAACAACATCCCGGGCGGCATGCTGCTCAAGGCGGGCTCCACCCTGCTGGTGCACCGCAAGGGCGCC
>JAYRQF010000006.1:0-11234 GCA_041910735.1 Limnohabitans sp.
GATGTGCAGCAGGCCGGGGCGAGGCCGTTCCACTTTTTCCAGCCGCATGCGGGTGCCGATGGTCTCGAACTTCTCGGCCGGGCCACCGGGCTGGTGCACCTCACTGCCGCGGGTGAGGGTGACCACGCCAAAGTGCGTGCCCTGGCGCTCGCATTCGCCGACCATCTGCAGGTAGCGCAGCTCGAAAATCTGCAGGGGCAGCAGGCTGCCGGGAAACACGGCCGTGCCCAGCGGGAACAGCGGCAGGGTTTCAGAGCCGGCAGAGGGTTGGTCGGGCGCGAAGGGCATGCCGCTATCATCGCACGCGCAAGGAGTTTGCCCATGATTTACCAGATGGCGAGCCTGGTGCTCGACGTGATCGCTGGCCTGGTGGCCGGCACCTGTCTGCTGCGACTGGCCATGCAGGCCCAGCGCATCCCCTTCAACCAGCCGCTGGGGCGTTTTGTGTTCGCCATGACCGACTGGATCGTCATGCCGCTGCGCAAGGTGATTCCGCCCTGGAGCCGCTGGGACCTGTCCAGCCTGGTGGCGGCATGGCTGATCAAGGTGCTGCAGTTTCTGCTCTTGTGGCTGCTCGCGGGCGGGCGTGGCCAGCTGGGCCTGTTGCCACTGGTCAGCCTGGTGGGGCTTGTGCAGCTGACCGTGTCGGCGCTGAGCGCGCTGGTGCTGGTGTATGCGCTGATGTCCTGGGTGCAACCCGATTCGTATTTCCAGCAGATGGCCGACCGGCTGGTCAAGCCCTGGCTGGACCCGGTGCGCCGCGTTGTGCCGCTCATCGGTGGTGTTGATCTGGCGCCGCTGGTGCTGCTGCTGGGGCTGCAGCTGGCGGGCATGCTGCTGGCAGGTCTGCAGGCAAGCTGGATGTACTGAATACCTGCACAGCCTTGACGCGGTTGGACCACAGGTCTACATTGGCTATGCGGTTTCAGGCGACTGAGGCTGCTCCTCTGAGGTGCATGCATGCGCCTCGCCCTCGGGAACCATCCTCTTCCCCTGGGCCATTTGTCGGAGGTCCTCTCGTGGCCACCGACCAGCCCGGCCAGTGACTGGCCGGGCTGTTTCGTTTGGAAGCGACGAAAACGGAGGCAGTCAGCCCGGCAGGCTGACCAAGGTGTCTTTCAGGCTGCCCTTGAGCCACAGCGATTTGCCCTCGTCGAGTTTCTTCTGGTACTCGGCATCTTTGAGCAGGGCTTTGTTCATGGCCAGCGACTGGTCAATGCTCTCCATCTCCATGAACCAGTGGATGCGCGCCCGGTTGAAGACCTCCACCCCAAATTGCATGTTGACCTTGTAGGTCTTGTTCACATAAGCACAGATGTCGGCCGCAAAAACCACGGCAGGGGCCACATGGGCAGCGTTCTTGGCCTGAACGGATCGCGTGAATCGGTACATGGTGTTCTCCAGAAAATGGGAGAGCGATCTTTCCGCAGGTCCTGCGCCCTGTCGGTCACCGGGTTCACCCAAGGTGCCGGACACCATGAAAAAAGGCCCGCGAACGGGCCTGGATGCGAGGAGACAGCGTGCGTCAGCTCACCGCGTCAGCCGGCTGGCGCTGCAGCATGGCCAGCGTGCTGGCAATGGTCTTGCGCAGTTCGCGGCGGTCGCAGATGAAGTCCACCGCGCCCTTGGTCTGCAGGAACTCGGCACGCTGGAAGCCCTCGGGCAGCGTCACGCGCACGGTGGTTTCGATCACGCGCGGGCCGGCAAAACCGATCAGCGCCTTGGGCTCGGCGATCACCACATCGCCCACAAAGGCGAAACCGGCGGACACGCCGCCCATGGTCGGGTCGGTCAGCACGCTGATGTAGGGCAGGCCTTTTTTGGCCAGACGAGTGAGTGCCGCATTGGTCTTGGCCATCTGCATCAGCGAAAGCAGGCCTTCCTGCATGCGGGCGCCGCCGGTGGCCGTAAAGCAGACAAAAGGCACTTTTTGCTCGATGGCGGTTTCGACGCCGCGCACAAAGCGCTCGCCCACCACCGAGCCCATGGAGCCGCCCATGAAATCGAACTCGAAGCAGGCAGCGACCAGCTCAATGCTGTGCACCGCACCGCCCATGA
Source organism: Limnohabitans sp. (assembly GCA_041910735.1). Classification (GTDB taxonomy): domain Bacteria; phylum Pseudomonadota; class Gammaproteobacteria; order Burkholderiales; family Burkholderiaceae_C; genus Limnohabitans_A. Next base: position 2,059 of record JAYRQF010000006.1, read on the forward strand.
CCACCAGCGCATCGGTTTCGCCGGTGTTGTCCATGGCTTCTTTCAGGCGCTCGGGGTATTTGCGGCTGTCCTTGAACTTGAGGGCGTCGACCGGTACCACTTCCTGGCCGATCTCGTAGCGGCCTTCGCCGTCCAGAAAGGCGTTCAGGCGGGCACGCGCACCAATGCGGTGGTGGTGACCGCAGCTGGGGCAGACGTTGACGTTCTGCTCCAGGTCGTTTTTGTAGAGCACGGTCTCGCAACTCGGGCATTTGATCCACAAGCCCTCGGGCACCGAACGGCGGTCGGCCGGGTCGGTGTGGACGATTTTGGGCGGCAGCAGTTTTTCAAGCCAACTCATGCGGGTTTCTCCTTAAGCCGGGGGATTATCGCCGTTCAGGCGTCCAGCGCCAGGCGGATGCCGGACAGGAACTCGGCGGCCACGGTGTTCACCCGTTCAGCTGGCTCATTTTCGATCAGTTGGATCAGGCGCGAGCCGATCACCACGGCATCGGCCACGCGGCTGATCGCCTTGGCCGTCTGCGCATCGCGGATGCCGAAACCCACGCCCACCGGAATGTGCACATGCTGGCGGATGCGCGGCAGCATGGCTTCCACCGCGGCGGTGTCGAGCGCCCCGGAGCCGGTCACGCCCTTGAGCGAGACGTAATACACATAGCCGCTGGCCACCTGCGCCACTTGTTGCATGCGCTCGTCGGTCGAGGTGGGGGCCAGCAGGAAGATCAGGTCCATGCTGTGCGCGCGCAGTTTGGCGGCGAACTCGGCGCATTCCTCGGGCGGATAGTCCACCACCAGCACGCCGTCCACACCCGCAGCCGAGGCATCACGGATGAAGCTGTCTTGGCCGTGCCTCTGGTCATAGCGCTCGATCGGGTTGGCGTAACCCATCAGGACCACGGGGGTCGTGCTGTTGGTCTGGCGGAACTCGCGCACCATCGCCAGCACCTGTACGAGGCCGATGCCGAAGGCCAAGGCGCGGTCACCGGCCTTCTGGATCACAGGGCCGTCGGCGGACGGGTCCGAGAACGGCACGCCCAGCTCAATGATGTCGGCCCCGGCGGCGGCCATGGCATGCATCAGTGACGGGGTGCTGTTGGCGAACGGGAAGCCTGCGGTCACAAAAGGAATCAGCGCCTTGCGGCCCTGGGCCTTGAGCTGGGAGAGGGTGGTGTCAATGCGGCTCATGCTCACCTCTTATTTGACGATGTTCACGGGCTGCTCGCCGCCCTTGACCGACTGGCCACGGCAGCTGGGGCGGCAGTAGAAGTCGGCCTGGCTCAGGTCGGCCACGGTGCCGATGTCCTTGTCGCCACGGCCCGAGAGGTTCACCAGAATCGACTGGTCCGGACGCATGGTCCTGGCCAGCTTCATGGCATAGGCCACGGCGTGGCTCGATTCGAGCGCGGGGATGATGCCTTCGGTGCGGCAGAGGTAGTGGAAGGCTTCAAGCGCTTCCTTGTCGGTGATGCCCACGTACTCGGCGCGGCCGATGTCCTTGAGGAAAGCGTGCTCGGGACCGACGCCGGGGTAGTCGAGCCCTGCGCTCACGCTGTGGGTTTCGGTGATCTGGCCGTTGTCGTCCTGCAGCACATAGGTGCGGTTGCCGTGCAGCACGCCGGGGCTGCCCAGCTGCAGCGAGCACGAATGCTTGCCCGAGTCCATGCCTTCACCGGCGGCTTCGACGCCGATCAGGCGGGTCTTCTCGTGCGGGATGTAGGGGTAGAAGATGCCCATGGCATTGCTGCCGCCGCCCACGCAGGCGATCACCGCGTCGGGCTGCTGTTCGGCCATCTGCAGGCTCTTGAACATCTCCGGCATTTGCGTGAGGCATTCTTCGCCGATCACGCTCTGGAAGTCGCGCACCATCATGGGGTAGGGGTGCGGGCCCGCCACAGTGCCGATGATGTAGAAGGTGTTGTCCACATTCGCCACCCAGTCGCGCATGGCTTCGTTGAGCGCGTCCTTGAGCGTCTTGCTGCCCGATTCGACCGGCACCACGGTCGCGCCCAGCAGCTTCATGCGGTAAACGTTGGGGCTTTGGCGCTTGACGTCTTCGCTGCCCATGTAGACCACGCAGTCGAGCCCGTAGCGGGCGCAGATGGTGGCCGTGGCCACGCCGTGCTGGCCGGCGCCGGTCTCGGCAATGATGCGGGTCTTGCCCATGCGTTTGGCCAGCATGGCCTGACCAATGGTGTTGTTGATCTTGTGGGCGCCGGTGTGGTTGAGGTCTTCGCGCTTGAGGAAGATCTGCGCGCCGCCCATTTCACGGCTCATGCGGGCCGCGTGGTACACAGGCGAGGGACGGCCGACAAAGTGCGCCAGTTCGGACTTGAATTCGGCGATGAATTCAGGGTCGTGCTGGTACCTGGCGTAAGCGTCCTTGAGCTCGTTGATGGCATGCGTCAGTGTCTCGCTGACGAAGCTGCCGCCGTAAATGCCGAAGTGGCCCTTGGCATCGGGCTGGTGGTAGTCGTACATGGTGGTGGGAGAAAAAGGGTTTCAACAGGCGTCGTTGTCGGCGGCACGCACCGCATCGACAAACTGCCGGATCTTGTCGGCATCTTTCAGGCCCTTGCCTGCTTCGATGCCCGAGCTCACGTCAACGGCCAGAGACCGTGCACGCGGGCGCAGTGTCCGAATGCCATCGGCCACGTTTGCAGGTGTGAGTCCACCAGACAAAACGAGGTGAGCGTTGACGCTTGGTGGCAGGAGTGACCAATTGAAAGCCTTGCCGCCGCCGCCAAAACCCTCGACATGCGCGTCGAGCAGGATGGCTTGGGCGTTGTGATGAAGTTGGGCAAATTTTAGCAAGTCGAAGCTGGCGGCGGCCTCCAGAGGGATTCGCGCTGCTTTCAGGTGTGGCCGGCCGGTCTGGCGGCTCAACTCGGCGCAGTACTCTGGCGTTTCATCCCCGTGGAACTGCAGCAGCGCGCCGGGCACGGCGGTGCAGGCCGCCTGCACCCGTTCGGGCGCTTCGTTGACGAAGAGCAGCACCGGCGTGACAAACGCGGGCAGCAATGCCGCCAGCTCTGCAGCGCGTTCGATGCTCACGGCGCGCGGGCTGGGAGGGTAGAGGACAAAACCTATCGCATCGGCTCCTGCCTGCACGGCGGCCTGAACATCGGCTTCGCGGGTGAAGCCGCACATCTTGATGCGGGTACGGGTCTGAACGCTCATGGCAGCCAGTCAAAAGCCGGGGTGGAGGTGGGCAGCCCCCATTCTGGCCCATAGACCGGTCCGGCGAAGTACAGGCCGTCCGGGGCAAAAGTGGGGGCGGCTGCATCGCGGTTTCTGGCCTGCAGCACCTCGCGCATCCAGCCGGACGGATGCACCCCCGAGCCGATATAGACCAGACAGCCCATGATGTTGCGGATCATGTGGTGCAAAAAGGCATTGCCTTCAAATTCAAAGCGCCAGTAAGGCCCGCGCCGGTGGATGTCGATGCGGTGCAGCGTCTTGACTGGACTCAGGGCCTGGCAGGCGCTGGCCCTGAAAGACGTGAAGTCGTGCTCCCCCAGCAGGTGCTTCGCGGCCTCGCGCATGGCGGCTTCATCGAGTGGGCGGAAAGACCAGCCCACACGACCCGATTCGAGTGCCGGGCGCACGGGCGACTCCAGCAGTACATAGACATAGCGGCGCGCCAAGGCGCTGGCACGCGCATGGAAACTGTCCGGTACGGGTTGAGCCCACTGCACCGCGATGTCGGGCGGCAAAAAACGGTTGGTACCGCGCACCCACGAAAACGGTTCGCGTTCCAGCACCGTGTCCAGGTGCACCACCTGCATCAGGCCATGCACACCCGCATCGGTGCGGCCCGCGCAAAGCGTGTGCACGGGTTGCGCGCAAAACTCGGAGAGGGCTTTTTCCAGCTGGTCCTGGATGGTCTGGCCCGAGGGCTGGCTTTGCCAGCCCAGGTAGGGTTGGCCGTTGTAGCTGACGCCCAGCGCCAGCCTCACGGTTGACCACCGATGGAAGATGTGGTGCCCGACGGTGCGTCAAGGTTCAGGTCGAGGGCACCCAGTCGGGCCTGGAACTCCGCTGCAGCATGGGTTTGTGGAGCAGACTCTGCGAAAGCGGGTGAGTGGCTGGCACGCCGGGAATAGCCGACACCAATCATGACTGCGACAATGGCTGCCACACCCAGCCAGATCCATGAAACCGGCAGACCGTCGGATGGGGAAACCGGTTTGGAAGCCACTGCCTGGGGTTCTGAAGCTTCCACCGCCTGCGTCATTCGCTCCAGTTCCTGGATGTTTTGCTGGAGTTCGGTCAGGCGGGCTTTTGCCGTGCGCAGCCTTTGCACCAAAGCTTCCCGATCGGTGGGTTCCTCTGAGCCTGACGTTGGTGTGGCCAGTCCTGGCGCCGTTTCGGCACTGCGAGACGGAGTGGCTCTGACGGTCAGGCCCTCCAGATCTCCCGAAGATGCCCTGTAATGGCGTTGCACCGTGTCGCGGGCTTCGTCGGGCGGGATGCGCTGAACCTCTTCGGGGGAGGGCAGCCGCAGCACAGCACCGTCCCTGAGCAGATTCACATTGCCCTGGATGAATGCGTCCGGGTTGTGCTGCAGCAGCGCCACCATCATCTGTTCTATGGTGGCGCCACGCGGCTTGAGTCGAAAGGCAAGGACCGAAGCCATATCGCCGTCCTGAACCTGCACCGAGGCCGGACGCACTGACTGGCCTTCGGCCCCGGGGGCTGCGACGGCACCGCTCACCCACAGAACACTGCTCAACATGCTCCAGACCAGCAAGAGGTGGAGCTGTTTCCACAGGCGGTGCAAGACTTGCCTCATGGTGCCTGTGTCAGGCTTCGAGCAGGATGCGCAGCATCCGGCGCAGCGGCTCGGCGGCGCCCCACAGCAGCTGGTCGCCCACGGTGAAGGCGCCCAGGTAGTCGTTGCCCATGGCCAGCTTGTGCAGACGGCCCACCGGCACGGTGAGGGTGCCGGTCACGGCTGCGGGTGTCAGCTCCCGCTCGGTGATTTCGCGCTCGTTGGGCACCACTTTGACCCACTGGTTGGCCTTGGCGATGATGTCGCTGACTTCGTCCAGCGGCACATCCTTCTTGAGCTTGATCGTCAAGCCCTGGCTGTGGCAGCGCATGGCGCCGATGCGCACGCACAGGCCGTCGATCGGGATGCTGCCTGCGCTGCGGAAGGCGGGGTTGCCCAGGATCTTGTTGCATTCGGCGCCGCCCTTCCACTCTTCCTTGCTCTGGCCATGCTCCACAGGCACGTCGATCCAGGGGATCAGGCTGCCGGCCAGCGCGGTGTTGCGGAAGTTCTTGGTGGGGAAGGCGGCGTCGCGCATGGTGGCGGCCACTTTGCGGTCGATGTCCAGGATGGCAGAGGCCGGATCGGCCAGCTCGGCCTTGACGGCGTCATGCAGGGCGCCCATTTGGCTCAGCAGCTCGCGCATGTTCTGTGCACCGGCGCCCGAAGCCGCCTGGTAGGTCATGGCCGAGACCCACTCGACCAGGTTGTTCTGGAACAGGCCACCCAAGCCCATGAGCATCAGGCTCACGGTGCAGTTGCCACCGATCCAGTTCTTGCCGCCCTTGGCCAGCGCCTGGTCGATCACGTTGCGGTTGACCGGGTCCAGCACGATGACGGCATCGTCGGCCATGCGCAGGCTCGATGCAGCGTCGATCCAGTGGCCGTTCCAGCCAGCGGCGCGCAGCTTGGGGTAGACCTCTTTGGTGTAGTCACCGCCCTGGCAGGTGATGATGATGTCGCACTTTTTGAGGGCGTCGATGTTGTTGGCGTCCTGCAGCGTGGTCTCGTTCTTGGCCATCGCGGGGGCTTTGCCGCCCGTGTTGGAGGTGGAGAAAAACACCGGCTCGATCAGGTCAAAGTCTTTTTCCTGAATCATGCGGTCCATCAGTACCGAGCCGACCATGCCGCGCCAGCCGACCAAACCTACCAACTTGCTCATTTCAATGCCCTTTCAAAGTTAAACAGTGCCACACACGACGGGATCGTTGACTGTTTTGCCCCGGCTCGTCTGGCCGGGGAGGGCGCACGACGATACCGGAGCCGATCAGCCCTTAATGGTCGTGGTTTTGGTGGAGATTGCGCGCACGCCAGCGGCTACCGTGGTGGTGACAGCGAAGTTCAGGGAGAACGGGCGGGCGGCAAACATGGGGAAAGATTGTACCGGATAGCCTTGAACGCACCTGACAGCGCGGCCTGAGTTTCCCTGTGCGACGGGCTGGGCAGCAAAAAAGCGCCCAGAGGCGCTTTTTTGCTGGAAGAGCCGGGACGCTCAGCCGAGCGCCTTGACCACGGCGTTGCCCATTTCCTGGGTGCCGACCCGGGTCGTGCCTTCGCTCCAGATGTCCGGGGTGCGCAGGCCCAGGGCCAGCACCTTCTTGACAGCCGTCTCGATGCGGTCAGCCGCTTCGGCCTGGTTCAGGCTGAAGCGCAGCATCATTGCGGCGCTCAGGATGGTGGCCAGCGGGTTTGCGACGCCTTTGCCAGCGATGTCGGGGGCGCTGCCGTGGCTGGGCTCGTACAGACCCTGGTTTTTCGTGTTCAGGCTGGCCGAAGGCAGCATGCCGATCGAGCCCGTCAGCATCGAGGCTTCGTCGGACAGGATGTCGCCGAACATGTTACCAGTCACGACCACGTCAAAAGCCTTGGGCGCCTTGACCAGCTGCATCGCAGCGTTGTCCACGTACATGTGCTGCAGTTCCACGTCGGGATACTGCGCATGCACTTCGGTGACCACGTCTTTCCAGAACTGGAAGGTTTCGAGCACGTTGGCCTTGTCCACGCTGGTGACCTTTTTGCTCCGCTTGCGGGCGGCCTGGAAGGCCACATGCGCAATGCGCTCAATTTCAGGTTTGGAGTAGCGCATGGTGTCAAACGCTTCTTCGGCTCCGGGGAAGTGGCCATCGGTGGCCACGCGGCGGCCGCGCGGCTGGCCAAAATAGATGTCACCGGTCAGCTCGCGGATGATCAGGATGTCCAGACCCGCGATCAGCTCGGGCTTGAGGCTGGAGGCGCCGACCAGCTGTTCGTAGCAGATGGCGGGACGGAAGTTGGCGAACAGGCCCAGGTTCTTGCGCAGGCCCAGGATGGCCTGCTCAGGGCGCAGCGGGCGGTCGAGTTTGTCGTACTTCCAGTCGCCCACGGCACCGAACAGCACCGCGTCGGCGTCCATGGCGAGTTTGAGCGTGGACTCGGGCAGGGGGTGGCCGTGCGCGTCGTAGGCGGCGCCGCCGACCAAGGCGGATTCCATCTCGAACTTCAGGTCGAGGGCGTTCAGGACCTTGACGGCCTGTTCAACGATTTCGGTGCCAATACCGTCACCGGGGAGAACTGCGATTTTCATGGGGCTTCTTGTTTATTGAGCGGTGTGCGCGAGCCAAGGCTTGGTGGCCAGACGTTCGGCTTCGTAGGACCTGATCTTGTCGGCGTGGCGCAGGGTCAGGCCGATGTCATCCAGACCGTTGAGCAGGCAGTACTTGCGGAAAGCCTGCACGTCGAACGGAATTTCCTCGCCCTGTGGACGCACGATGACCTGACGCTCCAGGTCGATGGTGAGTTCGTAGCCGGGAAAGGCGAACACCTCATTGAACAGCATGTCCACGGTGGACTCGGGCAGCACGATGGGCAGCAGGCCGTTCTTGAAGCAGTTGTTGAAGAAGATGTCGGCAAAGCTGGGGGCGATGACGGCACGGAACCCGTACTGGTCGATGGCCCAGGGGGCATGTTCGCGAGAGGAGCCGCAGCCGAAGTTCTTGCGCGCCAGCAGGATGCTCGCGCCTTTGTAGCGCGGCTGATTCAGCACGAAATCGGGGTTGGGCTTGCGGGCAGACTCGGGCACGCCGGGTTCGCCTTTGTCGAGATAACGCCATTCGTCGAACAGATTGGGGCCAAAGCCCGTCTTGCGGATCGACTTGAGGAACTGCTTTGGGATGATGGCGTCGGTGTCCACGTTGGCGCGGTCCATCGGGGCCACCAGGCCTTTGTGAAGGGTGAATTTCTGCATGGTGATTACTTCGCCGATTTCTCGATGACGGAGCCGGCTTTTTCAATGTCCTGCCCAAGGCCGCGCACGGTGTTGCAACCGGCCAGTGCCAGCAAAGCGGCGATGAGGCTGAAGCTGATGATTTTGTTCATGGCGGGGCTCCTTGAGGTCAGGCAAATTTGCGAACGTCCACAAAATGGCCGTGGATGGCAGCAGCAGCAGCCATGGCCGGCGACACCAGGTGGGTGCGGCCACCGGCGCCCTGACGACCTTCGAAATTGCGGTTGCTGGTGGAGGCGCAGCGCTCGCCGGGCTCCAGACGGTCGGCGTTCATGGCCAGGCACATGGAACAGCCGGGCTCGCGCCACTCAAAGCCGGCGGCCTTGAAGATCTGGTCCAGGCCTTCGCGCTCAGCCTGTTCCTTGACCAGGCCGGAGCCGGGCACGACCATGGCCAGCTTGACGTTGCGCGCCACTTTCTGGCCGAGCTTTTTGACCACGGCAGCGGCTTCTCGCATGTCTTCGATGCGGCTGTTGGTGCACGAGCCGATGAAAACCTTGTCGATGGTGATGTCGGACAGCGGTTTGCCGGGCTGCAGTGCCATGTAGGTCAGGGCGCGCTCGATGGCGCCGCGCTTGACGTCGTCCTTTTCCTTGTCGGGGTCGGGGACGGTACCGTCGATGCCCAGCACCATTTCGGGCGAGGTGCCCCAGGTGACCTGCGGCACGATCTGCGTGGCGTCGAGTTCAACCACGGCGTCGAATTGGGCGCCTTCGTCGGAGTGAAGGGTCTTCCAGTAGGCCACGGCCTGGTCCCATTCCACACCGGTGGGTGAGAGCAGGCGGCCTTTCACGTATTCAATGGTCTTGTCATCGACCGCCACGAGGCCGGCGCGTGCACCGCCTTCGATGGCCATGTTGCAAACCGTCATGCGGCCTTCCATGGACAGGGCGCGGATGGCGCTGCCGGCGAATTCGATGGTGTAGCCGGTGCCGCCGGCGGTGCCGATCTTGCCGATGATGGCCAGCACGATGTCTTTGGCGGTCACGCCCCTGGCGACCTGGCCTTCGACCTTGATCAGCATGTTTTTGGCCTTCTTGGCCAGCAGGGTCTGGGTGGCCATGACATGCTCGACCTCGGAGGTGCCGATGCCATGGGCCAGAGCACCAAAAGCGCCATGGGTGGAGGTGTGCGAGTCGCCGC
>JAYRQF010000007.1:0-13687 GCA_041910735.1 Limnohabitans sp.
AGTTCAGGCCGTGCGCGGCCTGCTTCATGTCGGTAACCACGGGCGCGAGCAGGTGCGGGATGCCTTCATAGACCGACATTTCCAGCATCTTGGGGTCGATCATCAACAGGCGCACATCACGGGCTTCGGCCTTGTAGAGCAGCGACAGGATCATGGCGTTGATGCCCACCGACTTGCCCGAGCCTGTGGTGCCCGCCACCAGCACGTGCGGCATCTTGGCCAGATCGGCCACCACCGGGTTGCCCACGATGTCCTTGCCCAGGCCCATGGTCAGCATGGATTTGGCTTCGTTGTAGACCTGCGAACCGAGAATTTCGCTGAGCTTGATCGACTGGCGCCGCGCATTGGGCAATTCGAGCGCCATGTAGTTCTTGCCCGGAATGGTCTCGATCACGCGAATCGACACCAAAGAGAGCGAGCGCGCCAGGTCTTTGGCGAGGTTGACGATCTGCGAACCTTTCACGCCGGTGGCCGGCTCGATTTCGTAACGGGTGATGACCGGGCCGGGGGCGGCGGCGACCACGCGCACCTGCACACCAAAGTCGCCCAGCTTCTTCTCTATCAGACGGCTGGTCATCTCCAGCGTTTCGGGCGACACGGTTTCCTGACGTGCGGTGAGCGCGTCCAGCAGGTCCACCTGGGGCAACTTGCTGTCGGGCAACTCATTGAAAAGCGGTTTCTGCCGCTCCTTGACCACCCGCTCGCTGCGGGGCACCTCGGTCACGCCCGGCTCGATCACCATGGGTGCGGGCTTGGCCGGTGGCACCGGCAGCGGGGCAATTTCCAGCTGCGGCGACGAAGACTCCCCGTCCAGCGACGGCTCCATGCGGCCCTCCCAGGGGGGCTCCACCGGCTGGAAACCGCTGGACTGCTCACGCTCGCGCAGCGCCTGTTGCCCCAGGGCCAGATCGGTCTCGATCTCACGTTGCACATGGCGGCGCTCGATCAGCGCGTCGATGCGCGCCCCTATGCGCTCGGCCATGTCCGACCACGAAAACCGGAAGACCACCGCGACCCCGAGCACCATCATCACGATGCCCACCAGTGCCGAGCCCGTGAAGCCCAGCCATTGCAGTGACTGGCCGCCGACCAGATAACCCAGAGCGCCACCGCTGTAGCCGGGCAGATGCGTCTCCCAGCGGTACAGGCGCGTCCATTCAAGCGCGCTGCTGCTGGCCAGCAGAACCAGCATGCCCAGCCAGAAAGCCCACAGCGTGCGGGTTGAAAAGCGGTGTCGCGCCGCACTGCCCCAGCCCGCGCTGCGCAACCAGCGCGAGAAACCGACCAGCCAGGCCCGCAGCCCCGCCAGCCAGCACCACCAGACCGAATAACCCAATGAAAAATAAGCCAGATCGGCCAGCCAGGCCCCCATCCGCCACACCCAGTTGTGCACCGGCGCCTGGGCGCCAGAGGTGGACCATGCGGCATCGCCGGGGTGGTAACTGAGCAGGGCCAGCATCACCAGCACCAGACTGGCGCCGCCCAGCAAAAGGCTGATTTCAAGGGCAAAACGACCCCAGAAGCTGCGGGGCTCCTCGGGTGCTGTCTGAGGCTCGGCGAGCCCGTTCAAAGTGTGCAGGGAATAACTCATGTGCTGGTGCCAAGCTTACCCGATCGCACCCTCTCCAAGCCCCGCCACCGACCGGGGCAAAAACGGCTTCTTACAATGTGGGCTTTGGTGGCCACCGCCACCGCGCATCCTGCAGAAAGTCCCGCCATGAGCACCCCGACCCAACACGCCAAAGTCCTGATTCTGGGCTCCGGCCCGGCCGGCTACACCGCCGCCGTCTACGCCGCCCGCGCCAACCTGAACCCACTGCTGATCACCGGCATGGCCCAGGGTGGCCAGCTCATGACCACCACCGAAGTCGACAACTGGCCCGCCGATGTGAACGGCGTGCAGGGCCCGGAGCTGATGCAGCGCTTTCTGGAACACGCCGAGCGATTCAAAACACAGATCGTGTTCGACCACATCAACGCCGTGGACCTGTCCAGGCGCCCCTTCACCCTCAAGGGCGATGCCGGTACCTACACCTGCGACAGCCTGATCATCGCCACCGGCGCCTCGGCCAAATACCTGGGCCTGCCCTCCGAAGAAGCCTTCCAGGGCCGCGGCGTGAGCGCCTGCGCCACCTGCGATGGCTTCTTCTACCGTGGCGAGGTCTGCTGCGTGGTCGGCGGCGGGAACACCGCCGTTGAAGAAGCCCTGTACCTGTCCAACATCGCCAACAAGGTCTACCTGATCCACCGCCGCGACAAATTCAAGGCAGAACCCATTCTGGTGGACAAGCTGATGGACAAGGTGGCCGAAGGCAAGATCGAGCTCAAGACCTTCAAAACCCTCCATGAGGTGCTGGGCGACGACACTGGCGTGACCGGCGTGCGCCTGAAAAGCACCACCGACGGCAGCACCGAAGACCTGGCGCTCAAGGGGTGTTTCATTGCCATTGGTCACTCACCCAACACCGACATCTTCCAAGGCCAGCTGACGCTGGAAAACGGCTACATCGTGACCCAGGGCGGCGGCAAGGGCTTTGCCACCCAGACCAGTGTGCCCGGCGTTTTTGCCGCAGGCGACGTGCAGGACCACATCTACCGTCAGGCCATCACCAGCGCCGGCACGGGCTGCATGGCCGCGCTGGACGCACAACGCTTCCTGGAGCAGGAAAACGGCTGATGACGGTCCCCACCGAGCCTGTCCGGCCAAGCCAGCCCGGAATTCGTTATAATCCAAGGCTTTGCTGAATCTGCCCGCCCCGCTGCGGGATTCACAGGATCAGCAATCTGGGTTACCGCCACCCATCCTGGCGAGGTGAGGCTGGATCGCCAGATTCCTGCAAATGCGCAGAAATCCATCGGCACCGGCTGTTTTGAAAAGTACGGAGTGTCCTCATGGCACGCAAGTGTGAAGTCACGGGCAAAGGCCCGATGGTCGGGAACAACGTTTCCCATGCCAACAACAAAACCAAGCGCCGGTTCCTGCCGAACCTGCAGTACCGCCGCTTCTGGGTCGAGAGCGAGAACCGCTGGGTGCGCCTGCGCGTGTCTGGCGCTGCTCTGCGCCTGATCGACAAGAACGGCATCGACTCCGTGCTCGCCGACCTGCGTGCACGCGGCCAGGCCTGAACCTTCTAAGGAGCACATACCATGGCAAGCAAAGGCGGACGCGAAAAGATCAAGCTGGAGTCCACGGCCGGTACCGGTCACTTCTACACCACCAGCAAGAACAAGAAGACCATGCCCGAGAAAATGGCGATCATGAAGTTTGATCCCAAGGCTCGCAAGCACGTCGAGTACAAGGAAGTGAAGCTGAAGTAATTCGGCCCACCCCAATAAAAAACCGCTGCATCGCAGCGGTTTTTTTATGCCCCGACCCAACAGACCGGGGAAGGGGCTCGCGCCCCCGTCAGGCAGCACGCACGCGCACCGAGCGCAGCTTCATCGAGAAGTCACGCAGGGCGGCAATGCCGCTGTCTTCGGCACGCTTGCACCAGGCCTGCAGATCAGCAGCCAGTTGCTCACGCGACTCGGAGGTGTTCAACCAGATCTGGCGCAGCTCTTCGCGCATCTGCACCATCTTGTCCAGCGCCGGGCTGGCCTTGCGGGCCTGCTGCAGACGGGACTGGGCTTCTGCAGGCACCTTTTCGGCATCGCGGTGCAACCAGCGGCTGGCGTCTCGCAGCACCCTGGCGTCGCTGAGCTTGGCGGCTTCCTGAGCGACCACGCCACGCAGGCCACGGGCGTACTGGGCCATGACTTCGTAGCGGTTGGCGATCAGGGCCTCGAGCGTCTTTTCATCGGCCACGGGGCGCACATCGCCGTAAGCGGCACGCGGCGGCGTCTTCTTGACCGTGGCCAGACCCAGAGCGCTCAGGATGGAGATGTACATCCAACCAATGTCAAATTCATAGGGCTTGACCGACAGCTTGGCGGATGTCGGGTAGGTGTGGTGGTTGTTGTGAAGCTCTTCGCCACCGATGATGATGCCCCATGGCGAGATGTTGGTGCTGGCGTCCTGCGCTTCGAAATTGCGGTAACCCCACCAGTGGCCAATGCCGTTGATGATGCCGGCGGCGGTGATCGGGATCCAGGCCATCTGCACGGCCCAGACGGTCAGACCGAGGAAACCAAACAGGGCCACATCGATGATGAGCATCAGGCTCACACCCAGCGCGGAATAGCGGGTGTAGACATTGCGCTCCATCCAGTCGTTGGGCGTGTTGTGGCCGTAACGCTCCAGGGTTTCCTGGTTCTTGGCTTCGGCGCGGTAGAGCTCGGCACCTTTCCAGAACACCGTCTCGATGCCGAACACCACCGGGCTGTGGGGGTCACCCTCGCGCTCGCATTTGGCGTGGTGCTTGCGGTGGACCGCCGTCCACTCCTTGGTCACCTGGCCAGTGGTCATCCACAGCCAGAAACGGAAAAAGTGCGCCGGAATGGGGTGCAAATCCAGCGCGCGGTGCGCCGAGTGACGGTGCAGGTAGATCGTCACGCTGGCAATCGTGATGTGGGTCATGCCCAGGGTGATCAGCAGAACCTGCCACCAGGCCAGGTTGAACAGGCCATGGCCCATCCAGTCAATCAGGGCGTCAAAGGCCGCCCAATCGGTCAAAAACATGTCTCAGGTCTCACGGGATGCGCCTGTGTCAGGCAAACCACGTATTTTAGGTTTTCGACCAGAAAAAAGACAGGATTTTCGGTGTTCCATACGGTTAATGAGTCAAAAACGGCTCATTTTTTAACCCAGACAGCCGCAAAAAACCCGTCTGTCCCGTGCCGGTGCGGCCACAGCCGCAGGTACTGGCCGTCGCTGGCGCACAGGCTTGCTGCGCCATCCACTTTCAGCCGCGCCAGTTCTTCAACCACGCTCAAAGGCACAAAATCCGGGTGCGCCTGGCTGAACGCCCGGGCGATTTCTTCGTTTTCCTGGGGCAGCACGCTGCAGGTGGCATAAACCAGTCGGCCACCCGGTTTGACCAGGCGCGCCGCACTGTCCAGGATGGCGGTCTGTTTGAGCACCAGCTCGGCCACCGCCTTTTCGGACTGCCGCCACTTGAGGTCCGGATTTCGGCGCAGCGTGCCCAGGCCAGAACAGGGGGCATCCACCAGCACCCGGTCAATCTTGCCCGCCAGACGTTTGATGCGCTCGTCCCGTTCGTGCGCAATGGCCGCCGGGTGCACGTTGGACAGGCCGCTGCGTGCCAGGCGCGGTTTGAGTGCTTCAAGGCGGTGCCCCGACACGTCAAAGGCATAGAGTCTGCCGGTGTTGCGCATGGCCGCACCCAGCGCCAGGGTCTTGCCGCCGGCCCCGGCGCAGAAGTCGACCACCATTTCGCCGCGGTGCGCATCCACCAGCAAGGCCAGCAGCTGCGAACCCTCGTCCTGCACCTCGATCGCACCGCGCGTGAAGGCCTCGGTGCGCTGTAGCGCAGGCTTGTCCTGCAGACGCAGGCCCCAGGGCGAATACGGCGTAGCCTCGGCCGCGATGCCCGCTTTGGTCAGTTCCTTTTGTACTTCAGCGCGCTTGGCGACCTGCGAGTTCACCCGCAGGTCCAGCGGTGCGGGCAGCTGCAGGTTGTCGGCCAGGGCCTGGAAATCGTCCCCCAGTTGTGCCTGCAGGGCCTTGGCCATCCATTCCGGCAGGTTGTGCCGGTGCGGCGCCATCAGTTCCTCGGGTTTGACCTTGTCGCAGGCGTCCAGCCAGGCTTTTTCTTGATCGTTCAATGCGCTCTTGAGGAAGTCGCGGGGGCCATGAAAACCCAGAATGGCCAGACGACGCTCTTTGGGACCGCTGCCCGAACGGGCCAGTTGCTCATACAGCAATTTCTTGCGCAGCACGGCGAAAGCGGTTTCGGCCAAGGTGGCGCGCTCGCGCGGCCCCAGGGAACGGTGTTCACGGAAATAACGGGACACCACGGCATCGGCCGGGTGTTCAAAGGTCAGACACAGCTTGACGAGTTCAGCGCAGCTGTCCAGAAGGGCTTTAGGATGCATGGCCGTATTGTCCCATCCCCTTCAAGCCATGACCGACGACGACCTGCCGCCCCTGATCGAGACGCCCCCGGGGCTGTACCGGCATTACAAGGGCGGCCAGTACCGCGTGCTGGGCACCGTGCGGCACAGCGAAACACTGGAACCAATGACGCTGTACCAGGCACTCTATGGCCAGCAAGGCTTGTGGGTGCGGCCGGCTGCCATGTTTGCCGGGAAGGTGGTGATCGACGGGGTAGCGCAGCCCCGTTTTCAACGCATCGGCGACTGAATCAGTCCAGCTTCTTCAAAAAATCTGCCACGGCCTGCGGGTAAATGCGGTGCTCCTGCGTGAGCACGCGGGCGGCCAGCACATCGGACGTGTCGTCGGGCAAGACCGGCACCACCGCCTGCGCCAGGATCGGGCCATGGTCGAGTTCTGCCGTGACTTCATGCACCGTGGCCCCGGCAAATTTGCATCCCGCCTCGATGGCACGCTCGTGCGTGTGCAGGCCCGCAAAGGCCGGCAACAGGGACGGATGAATATTGAGCAGGCGCCCCGCATAGTGCTGCACGAAACCCGGCGTGAGGATGCGCATGAAGCCTGCCAGCACCACCAGCGCTGGCGCATGTCGGTCAATCTCCTGCCTCAGGGCAGCATCGAAAGCCTCGCGGCTGGGGTAGGCCTTGTGGTCGAGCACGGCGGTGGCAATGCCCTGCTCGCGGGCAAACACGAGCCCTTTGGCGTCGGCCTTGTTGCTGATGACGGCTGCCACCCGGGCACCCAGACGGGTCTCCCAATGCTCCTGCTGGGCACGGCGCACGATGGCCGCCATGTTGGAGCCGGAACCGGAAATCAGGATGACGATGTTTTTCATGTTGCCGGGATTATCCCCGGCCTCCCCCGTGGCTCCAGACAAACCCTGACTTGTCCCAACCCTGACACGCCACAAGTGAACGGTCGTGCTAAAAACTGTCTGTCTCAAGGAGAACCTGCACATGGATTTGGCTTTTACCCCTGAAGAACTCGCGTTCCGCGACGAGATTCGCACCTGGGTTCACGCGAACCTGCCCAAACACATTTCCGACAAGGTCCACGCTGCGCAGCGACTGTCGCGCGACGACATGCAAACCTGGGCCAAAATCCTCGGCAAAAAAGGCTGGCTGGGCTACGGCTGGCCCAAGGAATTCGGCGGACCCGGCTGGAACGCCGTGCAAAAGCACCTGTTCGAGGAAGAATGCGCCCTGGCCGGTGCGCCCCGCATCGTGCCCTTTGGCCCGGTCATGGTGGCGCCCGTCATCATGGCCTTTGGCAATGCCGAGCAGCACAAGCGTTTCCTGCCAGGCATCGCCAGCGGCGAGGTCTGGTGGAGCCAGGGTTACAGCGAGCCCGGCTCGGGCTCGGACTTGGCTTCGCTCAAGACCCGCGCCGAACGCAAGGGCGACAAATACATCGTCAACGGTCAGAAAACCTGGACCACGCTGGGCCAGTATGGCGAATGGATCTTCTGCCTGGTGCGCACCAGCACGGAGGGCAAGCCGCAGACCGGCATCTCCTTCCTGCTGATCGACATGAAGTCGCCCGGCATCACCGTGCGCCCGATCAGGCTGCTCGACGGTGAGTGCGAGGTCAACGAGGTCTGGTTCGACAACGTTGAAGTCCCGGCCGAAAACCTGATCGGTGAAGAAAACAAGGGCTGGACCTATGCCAAGCACTTGCTGAGCCACGAGC
The DNA here is from genome assembly GCA_041910735.1 of Limnohabitans sp. Taxonomy (GTDB): domain Bacteria; phylum Pseudomonadota; class Gammaproteobacteria; order Burkholderiales; family Burkholderiaceae_C; genus Limnohabitans_A. The sequence continues at coordinate 7,703 of JAYRQF010000007.1, forward strand.
GCACCAACATCGCCGATGTCAACCGCGCCAAGCGTGAGCTGGAACGCCTCAAGCGCATCGCCAAGGCCGAAGGCGTCTGGGACGACACCCGCTTCCGTGACGAAATTGCCAGGCTCGAAGTCGACATCGTGGCCCTGGAAATGCTGGTGCTGCGCGTGCTGTCCGCCGAGAAGTCGGGCAAGAACTCGCTGGACATTGCCGGTCTCTTGAAGATCCGTGGCAGCGAGATCCAGCAGCGCTACACAGAACTCATGATGCAGGCCGCTGGGCCGTTCAGCCTGCCCTTCATCTTCGAGGCCATGGAAGCCGGTTGGCAGGGCAACTTCCCGGGGGACGTGGTCGGCAATGCGCCGCTGGCCTCCAACTACTTCAACATGCGCAAGACCACCATCTACGGCGGCAGCAACGAGGTGCAGCGCAACATCGTGAGCCAGACCGTTCTGGGCTGAAAGGGACACTGAAATGGATTTCGATTTTTCTGAAGACCAGGAACAGCTGCGCGACGCGGTGCGCAAATGGGTTGACAAAGGCTACGACTTCGAGCGTCGCCGCGCCATCGTGAACGCCGGCGGTTTTGACCGCGCCGCCTGGACCGAACTGGCCGAACTTGGCCTGGCAGGCCTGTATGTGAGCGAAGAACATGGGGGCATGGGCATGGGCCCGGTCGAAGCCATGGTGGTGATGGAAGAACTCGGTCGCGGCATCGTGCTTGAACCACTGGCCCAGACGCTGATCGCCAGCGCGGTGCTGCAAACACACGCCCCGGCCGATCTGCAGGCCGGCTGGCTGCCACGCATCGCCAGCGGCGAAGCCATCGTGGTGCTGGCGCACCAGGAACGCGGAGCCCGCCACCACCTGAGCCGCTGCAAAGCCGAGGCCAAAGAGGCAGGTGGCCAGTGGACCGTGAGCGGCGCCAAGAGCATCGTGCCCGTGGGCGACCAGGCCGACGCCTTCATCGTGCCGGCGCTGGCCGGTGGCCAGATGGCGCTTTTCCTGGTGGAGCGGAGCGCTGCCGGCGTCCAAACCGGTGGCTACCTGACCCAGGACGGCTCACGCGCTGCCGAAGTCACGCTGACCAACAGCCCGGCCCGGCTGATCACGAAGAACGGTCAGACCGCGCTCGAAGAAGCAGCTGACATCGGCTCGGCCTGCGTCTGCGCCGAAGGTGTGGGTGTGATGGACAAGACCCTGGCCATCACCGCCGAGTACATGAACACGCGCAAGCAGTTCGGCGTGCCGATCGCCACCTTCCAGGCCTTGCGCCACCGCGTGACCGACATGAAGATGCAGCTCGAACTGGCCCGCTCCATGAGCTACTACGCCAGCCTCAAGCTCAAGGCTCCAGAAGGCGAACGCCGCCAGGCCATCGCCCGCGCCCGCTACCAGCTTGGCACGGCCATGCGCTTTGTGGGCCAGTCGGCGGTGCAGCTGCACGGCGGCATTGGCGTGACGGACGAGTACATCGTCAGCCACTACTTCAAGAAGCTCACGCAGCTGGAAATGACCTTTGGCGACACGCTGCACCACCTGGGTGAAGTGTCGAGCCGGATGCAGGACACGGCGGGCGTTTTCGCCTGACCGGTCGCTGCGGCTTCTGCGGGGGCAGCCCGGCATGGGAGCCGGTTGCGGGTGACGATTTCTGCGTACCCCCGCAGCATGAGGAACCCGTAACCGGCTCCCATGCCGGGCTGCGGGCTCATTCGGGCGCTCTGGCTCTGACGAAGGTCGCAAAACGGGGCACTCCTTTGGGAGTCCGGTCGCGGTAACGGTAAGTGACCCAGCTGCCCACCTCGGGCGGGTTCCGTCTCTGCGCATCACTCAGGCCTGAACCCAAAGCGAACTGCTGCCCATCCGGTGTCCGGACCTGCAAGGCGCCGGTCACACCCGCATGACGCCCCTTGCCAGGCAAATGTGCGATCACCTGCGCTTCATCGTCCGGCTCGGGTTTGAACTTGAAGAGCGCATCGCTGCGGCCCGAACGCCAGGCTGCGTCAGCACGGTGCAGCACCAAACCCTCCCCACCGGCGCGAACCACAGCATCCAGCCGCTGCTGCAAGGCCGCCGCACTGCTCACCTGAGACTGCTCCACCCGCTGCAACCAAGGCCGATTCACCCCCTCGATCACCGACTGCAAAGCCTGCCAGCGTGCTTCAAATGTCCCAGGCTGCGCCGGGGCATCGAACACCAGATACCGCACGGCCCGCCAGCCGGCATCGTCCGGTCGCTGCTGGCGCACCACACCCGAAAGACGGTCAAACTGGCCGTGACCCAACCACATCTCGCCATCGAGCGGATGATCGGGCAAGGCCCGCACGAACCAGTCGGGCGCAGCGATTTCGCGTCCACTGCGAAAGCGCAGGTGCTGCCCGTCCCAGACGGCGCGCACGCCGTCGAATTTCTCGCTGACCAGAAAGCCTTGCGGCGAACGGTCCGACGGCCAGTCCGAGGCCAGTTGCACACCCGATGGTGTCGCTTGTGCATTGGGAAGGAAAGGAAAAGTGGCCAGCCACTGCAGACTGCGCCTGCGCGTGAACACGCCACGGTTGAGGCGCAAGGCCCATGGAGCAAACTGGTTCATGTGTCCCCCTGATCGCCGCCGGCCTGCGTGGGTGCGGCATGTGTTGTGGAGAACATGATGCGCCTGCACGAGCGGCGCGGCAAGAGGGGCTTACATCAGCAGGCGCGAGGTGCGCGGCACATGCGCCATCAGGAACTCCATCTGGTCGGCCAGGATGCGGCGGTTGCGCAGGATGAAGTCTTCCCAGAGGCTGGGGATGTAGGGGGTGTAGAGCAGCGGCATGTGCGCCTGTTCGGGGGTGCGGTCGCTCTTGCGGTGGTTGCAGGACTTGCAGGCCGTCACCACGTTCATCCAGTGGTCCTGCCCCTTCTGGGCAAAGGGCACGATGTGCTCGCGCGTGAGTTCGGTTTCGTGGAAATGGTCACCGCAGTAGGCGCAGACGTTGCGGTCACGCGCGAAAAGCTTGGCGTTGGTGAGGCTGGGGCGCAGGTCAAAGGGGTTGATGTTGGGCACGCCCTTGGTGCCGATGATGCTGTTGACGGTGATGACGGACTGCTCGCCCGTGATGGCGTTGTGGCCACCCCGGAAGACGGCCACCTGCTGGCCCATTTCCCAGCGCACCTCATCGGCGGCGTAGTGCAGCACCGCCTCTTCAAGAGAAATCCAGGACTGGGGCAGCCCTTGCGCCGACAGCTTGAGAACCTTCACACACGCCTCCAATCAACAGTCGAAAACCACTGACACGAACCGTGAGTCGCAGAGTTGGCAGGCGGCGAGCGCCTGTCTTCCGGGCTCGGTCACAATATAACCGTTAAATTTCTCAGTTTGTTGACACACCGGATGAAGGTTTTCCGCGGTTTCCACCACCCCGATCTGGCCCCCGCCTGCGCCCTGACCATCGGCAATTTCGATGGCGTGCACCGGGGGCACCAGGCCATGCTCGCCCTGCTGCGCAACGAGGCGGCGCACCGGGGCGTGCCCAGCTGTGTCATGACCTTCGAGCCCCACCCGCGCGACTACTTCGCCAAGGCGCTGAACAAGCCCGAGCTCGCACCCGCCCGCATCGCCACCCTGCGCGACAAGCTGCTCGAACTCGAGCGCTGCGGCGTCGACCAGGTGGTGGTATTGCCCTTTGACGCCCGACTGGCCAGCCAGTCGCCGCAGGCCTTCATCGAAGAAGTGCTGGTCAAGGGCCTGGGCGTGCGCTATGTGCTGGTGGGCGACGATTTCCGGTTTGGGGCCAAACGGGCCGGTGACTACACCATGCTTGATTCGGCAAGCCAACAGCTGGGTTTTGACGTGGCCCGCATGAACAGCTACGAAGTCCATGGCCTGCGCGTGTCCAGCTCGGCCGTGCGGCAGGCGCTGGGCGAAGCCCGCCTGCAGGACGTGGCCGCCCTGCTCGGCCGCCCCTACAGCATCAGCGGCCATGTGGTGCACGGGCGCAAGCTCGGGCGTGAGCTGGGGGCCACGCAAGAGGGTGCTGGCGACGGCTTTCGCACTCTGAACCTGCGGTTTTCGCACTGGAAACCGGCGGCCAGCGGCATTTTTGTGGTGGAGGTGCATGGCCTCACGCCAGAGCCCCTGCCCGGCGTCGCCAACCTGGGCATCCGCCCCTCGCTGGACCCGGGCGATGTAAACGGTGGCCGCGTGCTGCTGGAGACCCATGTGCTGGACTGGCCCGCCGCCCGGGGGGGCGAGTGGGGCTACGGTAAAATCATTCGCGTGGATCTGCTGCACAAACTCCATGACGAGCTCAAATACGACGGTCTGGATGCCCTGACGAAGGGCATCGCCAAAGACTGCGATGACGCACGCGCATGGTTTGCCTCGCGCCACGGCGAAACCCACCGCCAGACCACCCGCGACCGAATTTGACGCTCACGCCGTCTGCCTGAGCAGGCTTGCCCTGCACACAAGACCCTACGGGTCCAACCGATTCCTGCGGCCATCCAAGATTCAGGCCGCCCACGAGTTCAAGCCATGTCCGAAAAAGCCACCCCCGCTGCCGATTACCGCGCCACCCTGAACCTGCCGGACACGCCCTTCCCGATGCGCGGCGACCTGCCCAAGCGCGAACCCGCCTGGGTGCAGGAATGGAACAAGGAGGGGCTCTACAAAAAGCTGCGCGATGCCCGCGCCGGTCAGCCCCTGTTCGTGCTGCACGACGGCCCGCCGTATGCCAACGGCAAGCTGCACATCGGCCATGCGCTCAACAAGGTGCTCAAGGACATGATCGTCAAGAGCCGCCAGCTCAAGGGGATGGACGCGCAGTACATCCCCGGCTGGGACTGCCACGGCCTGCCCATCGAAAACGCCATCGAAAAGCTGCACGGCCGCAACCTCAGCCGTGACGACATGCAGGCCAAGAGCCGCGCCTTTGCCACCGAGCAGATCGACCAGCAGCGCGAGGACTTCAAGCGCCTGGGCGTGCTGGGCGACTGGGAGCGGCCGTACCGAACCATGGACTTTGCCAACGAGGCCGGTGAAATCCGCGCCTTCAAGCAGGTGATCGAGCGCGGCTTTGTCTACCGCGGCCTGAAACCCGTGTACTGGTGCTTCGACTGCGGCTCCAGCCTCGCCGAATTCGAGATCGAATACCAGGACAAGCAAAGCGACACGCTGGATGTGGCGTTTGAAGCCAACGACGCGGCGGCCCTGGCCAACGCTTTCGGTCTTTCGCAACTGCCGGGCGACGGCAACAAGAAAGCCTTCACCGTCATCTGGACCACCACCGCCTGGACCATCCCCGCCAACCAGGCGCTCAACGCCCACCCGGAGCTGGAATACGCCCTGGTCGACACCCCGCGTGGCGTCTACATGCTGGCCGCCAGCCTGGTCGAGAAGTGCCTGGAGCGCTTCGGGCTCGAAGGCAAGGTGATCGCCACCGCCAAAGGCGAAGCCCTGCGCGGCCTGGTGTTCCGACACCCGCTGTACGACGTTGACGCCGCCACCGGCCCCTACAGCTACAGACGCCTCTCGCCCCTGTACCTTGCCGACTATGTGAGCGACACCGACGGCACCGGCATCGTGCACTCGGCGCCCGCCTACGGCGTGGACGACTTCAACAGCTGTGTGGCGCACGGCATGTCCTACAACGACATCCTGAACCCGGTGCAAGGCAACGGCGTCTACACCGACGAGCTGCCGCTCTTTGGCGGGCTGCACATCTGGAAGGCCGTGCCCCGCGTGCTCGAAGTGCTGGCGCAAAGCGACCGCCTGATGGCCACGCAAAAAATCACCCACAGCTACCCGCACTGCTGGCGCCACAAGACGCCGGTCATCTACCGCGCTGCGCCGCAGTGGTTCGTGCGCATGGACGAGGGCACGGGCGTATTCGAAGACCCGGCGCAAAAGCCGGCCAAGACCTTGCGCCAGATCGCGCTGGACGCCATCGAGCAGACCAGCTTCTACCCCGAGAACGGCCGCGCCCGTCTGCGCGACATGATCGCCAACCGCCCGGACTG
>JAYRQF010000008.1:0-2191 GCA_041910735.1 Limnohabitans sp.
CGCCATCTGGGTGGGCGTGAGGCCATTGTCGCGGGCGAGCTGGTTGTAGCGGCGCGCGGCCACCAGGGCTTCTTCACGGCCCCAGCGCTGTTTGCGCACCGATTCGTAGTTGGAGATGCGTGCATCGGGCGTGTGGTCGCCCACAAAGCCGGTCTGGTCGTACTTGCCGGTCAGCGCGCCAAAGGCCAGCGGCGAATAGGCCAGCATCGAGACTTTCAGGCGGTAGCAGGTCTCGTCCAGACCGTTGTCATAAAAGCGGCTGGTCAGGGCATAGGGGTTCTGCACCGTCATGACGCGTGGCAGGCCATGCTGCTCGGCCAGACGCACGAACTCGTGCACGCCGTAAGGCGTCTCGTTGGACAGGCCGATGTAGCGCACCTTGCCGGCCTTGACCAGCTTGGCCATGGCTTCGAGCTGCTCGTGGATCGAAGTGGCCGACTTGTCCTTGGCCGGGTCGAAATAGCTCATGCCAAACACCGGCACATGGCGCTCGGGCCAGTGGATCTGGTAGAGGTCGATCACGTCGGTTTTCAGGCGCCGCAGGCTGCCTTCGCAGGAGTTGAGGATGTCCTGCGCCGTCATGCCGCTGCCCTCGCGGATCCAGGGCATGCCGCGGGACGGCCCTGCCACCTTGGTGGCCAGCACCAGTTTCTGGCGGGCGCCGGGGTTCTTCTCGAACCAGTTGCCGATGAAGGTCTCGGTGGCGCCGCAGGTCTCGGCCCTGGCCGGCACGGCGTACATCTCGGCCGTGTCCACAAAATTGATGCCGGCATCGAGCGATCGGCTGAGGATGGCGTGTGCGTCCGCCTCCTTGACCTGTTCACCAAAAGTCATGGTGCCCAGACAGATGGGGGTGACGTGCAGGTCGCTGGTGCCGAGTTGAACCTTGTTCATGTGTGTCTCTGTAGGAAATGCTCAGGGAGCGGCGATTTTGTCATGACCGGCATGTCATCCGCGCGAGGCCGCCCTCGCCTCTTCCTGCAGGCGCAGCACACGCCGCTGCACTTTGCCGGTGGTGGTCATGGGCAACTGGTCGATGAATTCGATTTCCTTGGGGTACTCGTAGGGCGCCAGCAGACCACGCACATGGGCCTGAAGCGCTTCGCGCACACCGTTTTCCCAGGCAACAAGATCCGAGGCGGCCTGCCGCGCCGCCAGCGCGTCGGGCGAGAGCACCACATAGGCTTTGACCAGCGCGCCGCGTTCGGCATCGGGCTTGGGCACCACGGCGGCGTTCTGCACCGCCGGGTGCTTGACCAGGCAGTTCTCGATCTCGCCCGGGCCGATGCGGTAGCCGGCCGCCTTGAACATGTCGTCGGTGCGGCCCTGATACCAGAGGTAGCCGTCTTCGTCGCACACGGCCACATCGCCGGTGCGGCACCAGTCACAGGTGTACTTGCTGCGGGTGGCTTCGTCGTTGCGCCAGTAGCCCAGAAAAAACACCGGGTCGGGTTCGCCGTGCACATCGAAACGGTGGACTGCCACCTCGCCGGGTGTGCCGGGCGGGCATTCGCGCCCTTGTTCGTCGATCACGGCCACGCGGTGGCCCGGGTAACCCTTGCCCATGCTGCCCGGTTTGGGCGGCCAGAACACGCTGCAGTTGCCCACCACGTAGTTGATCTCGGTCTGGCCGAACATCTCGTTCACGGTCACGCCCAGTTGCTGCTGACACCATGCAAACACCGCATCACCCACCGCTTCGCCTGCGCTCATGATGGCCTGCAGCCGCAGGCGCCAGCGGCTGCGGGGGGCGGGCACCGCTTTCATCATGGCCTTGAGCGCGGTCGGGAACAAAAAGGTGTGCGTGATGGCGTGGGTGTGCAGGATCTCGAATGCCACCTCGGGCGAAAAGCGCCCGTTGAAGGCCACGATGGGCCGGCCAAAGTACAGGCTGGGCAGCAGCGCGTCCATCAGGCCGCCAGTCCAGGCCCAGTCGGCCGGAGACCAGAACACCGCATCCGACGTGCTGCCCGGACGCGCCGGGTCAAAGCCGAACCAGTTCTGGCTGCAGACAAAGCCGGTCAGGTTGCCGATCAGGGCCCGCTGCGGAATCAGTGCGCCCTTGGGGTTGCCGGTGGTGCCGCTGGTGTAGATCAACACTGCCGGGTCATCGGCCCGAGTTTTGACCGGCGTGAAGTCCGCCGGCTGGCGGCGGATCGCTGCCTCGAAATCCAGATCGGCCTGCGGACCG
>JAYRQF010000009.1:0-1595 GCA_041910735.1 Limnohabitans sp.
CGCTGACACAGGCGGTTCAGGGCTGGGATGGCGCTGTCATCGCGCTGGGCGAAGGTCGGGACATCAGCTTCCGGCCTGCCGCTGTGGTGTTCGATCTCGGTGATGCCATGGCCTGGGTAGAGCCCAGCTACGCCGATCCTTATGGCGCGTCGTCACCGGCTTTGCATGTGCGGTCGGGCAAGCGAATCGGCCCGCAGCAATGGGAAGGCAAAGGCTGGCGTTTGGAAATGAGTGCCTGGCACAGAGACCGGGTGGACTCCACGGTTCAGGAGAGTCTGCTCTGGTGGCACCAATGGCTGAGTGAGCAGGGAACCACCGTTCAGCGCGAGCGCGAGCGCATCTTGGCGATGGTGAAAGCGGACGTGCTGCAGCAGTTGAAGGCGTCCGCGTCTGCACGAAAGCAGGCCGCAACCTGACCTGTCAGGTCTGATCGTTCTGGCGCTTGCGTCCCCAGGTCGATGCGTGGGATTCATGCGCTGAACCTGCTGCGCGCGGTTCAACGCTGTGAACCGGCGTCCTGCGGCTTGGCCTTTGCCACCTTGTCGAGCAAGGCCAGGCCTTCGGCTTCACGTCCGGTACCGCGCGCGGCGCGCAGCTTGAAGCGGGTTTCCGCGTCGAACTCGGCCAGCATGAGGGTGGTCATTTCGTCCATCAGGCGGTTGATGGTGGTGTGCCGGCTCTGGGCCAGGGCGCGCAGGCGCTGGTGTTTGTTGTCAGTGAGTGGCAAGACCAGCGTTTTCATGCGGGATGACCTGTCAGCGCTCTTTCTCGATCAATGCTTTTTCGCTGTTGCACGTCTATCATTCTCCGCATGCCAACGGTCTTTCGCTACAAGGGTTTTCGTTTTTTCTTTTACTCGAACGAAGGAAGTCCGCGAGAGCCTGTGCACGTGCACGTACTGGGAGACGGTGGTGATGCCAAGTTCTGGCTGCATCCGCAGGTGACGCTGGCCGACAGCGATGGACTGGATGCCCGAACCCTGCGCGAATTGCTGCGGGTGGTGCAAGACAACGCGGCATTGATTGAAAGGGCCTGGAATGAACACTTCGGCGACGGCCGTCCGGTTTGACGATGACAGCATGTGGGTGAACCTGGCCGATGGCCGGGTGCTGGCGGTGCCGCTGGCGTGGTTTCCGCGTCTGTTGCAGGCCAGCCCGCAGGAGCGTGCAGCGGTGCAGATCAGCCGTCAGGGCCTGCACTGGGAAGCGCTGGACGAAGACATTTCCATTGCCGGCTTGTTGGCCGGCGTGGGCGATCTGAGCCGCCGCTTGCCCCAGGCGGCCTGACCGAATCGAATGGCGGCCTTTTCCGGCGTTCAGTGCAGCCCGGTCAGGCTCGCCGCCACCGCGCGCTTGAAGGGTGTGAAGCGTTCGCCGATGCCCACCATGGCCTGGCGCAGCAGGCGGGCGGGGGCTTCTTCGCGGGTGTAGAGGGTGGCCACGGCGTGGGTGGCCATGTACAGGCCGCGGCTGGCGCCCTGGTGTTCGCGCTGGTAGCGCTGCAGCAGGGTGGGGTGGGCGATGTCCTGCCCCTGTTGCCGGGCCTGGCGGACCAGGCGCGACAGCGTGTCGATGCTGCGCAGGCCGAGGTTGAAA
>JAYRQF010000010.1:0-4110 GCA_041910735.1 Limnohabitans sp.
CCTTGCGGGCCTCCTGCAACGCCGCCCAGGCCGATTCGTCAGCGATCGCCACGGCGGCCTGGCTGTCCTGAATGCGGAACGACAGCGCCTCAGGCCCGAACAGCATGGACAGCGGCATGGCCACCGCCCCCAATTGCAGCACCGCGATGTAGGCCACCGCCGTTTCAAAACGCTGGGGCAGCACGATCGCCACCCGGTCGCCGCGGCACACGCCCTGCCCCTTCAGCACCCGGCTGAGCCGGTTGGCCGCGTCCTGCAGCTGGCCGAAACTCCAGCTGCGCCCCAGACCCTGCCCGGCCACATGCTCACGGATGGCGGTCAGGCCTGCGGTGTCTGCCTGCGCCGCCCAGCGCCCGCAGCAAGCCTCGGCCATGTTGAAGAAGGCTGGCACCTGCCAGCCGAAGCCCCGGTGCAGTTCGGCGTACCGGTCCACGGGTGGCTTTGCGCTCCAGTCCTGCTTGCGACGGCTGACCATGCCTTGTCTCCTTATGATGAGCCTCCTATGTACCAAGCCCAGAGAGAACCGACCAGCACCTTCGTGTCACTGAGGGGTTGCCGCTACCACCTGTTGCGCTGGGGCCCACCTTCGGCCAGTCTGCCGCCGCTGGTGCTGGCCCACGGCTGGATGGACGTGGCCGCCTCCTGGCAATTCATGGTCGATGCGTTCAGCGAGGCTTTCATGCAGGACCGCCCGGTCATCGCGTTGGACTGGCGCGGCTACGGCCTGACCGAAACCCCGCCCACCGACAGCTACTGGTTCCCGGACTATCTGGGCGATCTGGACGCCCTGCTCGACATCGTCAGTCCCGATCAGCCCATCGACCTGGTCGGCCACAGCATGGGCGGCAATGTGGTGATGATGTACGCCGGTGTGCGGCCCGGGCGCATCCGCCGTCTGGTCAACCTCGAAGGCTTTGGCATGGCCGCCACCCGCCCGGCCCAGGCCCCCGGACGGCTCACGCAATGGCTGGACGAGTTGCGCCAGCACCGCGAAGGCGCCATCGACCTCAAGACCTACCCCGACGCGGCCGCCGTGGCAACCCGCCTGATGAAGACCAACCCGCGCCTGCCACGTGACAAGGCCGAGTGGCTGGCCCGGCACTGGGCACGCCCGGACGACAAAGGCCAGTGGCGCATTCTGGGCGACGCCGCCCACAAAATCGTCAACCCCTACCTGTACCGGGTGGACGAAGCGCTGGAAACCTTCAAACGCATCAGCGCGCCAGTGCTGGCCGTCGAAGCCACCGACGATTCGCTGGGCCAATGGTGGAAAGGCCAATACACACTGGCCGAATACCACCAGCGCCTGCAGGCCGTGCCCGGCAGCCGCATTGCGACCATCGATGACGCGGGCCACATGCTGCACCACGACCAGCCGCAGGTGCTGGCCCGCCTGCTGGAAGAGTTTCTGGACACGCCCGCCTGAAACAGGCTGTCACAGGGATGGGACGGGCCCCATCTAAAATCGCACAAACTGAAAACAAGAGTTCTCCGTGCGTAAAAACCTGCTGTCACACCTTCTGCCGCTGTGCTTGCTGCTTCTGGCCGGCCCACTGGCCGCGCAGACCACTGACCATCACTGCCCCGATTTTCTGGTCAAGGAAGGGGCGCCAGAACCTGACTACCGGGCCGAACTGTCGGTGTCACCCTACACCCACCACTGGCGCTACAGCACCGAACACAAGCCGGTGCTGATGGTGGCCGTGCACGAGCACCTGCCGGGTGGCCGCCTGTGCGGGGTGAGCCTGTTTTCCAACTCGTTTGGCCAGCCCTCGGCCTATGTGTTCCTCGGACAGGAGTTTGACCAGCTGCTGGGCGTACCCCAACTGAGCCTGAAACTGACAGCCGGCATCCTGTACGGCTATGTGGGCCGCTACCAGCGCAAGGTGCCGATGAACCACAACGGCTTTTCTCCTGCCGTCATCCCCTCCATCGGGTACAGGCTGAGCAGCCGTGACGCGCTGCAGCTGGAAGTTCTGGGCACGGCGGGCGTGATGTTCTCGTTCGCCCGCAAGTTCTGAGCCGCGCCCCGGGACATCAAACGCCGGTGCGCACCGCCAGCTTGCCGAACTGCCCGCCGCTGGCGAGCCGGTCCAGCGCAGCGTGGGTCTGTTCAAGCGGGTACACCTGATCCATCACCGGGCGCAAGTTGTGTTGCCCGCAAAAGCACACCAGATCGCGCAGCTCGGACAGATTGCCCAGGGTGGAGCCGTGAATTTGCAACTGCCGGATGAACACCCGGCGCAGGTCGGCACCGGGCTGGTCACCCGTGGTGGCGCCGCAGGTGACGATGCGGCCGCCGCGCACGGCCGATTTGAGTGCGCTGTCCCAGACAGCGGCCCCCACGTTCTCGAACACCACATCGACACCGCGCCTGGCGGTCAGGCGCATGACCTCCTGGACGACATCGTGTGTGCGGCTGCAAATGGCCGCGTCGGCGCCCAGCGTCAGCGCACGTTCGCACTTGTCCGGTTCGCGCGAGGTCACGATGACCCTCGCCCCCATGGCTTTGGCGAGCTGCAGGCCCGCCAGCGACACGCCACCGCCGATACCGAAAATCAGCACTGTTTCCCGGGGCTTGAGCCGCGCCTGCGTCATCAGCATGCGCCAGGCCGTCAGGTGGTTCACGCCCAGCGCCGCCGCCTCTTCAAACGACCAGCCACCCGGCATGGGCACGGCGTTGCGCGCCGGCACGCTGATGTATTCGGCCAGGGTGCCATCGCGGTGCTCACCCAACAGTTTCATGCGGGTGCACAGCACTTCCTCGCCACGCAGGCAGAACTCGCAGTCGCCACAGGTGACGCCGGGATAGAGCAGCACCCGGTCACCCGGTTTCAGTTCGGGATGGCCTTCGTCCACGGCCTCGACCACACCCGCGCCGTCGATGCCCATGATTTGCGGCAGGGTGTGGGTGATGCCCGCGCCGCTGTCGCGCATGTACAGGTCCACGCGGTTGAGCGTGGCCGCGTGCAGGCGCACCAGCACTTCGCCGGGTTTTCGGTCGGGCATCGGCCGTTCGCCAATGGCCACCACCTCGTTGCCGCCATGGCCTGTCAGGTACACCGCTTTCATCGTCGTCCTTGGTTCAGTTCTTCTGGGCCTGTCCCCAGTAGTGGTACGCCAGCACACGCGGGCCACTGATGTAGCCCTGCTCCAACTTCGCCAGCAAACCCGCATCGCGAAGCAGCGCGGGCACATCGCGGTCCAGATGGCAACCGCCGGCCAGCGGCGTCCAGCAGGGCTGGATACGGTCTTGCCAGCGCGCCACGGCCGGATCGGGCGAGCGGCCGTGCTCGCAAAACAGGAACTGGCCGCCTGGCTTGAGCACCCGCCGCACTTCATGCAGCGCGGCGGCCGGGTCGGGGATGCTGCACAAGGTGTAAGTGCAGACCACGGTGTCAAAGCTGTCGTCGGCCAGGGGCAGGCGTTCGGCCGACAGGCCCACCAGTTCGACCGCGATGCCCGCTTTGTCGCTGCGGCGCTGCGCCAGCGGGTGCATCTGCAGCGCAGGGTCCACGCCCACCAGCTGCGTCAGTTTGCTGCGGTCGTAGAACGGCAGGTTGCGTCCGGTGCCCATGCCAATTTCCAGCACGCGGCCGCGGGCCTGAGGCACCAGCATCTGGCGCCTGGCCTGCACCATGGGCAGACCGCAGGCGAAGTCGATCAACCAGGGCAGGATGTGTCGGTCGTACCAGTTCATCCGGTGATTGTCACCGCGCTTGGTTCTTCATGGATTCCCCGGTCAAGCCGGGCAATGACAAGGGTTCTGTCGTCCTCGGGCTTGACCCGAGGATCCACACCTCCTGACCATCAGCCGCGCTTGGCCACCAGCGTCAGGATGTCGTAGCTGGCCACCAGCTCGCCGTGCTGGTTCGTGACCTCCACGTCCCACGCCACCACACCCTGCCCGACGCCGTTGGCGTCTTTCTTGTTGCGGTCGATCTTGCGCTTGGCCGTCAGGCGCGCGCGGATCGTGTCGCCAATGCCCACCGGTTTGACGAAGCGCAGCGTGTCCAGACCGTAGTTGGCCAGCACCGGGCCGGGCGCGGGCGAGACAAAGAGGCCCGCCGCGGCCGACAGCACGAAGTAGCCGTGCGCGATGCGCTTGCC
>JAYRQF010000011.1:0-8125 GCA_041910735.1 Limnohabitans sp.
CAGCCACACCGGCTGACCGTCGTCGCTGCGGCCCGGCAGGCGGATCGCGAAGTCCACCCGGTTCTTGTCGCCCGGACGGGTCGCCACCTGCGCGGCGTACTGCTCGGGAGCGAGCACCTGCTCAAGCAGGGCGCCCAGTTGCGCCTCGCCGAACATGCCGCGGGTCTTGACGTTGGTCAGCAAATGCTTGAGGTCACCCACGCCCTGCGCCAGCGTGTGCATCTCGCCCAGACCCTTGTGCACCTGCTCCAGCCGCTCGGCCACCTGTTTGAAGCTCTCACCCAGGCGCGCCTGCAGCGTGGCCTGCAGTTTCTCGTCCACGGTCTGACGCATCTCGTCGAGCTTGGCGGTGTTGCTTTGCTGCAGCTGGGCCAGCTGGGTTTCCATGGTGCCGCGCATCTCCGCCAGACGCCGTGCGTTGGCCTCGGACAGTCCCTGCACCTGCAGCGCCAGGCTGTCGGTCAGGCTTTTTTGCAGCAGGGTGAGCTGCTGGGCCAGCGCATCGATCTGCTGGTTTTGCGTGCGGGTCGCCTCGGCGCTTTGCTGCAGCAGGCTTTGCTGGAACAGCGTGAGGGTCTGCATGCTCTCCTGGCGCGCCTGCACGGCGGACTGCGTGACCTCGTTGCGCAGTTCACGCTCAAGCCGTTCGTTCTGGCTTTGCAGCGTCGACAGCTGTTGTTGCAGGGCCTCGAATTCGGGGGAATGGTCACGGCCAGAACCCCGGCGCAGCAGCAGGACCAGCCCCACGATGACCAACAGCCACAGGACCAGCGAAAAGCCCATCATGGGTTCAATCACCGGCACACCTCGGGGTTGATGGGGGTGCGGGTCTGGCCGCGCAGCAGCCAGTCCATCAGGTTGTCAGCCGCCAGCTGGGCCATGGCCATGCGCGTCTTGACGGTGGCACTGGCGATGTGGGGCGTGAGCACCACATTGGGCACCGTCAGCAAGTCTGGGTGCACCTTGGGCTCGCCCTCGAACACGTCCAGCCCGGCGGCAGCGATGCGACGGTCCCGGAGCGCTTTGGCCAGCGCAGCGTCGTCCACGATGCCGCCACGGGCGATGTTGACCAGCGTGGCGGTGGGCTTCATCAGCGCCAGTTCGTGCGCACCGACGGTGTGGTGCGACTGGGCCGAGTACGGCACCACCAGCACCACATGGTCGGCCTCGCGCAGCAGCGTGGGCTTGTCCACATAGCGGGCCTTGCATTCGGCCTCCAGCTCAGGGTTCAGGCGAGAGCGGTTGTGGTAGAGCACCTGCATGCCAAAGCCGTGCGCCGCGCGGCGGGCAATGCCTTGTCCGATGCGACCCATGCCGATGATGCCCACAGTGCTGCCATGCACCTCGGCACCGGCAAACATGTCGTAGCTCCACTTGGTCCACTGGCCTGCGCGCAGGTAATGTTCGCTCTCGGTCACGCGCCGGGCCGTGGCCATCAACAGCGCAAAGCCGAAATCGGCCGTGGTTTCGGTCAGCACATCGGGCGTGTTGGTGGCCAGCACACCGGCCTTCGTCATCGCGTCCACGTCGAAGTTGTTGTAGCCCACCGCCATGTTGGCCACGATCTTCAGGCCCGGGCAGGCGTTCAGCAGCGGGCCGTCGATGCGTTCGCTGCCGGTGGTCAGTGCACCCGCCTTGCCCTTCATGCGGGCATGCAGTTCGGCAGGGCTCATCACCACATCGTCCTGGTTGTGGTCCACCTCGAACACCTGCTGCAGCTGGGCCAGCACCTCGGGGAAGATGGCGCGGGCCACCAGTATGGATGGTTTCATGTTGGTCTCTCGTTCCTGAATCGGGGACTGGCTCGGGGTTCAATGCAGTGCGTGGTATTGCGCCATGTAGACCGCAGCCCCGGCCAGATAGCCCAGCAAGGCCCAGCCGCTCACTTTGCGCACGTACCAGAAGAAGTCGATCTTTTCGAGCCCCATGGCGGCTACACCCGCGGCCGACCCGATGATCAGGATCGAACCGCCCGTGCCGGCACAGTAAGCCAGAAACTCCCACAGAAAGCTGTCGGCCGGAAATTGCTGCAGGCTGTACATGCCCATCGAGGCGGCCACCAGCGGGACGTTGTCCACCACCGCACTGACCAGCCCGATCAGCACCACGATCACGTCCTGACGGCCCACCGTGTGGTCCAGCCAGCGGGCAATCGAGGCCAGCAGGCCCGTGTGCTCCAGTGTGGCCACGGCCAGCAAAATGCCCACAAAGAACAGCACCGCACTCATGTCGATGCGCTGCAGCGCACTGACCAGGGTCAGATGCGCCTTGGCCTCGTCGGCCTTGTGGCGGTGCACCAGGTCTCCCACCAGCCACAGCAGGCCCAGCCCCAGCAAGATGCCCATGAAAGGCGGCAGACCGGTGGCAGCCTTGAACACGGGCACAGCGATCAGGATGCCCAGCCCCAGGAAAAACATCAGATTGCGCTCAAACGCGCTTGTGCCACCCGAGCCTTCGGTGTCGATGCGCACGGGCGAGAACACCGCCTGCCCACGCAGTTGCGCAGCGATGGCTGACAGCGGCACCAGCAAGGACACCATGGATGGCACAAACAGGCCTTTCATGATCTCGACCGCGGTGATCTGCCCGCCGATCCAGAGCATGGTGGTGGTGACATCGCCAATGGGCGTCCAGGCACCGCCGGCATTGGCGGCGATGACGATGAAGCCGGCGAACAGCAGGCGGTCTTCGCGCCGCTGCAGCAGCTTTTTCATGAGCGAGACCATCACGATGGTGGTGGTCAGGTTGTCCAGCACCGCGCTCAGGAAAAAGGTGACCAGACTCACCAGCCAGGCCAGGGAAGCCATGGAGCTGGTGCGCACACGCGAGGTCAGCACTTCAAAGCCGTTGTGGGCGTCCACAACCTCGACGATGGCCATGGCACCCATGAGAAAAAACACGATCTGCGCGGTGCCCATGAGCGACTCGCCCAGTTCGTGCGACACCGCATGGCCCGTCTCGCCAGCCAGGGCATACAGGGTCCACAACATGCCCGCAGCCACCAGCGCAGTGGCGGTCTTGTTCACACGCAGGGGGTGTTCCAGAGCAATGGCCGCATAGGCCAACACAAACAGAACGATCAGCCAGGTGGTCATCTTCAGGAAGCTTTCTTGATCGCAGGCGTGTCGTGCTGTTCAATTTCGAACACCTGCTTGAGGTAAGCGAGGTATTTTTCATCGTCACACATGCCTTTGCCAGGCGTGTCCGACAACTTGGCGACAGGCTGGCCGTTGCAGCGGGTCATCTTGATGACGATTTGCAGCGGCTCGTAGCCCAGGTCGTTGGTCAGGTTGGTGCCGACGCCAAAAGCGAGCTGGCAGCGGCCACGGAACTGCTGGTAGAGCTCGATGGTGCGCGGAATGGTCAGGCTGTCGCTGAAGATCAGGGTCTTGGTCTTCGGGTCCACACGGTTGTGCTGGTAGTGGTCGATCATGCGTTCGCCCCACAGGAAAGGGTCGCCGCTGTCATGGCGGGCACCGTCGAACAGCTTGCAGAAAAACATGTCGAAGTCGCGCAGAAAGGCGTTCAGACCGTACACATCACTCAGCGCGATGCCCAGGTCGCCCCGGTACTCGCGTGCCCAGGACTCGAAGGCGAACACCTGGCTGTCGCGCAGGCGCGGACCCAGGGCCTGGCAGGCCTGCAGGTATTCATGGGCCATGGTGCCCAGCGGGGTCAGGCCCAGCAGGTGGGCAAAATAAACGTTGCTGGTGCCGGCAAACTGGCCTCTCGGGCCCGTGCCGAGCCGGGCAGACAGCACGCGCAGCACTTCTTCGTGCCAGGCGCGCGAAAAACGCCGCCGCGTGCCATAGTCGGCGATCTTGAGTGCCTGCAGGCCTTCCGACTGCAGCTGCGCAATCTTCACGTCCAGTCGGCGGCGACCTTCCATCAGATCGGGCACGCGCTGGGTGTTGCGAAAGTACACCTCGTTGACGATGGCCAGCACCGGAATCTCGAACAGGATGGTGTGCAGCCAGGGCCCAGAGATGGTGATGTCGATCTCGCCGTTGTCCAGAGGCGTGATCTGGATGTATTTCTCGTTGAGGCGGAACAGCCCCAGAAAATCCACGAAATCGCTCTTGATGAAGCGCAGGCTGCGCAGGTAGCGCAACTCGGAGTCCTTGAAACTCAGGCTGCACAGCGAACGGATCTCGCTGCGGATTTCGTCCACAAAGGGCGCCAGCTGGACGCCCGGGTTGCGGCATTTGAACTTGTATTCGACTTGGGCACCCGGAAACTGGTGCAGCACCACCTGCATCATGGTGAACTTGTAAAGGTCTGTGTCCAGCAGGCTGGTGATGATCATGGCAGGCCGTCTGTGCGCTCGGGAGCGGCACATAGAATGGGAATTCACCAATGTTAAGGCAAGTGCCTCGCAGCCTGCGATCCGGGCGGCGGGCACTGCAGCCAACCGGGAGGCAGCGCACCCATGCGGCCTCCGAAGGGAGAAGAAATGGCCACACAGGCTTCATCGTCCTTGCTGGCACTGGTCCGGCAACTGGAACAAACCGGAAATCTGGCGCAACGCAACCTCTGGCTGCACGATGTCCTGCAATGGATCCGGGGAGACCGCCGCAGCGTGGACGATGCGGCGGCCCGGGTCGGTCTGCTGGTGGACGCGCTGCTGGCGCGACCGACGCTGGCAGGGGCTTTCCGGCAATGGTGGCAGGCGACCACGGCCGAACTCGACGCCACCCCGCTGCTGTCCGATCTGGGCTTTGCCCCCCGCACGTCTTTTGCCAGCGAGCTGGGCCGTCGCCTTCGCCTGAAAAGCCTGCCGGCCACGCCCGACACCGCCAACTGGGAGGTGCTGTTCCATTTTTTGAGACCCGAGCCTTTTGATGCGCGCTGGCTGCACAGTCTGGACGAACAAACCCTGCACGGACTGGAGCAACTCATGGGCGGCCCGGGCCATACCCAGACGCTGGATGCACAGCTGCTGGACGCCCTGACCTGCTGCATCGGCCAGATCCATGCTTTTGGCTGCGCATCCGAAATCCGCACGCGCATGGTGCAGCCACAAACCGCTGCGCTGCCTTTCCATGCGCTGCAAGGTCAGCTCGACGCATTCCGGCACAGCCTGGGCCAGCCCGGTGCTGGCGAGCAGGCGGCGCTGACGCTGCGCCAGGGGCTGGACGCCTGCCGGCAGGCCGCCTCGGGCATTTACACCCATCTGGAAAACAACGGCATTTCGGTCGGCATCGTGTTCCGGCTGCGCCAGCTGCGTGAGCGGGTCATCCGCTGCAAGCTGCTGATCGACACCCTGATGGCGCCCTCCCCGGTCCCGGCCATGTGCCACCTGCTGGCCCATCTGGCCCAGTCTGCGCACAACACCCGCAGTCTGCGTGCACTTTGGCGCAGCAACATGCACCTGCTGGCCGCCAAGATCACCGAGCGCAGCGCCGAAAGCGGCGAACACTACATCACCCGCAACATGGCCGAATTCCGGGCCATGCTGGGCAAGGCGCTGGGTGGCGGCGGCATCATCGGGCTGACCACCTGGGCCAAGTTCGGCCTGTACGGCCTGGCCCTGTCGCCGTTCTGGACAGGGCTGGCCGCTGGCCTGAACTATGCCGTTTCTTTCGTGGCCATCATGCTGCTGCACTGGACAGTGGCCACCAAGCAGCCGGCTGTGACGGCGCCGGCCATGGCCGCCCGGCTCAAGCACCTGGACGACGCCAGCCATGTGGAAGGCTTTGTGGACGAGGTGGCCCACCTCTACCGCTCCCAGATCGCCGCCATCGTCGGCAATCTGGTGGCGGTGGTGCCCACGGTGCTGCTCATCTGTCTGGCGCTGGTGGCAGGGGGGCAGCCCGACATGCTGACCGAGGCGCAAGCGCGGCATGTGCTGCATGACATGCACCTGCTCGGCCCCACCGCGCTGTATGCGGCTTTCACCGGGGTGCTGCTGTTTGCCTCCAGCCTGATCGCGGGCTGGACCGAGAACGCGTTTGTGCTGCACCAGCTCGAATCGGCGCTGCGCTACCACCGGGGCTTGTGGCGGGTGTTTGGGCAGCGTGCCGCCTGGCGCTTCTCGTTGTTCATGCGCCGCAACATCTCAGGGCTGAGTGCCAACATTTCCCTGGGTCTGCTGCTGGGCCTGACGCCAGCGCTGGCCCAGTTCTTCGGTCTGAATCTGGAGGTCCGGCACGTCACCCTGTCGGCCGGACAGGTCGCAGCCGCTGTCCACGCGCTGGGCTGGCAAACGGTGCAGACGCCGGACTTCTGGTGGGCTGTGGCCGGTGTGCTGGTGGTGGGCCCGTTGAACCTGGGCGTGAGCTTTTACCTGGCCTTTCGTCTGGCGTTGGCGGCTCAGGATGTGCAAGCCCCTCAGCGAGGTCGCATTGCCCGGGCCTTGCGCGAACGTCTTCGGCATGCGCCTCAAAGCTTTGTGTGGCCGCACCACTGAGCACTTGAGCCTGAGCGGCGCGGTTAAAATTGAAGATCAGGGTGTTGCACCGCACAAGGTGCAACAGGCATGTGCGAAGGTCGGGCCGCCTCGCACCCGGAGCATTGGTCCATGTCTACCCTTCATACCCCTGCCCTGCAGTGGCTTGCTGCCGCCATTTTTGCACTGGCCCTGATCCACTCGTTTTCCACCCGCTGGTTCGAACACCTGGCCCACACCCGACCCCGCCATGCCGGCCTGTGGCACCTGCTGGGCGAAGTCGAGGTGGTGTTCGGTCTGTGGGCCACCGTGCTCATGGTGCTGAGCTTCGGCCTGATCGGGCAGGCCGCCACACTCGAGTACCTCGAATCACGCAATTTCACCGAACCGCTGTTCGTGTTCGCCATCATGGTGATCGCCGGTACCCGACCGGTGCTGGCCGTGGCGCGCGGCTGCGTGCTGCGGCTGGCAACGCTTGCGCCCCGGTCTCCCGTGCTGGCCATGTACCTGCTGGTGCTTTCGCTCGTGCCACTGCTGGGCTCTGTCATCACCGAACCGGCGGCCATGACACTGGGCGCTCTGCTGCTGCGCGACTCCGTGTTTTCGCTGGCGGTTTCGCAACGGCTGAAATACGCCACGCTGGGCGTGCTGTTCGTCAACGTTTCAATTGGCGGCACCCTGACCCCGTTTGCCGCACCGCCGGTGCTGATGGTGGCCGGCGTCTGGCAATGGGATGTCGCCTTCATGCTGCACACCTTTGGCGGCAGGGCAGCGTTGGCCGTGCTGGTCAATGCACTGGGCGTCACCTGGCTGATGCGCCATGAACTGCGCAAGCTGGTCCCGTCCTCTTCCACCGCAGAGGCGGCTGTACCGCCGGGTGTGGTGGCCGTGCATTTGCTGTTGCTGGCCGGGGTGGTGGTGTTTGCGCACCACCCGGTGGTCTTCATCGGTCTGGTGCTCCTGTTTCTGGGTTTTGCCACCGCTTACCGGCGTCACCAAAGCCCTCTGATCCTTCGGGAGGCGCTGCTGGTGTCCTTTTTTCTGGCCGGTCTGGTTGTGCTGGGTGGACTGCAGCAATGGTGGCTCGAGCCCTTGCTGCTGGGACTGTCCGCCGATGCCGTGTTCTGGGGCGCCATGGGTCTGACCGCCATCACCGACAACGCCGCCCTCACCTACCTGGGCTCTCTGGTGCCCGGCCTGAGCGATGACTTCAAGGTGGCGCTGGTGGCCGGCGCCGTCACGGGCGGCGGTCTGACGCTGATTGCCAACGCGCCCAACCCGGCCGGCGCCGCCATCCTCAAGGGCCACTTCGAAGACAACACCATCGCGCCCGGCAGGCTGCTGATGGCGGCATTGCCGCCCACCGTGGTGGCCGCTGCGGCATTCCGCTGGCTCTGAAGCTCAGGCCAGCCGGCCGCCCACCAGGTTCAGCACCCGGTGCGCATGCGCGGCCAGAATGTGGTTTTGCTCGGCCACCAGCAAGGTCATGCCTTCACCGGCCAGCTGCAGCAGCGCATCGCGCATGGCGGCCACCAGCACGGGGGCGATGCCCTCGCAAGGCTCGTCCAGGAGCAGCAGGCGCGGGCCGGTCATGAGCGTGCGCGCCAGCGCCAGCATCTGCTGCTCGCCGCCGCTCATCTGGCTGGCCGGGCGCTGCAGCATGGTTTGCAGCTGAGGAAACAGCGCGAGCACGCGCTGCAGTCGTTGCGCAGGCGTGCCCTGACCGCCGGCCTGCGC
>JAYRQF010000012.1:0-10671 GCA_041910735.1 Limnohabitans sp.
CCCCCCCCCCCACCCACCCGACAAAGACCCGCCCCCAATAGCGGACAATCACCCCCAAACCAAAGCTGTCACACCGTGTCTCCCCATCTCCCGATCCTGCGCGAAGTCTTCGGCTACGACGCCTTTCGCGGCCCCCAGCAGGACATCATCGACCACGTCGCCGCAGGCGGCGACGCGCTGGTGCTCATGCCCACCGGCGGAGGTAAAAGCCTTTGTTACCAGATCCCGGCCATTGCACGCGCACGCAACGGACTGGGCGTCACCATCGTCGTCTCGCCCCTGATCGCGCTCATGCACGACCAGGTCGGCGCACTGCACGAGGCGGGGGTGGAAGCGGCCTTTCTGAACAGCACGCTGAGCAGCGAGGAAGCGTTTGACACCGAGCGTCGCCTCATGCGCGGCGAGATCACGCTGCTGTACGCCGCACCCGAGCGCGTGACGACCGCCAAATTCCTCGGTCAGCTCGAATCGCTGCGCGAACGGGGACTGCTTTCGCTGTTCGCCATCGACGAAGCGCATTGCGTGAGCCAGTGGGGCCACGACTTTCGGCCCGAATACCGCGGGTTGGCGGTGCTGCACGAGCGCTTTGCCGATGTGCCGCGCGTGGCCCTGACGGCCACCGCCGACGCACTCACGCGCGCCGACATCGTCGAACGGCTGCAGCTGCAGGATGCGCGCCAGTTCGTCAGCAGCTTTGACCGGCCCAATATCCGTTACACCATCGTCGAAAAGAAAGACGCGACCACCCAGCTGCTGCGCTTCATCGAGCGCGAGCATGCCGAAGAAGCCGGTGTGGTGTACTGCCAGTCGCGCAAGCGCGTCGAAGAAGTGGCCGAACAATTGGTGCAGGCCGGCATCCGCGCACTGCCCTACCACGCGAGACTGGCGCCCGAGCTGCGGCAAAAGCACCAGAACGCATTCCTGCGCGAAGACGGGGTGGTGATGGTCGCCACCATTGCGTTTGGCATGGGCATCGACAAGCCTGATGTGCGCTTTGTCGCGCACCTGGACATGCCCAAGAACATCGAAGGCTACTACCAGGAAACCGGCCGTGCCGGGCGCGACGGCCTCGCATCCGACGCGTGGATGGCCTATGGCCTGCAGGACGTGGTCAACCAGCGGCGCATGATCGACGAGAGCCCGGCGGCCGAAGAGTTCAAGCAGGTGATGCGCGGCAAGCTCGATGCGCTGCTGGCCCTGGCCGAAGCCACCGACTGCCGGCGCGCGCGGCTGCTGGGCTACTTTGGCGAGGCGTACAGCGGCCCCTCCGATCCAAGCTCGGATGCCGGTGGCGGCGTCTACATGCCCTACTGCGGCAACTGCGACAACTGCCTCAATCCGCCCGAGGTCTGGGACGGCACCGATGCGGCACGCAAGCTGCTGTCCACCGTCTACCGCTGCCAGCAGGCCAGCCGCAGCGGCTTTGGCGCGGCGCACACCATGGACATCGTGCGCGGCAAGCTGACCGACAAAGTGAAACAACGTGGCCACGACACGCTCAGCACCTTTGGCGTGGGCGCCGACTACAGCGAGCAGCAGCTGCGCGCCGTGCTGCGCCAGCTAATCGCCATGGGCGCACTCAACGTGCGCAGCGACGACGGCTTCAACACGCTGGAGCTGACCGACGGTTCGCGACCGGTGCTGCGCGGAGAACAGGCGGTGCTGCTGCGTGAATCGGTCACCGCCGAGAAAAGCCCCCGCAGCAAAGGCAAAGGCCGCAGCGCCCCCGCCGTGGCCGCCGCCAACCTGGGGCAGGAGGCGATGGTACGCTTCATCAACCTCAAGGCCTGGCGCGGCGAAGTGGCGCGCGAACACAACCTGCCGGCCTACGTCATCTTTCACGACGCCACGCTGGCCGCCATTGCCGAAGCCGCACCTCAGTCGCTGGCCGATTTGCAGGGCATCAGCGGCATTGGCACCAAAAAGCTGGAAGCCTACGGCGAACAGGTGCTGCAGGTGTGCCGGGCCAGCTGAGCACGGCTCGCTGACGCACAGACAAACCGGCCGCTCAGCACTACCTTGCAGGCATCTGTCCCTGCAAGGAGTTCCCCCATGGCCTTGACCCGTCTGCGCCCCTTGGCCGCGTTGTCCCTGTTGATCGCACTGGGCGCGATCGCGGCCCCACCCGAACGCGTCCCGTCCGAAGAGGCGCCTGCCGCCCGGCCCAGACACCCACGCCGGATGCCTCCACAGCATCCCCCCATGCCCCCGGCGCGGGAACACATGACGCCCCGGCAAATGAGGGCGCCCGAGGTGCAGATGCCCTCACATTTCCACATGGCCCAGCGAAACGCCGCACAGGCGTACTACGACGAGCCCGAACACCGGGGCTTTGTCCCACCAGGGCTGGCACGCCAAGGAGGCGTTCCACCCGGGCAGACGAGGTTGTGGCAGCGCGGCTACCCGCTGCCGGCGGGTGTGGTCTGGTACGCCCTGCCACGCTCACTGGAGCTGGTGCTGGGCCCCCCGCCCGCCGGGCACCGGTATGTGCGGGTGGCCAGCGACATCCTGCTGATCGCCATCGGCACCGGCATCGTGGTCGATGCGATGGAGGACCTGGCACGATGAAAACCGCGACCGCCGTCCTGCGCCACGAACACGAGGCCATCGTGCTGGCCCTGCGCATCCTGGCTGAAATCGACCGGCATGCCATCGCGCACGATCCCGTGGAGCGGCAGGACCTGCAGGCGCTGGTGGACTTTCTGGCGGAGTTTGCCGACACCTGCCACCACGGCAAGGAAGAACAACTGCTGTTCCCGCGCCTGGCGCAGACCGGCAACCCCCAGGTACAGCACATGATCGAGCGTCTGCTGCCCGAGCATGCGCGTGGGCGGCACTGGATCGCCAAAATGCGCCAGGCCCTGCAGCCCTTGCGGTCCGAGGCTTTTCACGACGCGGCGCGGGGCTACGCCCGGCTGCTGCTGGCGCACATCGAGCAGGAGAACACCGTGCTGTTGCCCATGGCCGAAAGGCTCCTGGACACCGAAGAACTGATCGCCCTGTCGCGTGAGTTCGACACATTTGAGCGGCAGGTCATGGGCCCCGAACGTCACGAAGCACTGCACGACCTGCTGTCACGCATGCAGATGCGCTACAGCATCTGAAGCCGCAAGGTGATCAGATCACGCCACGGCGGATCTGGTCGCGCTCCATCGACTCGAACAGGGCCTTGAAGTTGCCCTCGCCAAAGCCCTCGTCGGCCTTGCGCTGGATGAACTCGAAGAACACCGGGCCCAGCAGCGTCTGGCTGAAGATCTGCAGCAGCAGGCGTTTGTCGCCATTGGCAGTGGAGCCGTCGAGCAGAATGCCGCGCGTCTGCAGCTCGGCCACCGGCTCGCCGTGGCCGGGCAGGCGCTCGGCCAGCATCTCGTAATAGATGTCGTTGGGCGCGGTCATCAGGGGGATGCCCACCATCTGCAGCGCGTCCACGCTGGCCAGCAGGTCGTCGGTCAGCAGGGCAATGTGCTGAATGCCCTCACCATTGAATTGCTGCAGATACTCCTGAATCTGTCCGCCGTTGGCGCCCGATTCTTCGTTGAGCGGGATGCGGATCAGGCCATCCGGCGCGGTCATGGCGCGGCTGGTCAGGCCGGTGTACTCGCCCTGGATGTCGAAGTAACGGATTTCGCGGAAGTTGAAGATGCGCTCGTAAAAATCACCCCAGAAACCCATGCGCCCCTTGTAGACGTTGTGCGTGAGGTGGTCGATGGTCCTGAAGCCGTGGCCCGCCGGGTGCCGGTCCACGCCCGGCAGCCATTCGAAGTCGATGTCGTAGATGCTCTTGCCATCTTCAAAGCGGTCGATCAGGTACAGCGGCGCGCCACCAATGCCTTTGATCGCCGGCAGGCGCAGCTCCATCGGGCCGGTGGGCACCTCGATGGGCTGGGCACCCTGCTCCAGCGCACGCGCATAAGCCTTGTGCGCATCGCGCACCCGAAACGCCATGGCGCACGGGCCGGGGCCGTGCTCGGCGGCAAAGTAACCGGCCAGGCTGCGCGGCTCGCGGTTGACGATGAAATTGATGTCGCCTTGACGGTACAGCACCACATCCTTGGAGCGGTGTATGGCGACGAGGCTGAAGCCCAGCTTTTCAAACAGGGGCTCCAGCACGTTGGGGGTGGGGGATGCGAACTCGACGAACTCGAAGCCGCACAGGCCCATGGGGTTGTCAAACAGGTCGGCCATGTCTTTTCTCCATGCAATGGCAGCGCCACCACGCCCGTGGTGCGCGCGAACAAACAAAAGGAAAGGAGAGCGAAGCGCCTGCGACCCGGTGGCCGCAAGGCTTCAGAAGGACACTGGCGGCGCGCCCGGCCTGCCCCGCGTGCTGCGCGCGAGGTGGATGCCAACGATGAGGGCCTGAATGGACATGCTCAGGATGTTCGCGATTGCCTGCGCCAGTGTCAAGCCTGGTGCTTTGCCCGTCGCTCAGGCTACCGCACCGATGCGCCGCAGGCGCTCGACCTCGTCCGCAGACAGGCCCAGGTCCCTCAGCAAGGCGACGGTGTGCTGCCCTTGCGTGGGCGGGTCGCTGCGCACGGCCAGCCGCTGACCGTCCATGGTGAAGGGCAGCAGCGCAGCCTTGGCCGTGTCGCCGGCCCTGGGACCGTCGGTCAGGCGCACCTCGGCCAGCCCACCGGTGGCCAGCAGGTGCGGGTCATCGAACAGCTCTTCAGGCCTGGCGATCGGTGCGTAGGGCAGGCCAGCCTTTTCAAAGAGGGCCGAGAGTTCTGGAGCCGTCCAGGCCTGCAGGCGCTGACGCAGCTCGGGCAGCAGCGTGGGGCGCAGTTCAACGCGCGCGTTGTTGGTGGCGTAGCGCGGATCGGCCAGCAGGTCGGCAAAGCCCAGCACCTCGCAGAAGGTTTTCCACTGTGCGTCGCTGACCGCGGCCAGAAAGATCTGCCCGTCGTTCTTGACAGTGAACACGTCGTACACCGCCCAGGCCGAAATGCGGTTGGGCATGGGCTCGGCCGCCCGACCAGTGATGGCGTACTGCATCATGTGCTGGCCCACCAGGAACACGTTGTTCTCGAAGAGGGCAGACTGAATCTCCTGGCCACGGCCGGTGATGCCGCGCTGGACCAGCGCGCCCAGCACACCGATCGCGCCGAACATGCCGCCCATGATGTCGTTCACGCTGGTACCCGCGCGCAACGGGTCACCCGGTCGGCCGGTCATGTAGGCCAGACCGCCCATCATTTGCACCACTTCGTCCAGGGCGGTGCGGTGTTCGTACGGACCGGGCAGAAAGCCTTTGTGGCTGGCATAGATGAGCTTCGGGTTCGTCTTCGACAGACTGGCGTAATCCAAACCGTACCTGGCCATGGTGCCGGGCTTGAAGTTCTCGATCACCACATCGGCGGTGGCGCACAAACGCACCGCTGTTTCGGCACCCTCGGGAAGCTGCAGGTGGATGCGGATGCTTTTCTTGTTGCGGTTGAACATCGGGAAAAAACCCACCCCCGCACCGGGCAAATGGCGCGTGCGGTCCCCTTCGGGCGGTTCCACCTTGATCACCTCGGCCCCCAGATCGGCCAGCACCAGGCCGCAGGCTGGCCCCATGACCATGTGGCTGAATTCAACAACCCGCAGACCTTCGAGCGGGAGTGGCCGGGTCTGGCTCATGGGCACAGATTCAGGCTGCGGCCGGCCTGACCACCGCCGGCTCGCGGATCGGCAGGTTGACCAGTGCCGCGCCAGCGGCCAGCACGATGTCGGCGTACCACATCCAGTTGTAGTCACCGAAGTGCGTGATGGCCAGGCCGCCCAGCCAGGCGCCCATGAAGCCGCCAATCTGGTGTGACAGCAGCGTCATGCCAAACAGCGTGGCCAGGTAACGCGCACCGAACAGCTTGCCCACCACCGTGGCCGTGGGCGGCACCGTGGCCAGCCAGGTGAAGCCCAGACCGGCGGCGAACACGTAGAAAGTCCATGCGGTCCTGGGCAGCAGCAGGTAAGCGATGACCAGCACAGCGCGTGAGCCGTACATCCAGGCCAGCACATGCTTGCTGCGGTATTTGGTCACGGCCGAGCCGGCATACAGGCTGCCGAAAATGTTGGCCAGACCGATGATGGCCAGCGACCAGCTCGCCACCGAAGGCGGCAGACCGCACAGGTCAACTTCACCGGGCAGGTGGGTCACCAGGAAAGCGATGTGGAAGCCGCAGGTGAAAAATCCCGCGTGCAGCAACCAGTAACTGCGGTCGGCAAAGGCATTGCGGATGGCCTGCCTCAGACCCGTGTCGGGTTCGGGGTGCGGGTGCGCCGCATGGGTTTTGGCGGTGAGTTTGCCCACCAGCGGCAGGGCTGCCAGCGTGAGCAGCGCGGTGGTCCACATGGCCCCCATCCAGCCCATCGACTGGATCAGCTTCTGGATGACGGGTGCAAAAACGAACTGGCCAAACGAGCCACCTGCATTGATCACACCGGAAGCCGTGCCGCGCGACTCGGCCGGCATGCGCTGCGCAGCCGCGCCAATCAGTACCGAAAAACTCGCGGCCCCTGAACCGGCCGCCGACAGCACACCCAGCGTGATGGCCAGCCCCATGCCGGTGCTCATGAAAGGTGTGATGGCCGAAGCCAGCGCCATCAGCAGCACACCGCCCATCAGCACGCCGCGCGGACCGTGCCGGTCGGCCAGTGCACCCGCGACGGGCTGGATCGCACCCCACACGAACTGGCCAATCGCCAGAGCCAGACTGAGCGTGACGATGCCCAGCCCGGTGGACGTGTTGATCGGGCTGACGTACAGGCCTATGGATTGGCGCATGCCCATGGTGATCATGAGAATGCCGGCGGCGGCCAGCGTGACAGCCATGGCACCGGGGTGCTTGAGGGAACGGAACACGGGGGAACTTTCAGACATGGTAAGCGCTGGATGTTAGCCGTTGACTGCCTGGCCTGCAGGCCGGTGTGCGACAGACCCTGCCACACAAAAAAAGCCGGCAACCGCTTTGCACGGCCGCCGGCATCAAATCACCCTCAGAGGAAAATTCGCGTACCGCTCAGAAGAAGCTGTAGAGCAGGCCCACGTTCACGGTGCTGGCGGTCTGGCCCTGCGAAATCGAACCCGTCAGGTAGCTGGAGCCGGGACCGGCAAAATTCCAGGCCGCAGCTGTTGCGTTCTTGTTCTGCACACTGGCGTACTGGCCATAGAGTGTCAGGTCCTTCACGATCTTGTGCTGCACACCCACCGCGACCGTGGCCACCTTGTAGTGCGCAGCCGAATCTTTCGACTGGTACAGGCCAAAGTCCAGCGTGGTGGCCTGGCTGAACGCCCAGGCACCACCCACCCCCAGGGTGTCCAGCCCCGTGAAAGCCGACGTTTTCTGGCTGACCGCCAAACCCTTGACGGTCAACGCCCCCACCTTGTAACTGGCGCCGGCCACCGTGCCTTTGGACGATGCAGCACCCTGGGTCTTGTCTTCGTACACGGCCAGCGTGGCGCCCAGATCTTTACCCGCATATGTGGCCGCCAGACGGCTGCCCGACTTCAGGCTGCCCGCATCCCCGTGATCGGGCACCAAAGTGCCTGCCAGCGTCCAGCCGGCCATGGATGGCGACTTGTAAGAGACCGCCGCCTGGTCCACCGTGCCCAGACCGCCATCGAGATCGATCGTGGCCAGCGCACTGCCGAAGTTGGATCCTGCGCGGGGCTCACCCAGCAACACACTGCCAAACGCGATGTTGCTCTGGGTACCCAGCGTCACGGTGCCAAAGTCGCCCTTGACCCAGGCATTGGCCTGACGGTTGAACAGGCTGTCCGGACCGAAAGCGCCATACTGGTCAAAAACGGTTTTGCCATTCAGCAGAAAACCCTGCTCCAGTTTGAAACCACCGCTGAGACCACTGCCCAGGCTTTTCTCGGCCGACAGGCCCATGAAGTTGGGCGCATAGCCACCTGTCACGAACTCGGTCCTGCTTTGGCCGCCATGGCTGATCGATGTGTTGGCCACACCGCCGTCGATCAGGGCGTAGAAATTGAACCCTTCGGCGTGGGCAAACCCTCCGGCCACCGACAGCGCCGTCACCAGCAGGGATTTCGTGAGTGCAGTTCTCATGGGACCTCCAGAAAAAGGAACTTCAAATGCCAATCGCATTCGGTCCTGTTTCGCAAAATCCGGGCCAACCCTCGCCGCGGGCGATGCGGGCAAAATGCACACCAACCCGCATCAGACTGCACCGGCAGTGTGCGCAGGCACAACATGCAGGTGCTTTCCTGCCCGGCTTTGCACCCCAACCCATGCTTTCAGGCACCACCATGGACACCCCCGGCTGCAGCTTTGTTCTGATCCTCACCACCGTCGGCAGTGCCGAAGACGCCCGGCGCCTGTCCCGCACCCTTGTCGCAGAAGGCCTGTGCGCCTGCGCGCAAATCGAAAGCATCGACAGCATTTACCGCTGGAAGGGCGAGGTGGTGCAGGAACCCGAATGGCGCATCCTGTGCAAGGCCGCTGCTGACCGTTACACGCAGGTGCAGCAGCGGCTGCTGGAACTGCACCCCTACGAGCTGCCCGCCATTTACAGCCTGCGCCCGGAGCAGGCCCTGCCGGCGTTTGCCAGCTGGGTGCAACAACCCTGAACAGACCGGGGATTGGGTATTGCCAGCCGGCAGGTGCGTGCGCACACTGAACCCTTTGAGGAGGGTTTCCCATGCGCGGCAACGTCTACACCATGTCGGATCTGTTCAAGCAACTGGGCTTGCCGTCCGAACCTGCAGCCATCGAAGATTTCATTGCCCGGCACGAAGGGGCCTGCGTCGACTGCACCCTGCCCCATGCGCCAATCTGGACCGACAGCCAGCGAGCCTTTCTGGAGCAGGCCGTGGCCGACGACTCCGACTGGGCGCTGCCCGCCGAAGAGCTGGCGGGCATGCTGGGGCACTGAGTGGATCAGCGTGCGCGGCGCTTTTGCACGGCCTGGGCCAACGCGTCCAGTACCGGCACCGTCTGCTCAAAGCTGATGCAGGCGTCGGTGATCGACACGCCGTACTGCAAGGGCTGACCGGGTTTCTGGTCCTGGCGGCCTTCGTGCAGGTGGCTCTCGACCATCAGGCCCATGATGCGGCGATCGCCGCCCGCAATCTGGCCGGCCACATCGTGCGCCACCTCGATCTGTTTGGCGTGCTGCTTGCTGCTGTTGGCGTGCGACACATCCACCATGACCTGCGGCTTCAGACCTGAAGCCTCCAGCACCTTGCAGGCAGCGTCCACATCGGCGGCCGAGTAGTTGGGCGCCTTGCCGCCGCGCAGGATGATGTGCACGTCCTGGTTGCCACGCGTCTCGAAAATCGCGGCCTGCCCCATTTTGGTCATGCCCATGAAAGCGTGCGGCGCCCGGGACGCCAGCACCGCATCGGCCGCCACCTTGACGCCACCGTCGGTACCGTTCTTGAAACCCACCGGACACGACAGACCACTGGCCAACTGTCGGTGGCTCTGGCTTTCGGTGGTGCGCGCACCAATGGCCCCCCAGGTCACCAGATCGCTGATGAACTGCGGGCTGAGCAGATCGAGGAACTCGGTGGCCACCGGCAGCCCTGTGTCCAGCACGTCCAGCAGCAGCTTGCGCGCCATCTCCAGACCTTCGTTCATGGCAAAGCTGCCGTCCAGATGCGGGTCGTTGCTGTAGCCCTTCCAGCCCACCGTGGTGCGTGGCTTCTCGAAATAGACGCGCATGACCACGATCAGGTCCCTGGCATGCCTGTCCGCCTCCACCTTCAGGCGGCGTGCGTAGTCCATGGCCTGGTCATGGTCGTGGATGGAACACGGCCCCACCACCACCACCAGCCGGTCGTCCTTGCCGTGCAACACGTTCGAGATGGCCTGACGCGAAGCCTCCACCAGCGCCAGATGCGCGGGCGTGGCGGGCAGGCGCTCTTCGAGCAGCGCAGGTGTCATGAGCGGGCGCACCAGCGCAATGCGGGTGTCGTCGATGCGGGTTTTGTCTTGGGTTGAAAGCATGGGATCACCAGATAATCTGCGCAAAGTGTAAAGGCCCGCCATGACAGAAACCCTGCCCCCACCCCAGCTTGAACACGTCTGCGATCTGGCCGTGACGATCGCGCCACCCGTGGAGGTGGGCCAAACTGCGTCCGGTCTGCGCCGCATGATCCCGATCACCGGGGGGGTGGTCAAAGGCCCTTTACTCAATGGCAAGGTGCTGGCCGGTGGTGCAGACTTTCAGCTGATCCTTGGCGGCGGCACGCAGGCGCATCTGGACGCGCGTTACGTGATCGAGCTTGACGACGGCACCCGCGTGTTCGTGCAGAACACCGCGCTGCGCGTGGCCTCGCTTGAAAATTCGCAGCGCATCATGCGCGGCGAACCCGTCAACCCCGCCGAAATCTATTTCCGCTGCCAGCCCCGACTCGAAGCCGCGGACGAGAAGTGGGCCTGGCTGAGCGAGAGCCAGTTCATTGGCAGCGGGCGGCGCGCGCCAGACGGGGTGTTTTTGAGTTTTTACCGGGTGCGCTGAACTGTTCAGGCAAACCGGGCAGGCAAATAAGGCAGCGGATCAATCCAGGTTCGTTCGCCTTCGACCATTTCGGCCAACAGGCGACCTGCAACCGGCCCCAGCGTGAAGCCCTGGTGGGCGTGCCCGAAGTTGAACCACAAGCCCTTGTGCTGCGGCGCCGGGCCCATCACGGGCAGCATGTCGGCGGTGCAGGGG
>JAYRQF010000013.1:0-17897 GCA_041910735.1 Limnohabitans sp.
AGCTGCGCGGCCACATGCGCCGCCACAGCTGGCGCGCCATAGCGCTCGGTGGCGTGGTGCCCGCAGGCCAGGAAGGCCACCCCCGTCTCGCGCGCCAGATGCGTCTGCGGTTCGGAAATCTCGCCGGTGATGAAGGCATCCACGCCGGCTGCGATGGCAGCCTCAAAATACCCTTGCGCGCCACCTGTACACCAGCCCAGCCGACGGATCGGGCGATCACCGCCCACGCAGGTCACGGCATGCCCCAGCACCTGCTGCGCGTGTTGTGCGAGCGCTGGTGCGTCGACCCAGTCGCAGGGCCCGGCAAAGCCCAGATCCTGCTCGCCAAATCTTGCGTCTGCCTGCACCCCGAGCACGCGGCCGAGCTGCGCGTTGTTGCCCAGCTCGGGATGGGCGTCCAGCGGCAGGTGGTAGGCCAGCAGATGCACATCATTCGCCAGCAGCAGGCGCAGGCGCTCGCGCATCCAGCCGGTGATGCGCCCGTCCTGCCCACGCCAGAACAAACCATGGTGCACAAACAGCGCATCGGCCCCCGCCGCCATCGCGGCTTCGATGAAGGCCCGACTGGCCGTCACACCCGACACGATCTTGCGGATCGGGCGCGCGCCCTCCACCTGCAGGCCATTGGGGCCGTAGTCCCTGAAGCGTTCAGGCTGCAACAACTCGTTGCAAACCTGCAGCAGCGTTTTGTGGTCGGTCATCTCTTTACCCAAAGTCTGGCCAGCATTTTGTATCAACATCGCACACAATCCTCCCATGCGACGACACTGGCTACTTTTCTCACAAACGGTCACCGTACTGCTGGCCGCCTGGTTCATCGTGGCCACGCTCAAGCCGCAATGGCTGCGTGGCATCACATCTTCGGAAGGCATCACCCTCCTGCAGGCCAATGGTGGCGGTGGCGGGCACCGCCCCGCAGGCAGCCTGAGTGGTGCGGCGCAAACAGCTTCGCCGGCTGTGGTCAGCATCAACACCAGCCAGAACCGTGGCAAGAACCCGAAAGCGCAAGACCCGTGGTTCCGGTTCTTTTATGGCGAACAGGAAGACAACGCCCCGGCCGGACTGGGCAGCGGCGTGATCGTCAGCCCCGAAGGCCACATCCTGACCAACAACCACGTGATTGAGGATGCCGACGACATCGAGGTGGTGCTGGCCGATGGCCGCCGCTCGGCAGCCAAAGTCATCGGCACCGATCCGGACACCGATCTGGCCCTGCTCAAGATCGTCCTGGACAAGCTGCCCGTGATCGTGCTGGGCCAGTCGGAGCAACTGCAGGTGGGCGACATCGTTCTGGCCATCGGCAACCCCTTTGGCGTGGGCCAGACCGTCACCTCGGGCATCGTCAGCGCGCTGGGTCGCAACCAGCTGGGCATCAACACCTTCGAAAACTTCATCCAGACCGATGCCGCCATCAATCCAGGCAATTCCGGCGGTGCGCTGGTGGACGTGAATGGTCACCTGATGGGCATCAACACCGCCATCTACTCGCGCTCGGGTGGCAACATGGGCATCGGCTTTGCGATCCCGGTATCCACTGCGCAACAGGTCATGCGCGAGCTGATCGGCAAGGGGCGCGTCACGCGTGGCTGGATTGGCGTCGAGCCGCAGGACATCAGCCCCGAACTGGCCGCCAGCTTCAACCTGCCCCACGCCAACGGCCAGGCACTGCGGGGCGTGGTCATCACCGGTGTGCTGCAGAACGGGCCGGCCGCAAAAGCGGGCATCCGCCCGGGCGATGTCATCACCCAGGTGGAGCAGCACAGGATTGGCAGCGTGTCAGAGTTGCTCAGCAGCGTGGCGGGGTTGCAGCCGGGTCAGGCCGCAAAGATCCAGCTTTGGCGTGGCAAAGGCCTGACGGAGGTCACGGTAACGCCGGGGCAGCGTCCGGCAGTGCCCCAACGTCCTTGAACGCGCCCTTGGGCAGACTCAGTTGGGATCGGCAGCGGATTCTTCCGGTGCCTGCGTGTGTTTGATGAAAATCTGCGCGGCCCAGATGCCCAGCTCGTAAAGCAGGCACATCGGAATGGCCAGCGCCAGCTGAGACA
Organism: Limnohabitans sp.; assembly: GCA_041910735.1. Lineage (GTDB taxonomy): Bacteria > Pseudomonadota > Gammaproteobacteria > Burkholderiales > Burkholderiaceae_C > Limnohabitans_A. Next base: position 2,046 of record JAYRQF010000013.1, read on the forward strand.
CCACATCGGGCGGTGTCACCACCGCCGCAATCACAAATGCGAGCACCACAAAATAGCCGCGGAAGGACTTGAGCTTGTCCACGCTCACCACCCCCATGCGCGCCAGCACCACCACGGCCACCGGTACTTCAAAGGCCAACCCGAAGGCCAGGAACATGGTCAGCACAAAGCTCAGGTAAGCCTCGATGTCGGGTGCGGCCGTGATGCTCTTGGGTGCAAAGCCCTGAATGAAGGCGAACACCTGCCCGAACACGAAGAAATAACAGAACGCCACACCAATGAAGAACAGGACGGTGCTGGAAATCACCAGCGGCAGCACCAGCTTCTTTTCGTGCGAATACAGACCCGGCGCCACAAACGCCCACAACTGGTAGAGCACCACCGGCAGCGCAATCAGGAAAGCCGCCATCAGCATGATCTTGAGCGGCACCATGAAAGGCGAGATCACCGAGGTGGCGATCAGCGTCGCCCCCTTGGGCAGGTGCGCCACCAGCGGCGCAGCCAGGAGGTCGTACAGCGGCCCCGGGCCCGGCCAGATCGCGAGCGCCACGGCGGCCACGGCCACGGCGATGATGGCCCGCAGCAGGCGGTCGCGCAGCTCGATCAGGTGCGTGACAAACGGCTGCTCGGTACCGGCGAGTTCGTCTTCGTGCGGGAGCTTGGGATCGGACATGGGGGCAAAATGCAAAAGCCACCGCAGGGCGGTGGCCAAAAGATCAGTTCAGGGGCTTGGGTCGGTAGCGGGCCACACGGGCCGCACCCGACAGGGCTTTGGTGCGCACACCCGCACGCGCCTTGTACCACTGGGGCACCGCGCCGCGCTTGAGTCGCCAGTTCTTGCCCGGGTGTTTGTATTCGGGTGGGGGGGGCTCCCAGCCCGTGGGCTCGGGGCTGGACAGGCCTGCCGTCGTTTCAGCCCAGTCCTTTTCAAAATCCGAAGCGGTGGTCTGCACCGACTGCTCGACATCGCGGGCCGCCGATTCCACCGTGTCCTTCATTTTTTTGAGTTCTTCGAGGTCCATCGAACGGTTGACCTCGGCCTTGACGTCGGCCACATAGCGCTGGGCCTTGCCCAGCAGCGTGCCCACCGTGCGGGCCACGCGCGGCAATTTTTCCGGGCCGATGACGATCAGTGCCACCGCACCGATCAGCGCCATCTTGGAAAGACCGAGGTCCAGCACGACGGGGGCTCAGCTCAGGACTTGGTTTTGGCTTCGACGTCGATGGTGGTCTTTTCGGCCGCCGGTTGGCCCGTGACCTGACCGGCCGGCTTGTCTTCGGGCGTACCGCCCTCCTTCATGCCGTCCTTGAAGCCCTTCACGGCGCCGCCCAGGTCGGAGCCGATGTTCTTGAGCTTTTTGGTGCCGAACACCATGACCACGATCAGCAGCACGATCAGCCAGTGCCAAATGGAAAAGGAACCCATGAAATTCTCCTGATGAATCCGAACGATTCTAAAGCGATACACCCCCGGGGATGGCCCGGGCTGCATCACCTGTGACAGATGGGGGCTTTGCGCCCGCGATCAACCCTTGAGCCAGGGGCGCGGGCCGCCCATGACGTGCATGTGCAGGTGGTGTACCTCCTGACCGCCTTCGGCGCCCGTGTTGAGCACGATGCGGTAGCCGCCTTCGGGGTAGGGATTGCAGCCTTCCTGCAGCGCCAGCCGGGGCGCGAGGGTCATCATGTGGCCCATGAGGTTGGCGTGCTCGGCACCCACATGCGCCATCGACGGGATGTGCAGCTTGGGGATGATGAGGAAATGCACCGGCGCCCAGGGCGCGATGTCGTGGAAGGCGAAGACATGGTCGTCTTCATGGACCTTGCGCGACGGGATCTGGCCCGCCACGATCTTGCAGAAAATGCAGTTGTCGCTCATGTTGAAACTTCAGACGCCAGATGGGTCGGGCATGGCCTGAGCCCGGTTGAGCCGCACCATACCCAGCACGATGCGGTAGAGGAACCAGATGGAAATCGCCACCCAGGCCAGCCAGCCCGGAAAGAAAAACATAAACCACAAAGGAAAGGTGACGAGGTAGAGCACCGCAGCCCACACCACCGTGCGCAAGCGGTAGGCAAAATGGCTGCGCTGCCAGCCTTGCACGTCACCGCGCTTGACCAGATCGATGACCATGGCCACCACCAGCAGCAAAGGGCCCACCTGCGCCCCCGGCACCACGGCGCTGACCACCACGATCAGGTGAAAAAGGTAGCTGATCCAGCTGACCGTCAGGTCACTGTCCTGCTGCAGGTCATCGTCAACCATGGCCTGTTCACTCGCCCAGACGCTCGCGCTCGGTGGCCTTGCGCAGGGCCTTTTCTTCCAGCCCGCTCAGGCCTTCCCGTCGCGCCAGTTCGTTGACCACATCGGCCGGCGTCAGGCCGTAATGGGCCAGCGCAATCATGCTGTGAAACCAGAGGTCGGCCACTTCATAGACCAGCTTGGACGCATCGCCCCCGTGGTCCACGTCCTTGGCGGCCATCACGGTTTCGGTGGCTTCCTCACCGATTTTCTTGAGGAAGGCGTCCGGCCCCTTGTGCAGCAGACGCGCCACATAGCTTTTTTCGGGATCGCCGCCATTGGCGGGTTTGCGGCTTTCGACCACGGCGGCCAGACGGTCGAGGATGTCCTGATTGCTCATGGCGTTCACTTGTAAATCGTTTCGGGGTCCTTGAGGACCGGGTCCAGCGCCTGCCATTGTCCATCCTGCAGGCTCTGGAAGAAGCAGCTGTGGCGACCGGTGTGGCAGGCAATGCCCGGCTCATGGCCCAGCTGGGTCACCTTGAGCAACACCACGTCGTTGTCGCAGTCCAGCCGGATGTCATGCACCTGCTGCACATGGCCGGACTCTTCGCCCTTGAACCAGAGCTTGTTGCGGGAACGGCTGAAATACACCGCACGCTTGAGTTCAGCGGTTTTTTGCAGCGCTTCGCGGTTCATCCAGGCGAACATCAGGACGTCGCCGGTGCTGTTTTCCTGCGCGATCACGGGCACAAGGCCTTGCGCGTCCCATTTGATCTGATCAAGCCAATCCATCATCGCCTCACAAACGCACCGGAATGCCACGCTCGCGCATTCGCTCTTTGGCCTGCTGCACGGTGTATTCGCCGTAGTGGAAGATGCTGGCGGCCAGCACCGCATCGGCGCCGCCGATGCTCACGCCATCGGCCAGATGGTCGAGGTTGCCCACGCCGCCGGAGGCGATGACCGGCACGCTCACGGCATCACTCACGGCGCGGGTCAGCTGCAGGTCAAAACCGCTCTTGGTGCCGTCGCGGTCCATGCTGGTCAGCAGGATTTCGCCAGCGCCGTATTGCGCCATCCGGGTCGCCCAGGCCACGGCGTCCAGGCCGACATTCTTGCGGCCCCCGTGGCTGTACACATCCCAGCCCGGCCCCATGGGCTGGCCGTTGGCATCCAGTCGCTGCTCGTCTTCGGGTGTGCGGCGCTTGGCGTCAATGGCCACCACGATGCACTGCGAGCCGTATTTGTCTGACGCTTCGCGGATCACCTCGGGGTTGGCGATGGCCGCCGAATTGAAGCTGGTCTTGTCGGCACCGGCGTTGAGCAGGCGGCGCACATCCTGCACGGTGCGCACGCCACCGCCTACGGTCAGCGGAATGAACACCTGCGAGGCCACCGCCTCGATGATGTGCAGGATCAGGTCACGCCCGTCGCTGGTGGCGGTGATGTCCAGAAAGGTCAACTCATCGGCGCCCTGCTCGTTGTAGCGGGCGGCGATCTCGACCGGGTCACCCGCATCGCGCAGTTCGACGAAATTGACACCCTTGACCACACGACCACCGGTCACGTCCAGGCAAGGGATGATGCGTTTGGCAAGCATGAAGGTCTTTTCAAAAAATCAAAGTACTTGCAGCCGCTGCGCGCCCTGCCAGAAATCTCCGGGCGCGATGCGGATGGGCTCGTACACCTGCGCGGCTTCGACGCACAGCATGTGCTGCCAGCCGTCGGCCGGCATGTCGGCCAGGGCAGCGCACTTGTCGGCGCCCGGGTTCCAGACCACGGTCTGGGCCCAGTCCATGTCCTGCTCGATGCCCAATGCATGCGGGCCATCCAGCAGTTCATAACCTTGGGGCGCAGCAGAATACACGCGATCAAATTCACCCACAAAGCGCAGCTCGGGCGCGGCCGTGCCATGCAGGTCGGCCACCGCATCCCACTCGGCACGGCCACCCAGACCCAGCAGACGGGCCTGCGCCACGTCACCGACCGCGAAATAGGTGTGCAATGCGCCGGTGAACTCCAGCGGCCTGGTGTCGGTGTTGCGCACAGCGAGCTCCACCTGCAGGGCACCGGGTGTGAGTTCAATCAGCAGACGGGCTTCGAAGGCTTGCGCCCACCACTGGCGCGTGGCAGCGCCATCGTTCAGCCCCAGGGCCAGATGGGCGCCATCCGCTGCAAGGTGCGGTGGATGGGCCATCCAGGGCAGGTTGCGCGCAAAACCGTGCTTGGGCAGATCGCCGCGCATGTTGAACTGCGGAAAGCACACCGGTATGCCCCCCCGGATGGCCGTCTGGCCGTCCACCGCACTTTGCGGACTCAGGTACAGACGTTCACGTCCGCCCGCCACCCACGACAGGATATGCGCACCTTGCTGCGCCACCACCACGCGATCGCCACACGGCAGTTGCAGTTCGGTGGCAGGCAAACCCGCAAACACGACGTTGCAGCAGGTGGCGCTGGCGGACATGGTCAGCCGTTCAGTTCGTCGGCGCGTTGTTGCGCTGCCGCGAAGTCGAGGTCGCCCGAGTAAATGGCACGACCACAGATGACACCCTGCACACCTTCGTCTTCGACAGCGCACAGCTGCTCGATGTCGGCCATGTTGGACAGACCGCCCGAGGCGATCACCGGAATGGTGAGGGCCTGCGCCAGCTTCACGGTGGCGTCGATGTTGATGCCGCTGAGCATGCCGTCACGACCGATGTCGGTGTAGATGATGGACTCGACGCCCCAGTCCTCGAACTTTTTGGCCAGATCCACCACCTCGTGGCCGGTGAGCTTGCTCCATCCGTCGGTGGCCACCTTGCCATCCTTGGCATCCAGACCCACTATGATGTGGCCGCCAAACGCCGTACAGGCGTCTTTGAGGAAGCCGGGGTTTTTGACGGCCGCGGTGCCGATGATCACGTACTGCAGGCCGCTGTCGATGTATTTTTCGATGGTGTCCAGATCGCGGATGCCACCACCCAGCTGCACAGGAATGTCTTCGCCGACTTCCTTGAGGATGGCCTTGATGGCCGCAAAGTTCTGCGGCTTGCCGGCGAAGGCACCGTTGAGGTCCACCAGATGCAGACGGCGCGCACCTTTGTCAAACCAGTTGCGAGCCATGGCCGCGGGGTCTTCACCGAAGGTCGTGGCCTGGTCCATGTCACCCTGTTTGAGGCGAACGCAGTGTCCATCCTTGAGGTCAATGGCGGGAATCAGAATCATGGCGAATCAGGAAAAACAGTTGGCAGAAATCAAGGTTGCCAGTGGAGGAAATTGCGGTACAGGGCCAAGCCCTGGTCCGCGCTCTTTTCGGGGTGAAACTGGGTGGCGAAAATATTATCGCGGGCCACGGCGCAGGCAAAACGCCCGCCGTAGTCGGTTTTGGCCGCGCAGTGTGCAGGGTTTTGTACACGCGCATGGAAGCTGTGCACAAAATAAAACCAGCTGCCGTCTTCGATGCCCTGCCACATGGTGTGGCGCGGTTGTGTTGGCCAGACCTGGTTCCAGCCCATCTGCGGCACCTTGTAGCGTGTGCCGTCCGGTTGCAGCTTGCCAGCCAGATCGAACTTGACCACCTCGCCCGGGATCAGGCCCAGGCCGGGCGTGTCGCCCTCTGCGCTGTGGTCGAGCAACATCTGCATGCCGACACACACACCAAACAGCGGCTTGCTGGCCGCCGCTTCGAGGACGGCTTCGAGCAAGCCCGACTCCCGCAATTCCCGCATGCAGTCGGGCATGGCACCCTGCCCCGGCAGCACCACGCGGTGCGCATCACGCACCACCTGCGGATCGGCCGTCACTGTCACTTCGGCATGGTCCACACTCGATGCGGCATGGATCACCGCCTGCGCCACGCTGCGCAGGTTGCCCATGCCGTAGTCGACGACCGCAACGCGGTTGATCATCACAAACTGCCTTTGGTCGAAGGGATGACACCGGCCGCACGCGGATCAAGCTCCAGCGCCGCACGCAGGGCGCGGGCAAAGGCTTTGAAAATCGTTTCGCACTGGTGGTGCGCATTGACGCCCTTGAGGTTGTCGATGTGCAGCGTCACACCGGCGTGGTTCACAAAACCCTGGAAGAACTCGAACACCAGCTGGGTGTCGAGCGCGCCGATCATGCCGGAGGTGAATTTCACCTCCATGTGCAAACCCGGGCGACCCGAAAAATCCACCACCACGCGGCTGAGGGCCTCGTCCAGCGGCACGTAAGCGTGGCCGTAGCGGCGTATGCCCTTCTTGTCACCCACGGCCTTGGCAAAGGCCTGACCGAGCGTGATGCCGACGTCCTCCACGGTGTGGTGGCCGTCGATGTGCAGATCACCCTCGCACTGGATGTCGAGGTCGATCAGGCCGTGGCGGGCAATCTGGTCGATCATGTGGTCCAGAAAACCGATGCCGGTGGCCAGCTTGGACTGGCCGGTCCCGTCGAGGTTGACGGCCACACGGATGTTGGTCTCGGCCGTCTTGCGGTTGACTTCGGCAGTGCGGTTGAGGGCGGGGTTCATAGGGCTTCCTTGAGGGCGGCAAGCATGAGCGTGTTTTCCTGCGGTGTGCCCACCGTCAGGCGCAGGCAGTTGGCCAGCAGTGGGTGCATTTTAGAAATGTTCTTGATCAGCACTTGGCGGGCCTTCAGACCGTCAAAAGCTTTGGCCGCATCAGGCACGCGCACCAGGATCATGTTGGCCTCGCTCGGGAAAGGCTGCACGCCCGGCAAGGCCGCCAACGCACGCTGCAGGCGCTCACGCTCCTCGCGAAGGGTTTGGGCCTGCTGCGCGAACACCTGCGCATGCTCCAGCGCGAACAGCGCGCATTCGTAATTGAGCACGCTGATGTTGTACGGCGGACGCACCTTGTCCACCTCGGCCACCAAAGCCTTGGGGCCGATCATGTAGCCCAGCCGCACGCCTGCCAGACCGAACTTGGACAGCGTGCGCATCAGCAGCACATGCGAATGCCTGGCCAGGCGGTCGATGTAGCTGCGGCTGGCAAAAGGCTGATAAGCCTCGTCCATCACCACCAGACCGCCCTGCACGCCCTGGGCTTCGATGATTTTTTCGATCACCGCATCGTTCCAGAGGTTGCCGGTCGGGTTGTTGGGGTAGGCCAGGTAGACGATGGACGGTTTGTACTGGTCAATAGCGGCCAGCATGGCGGCTTCGTCGAGTTCAAAGTCGGCCGTGAGCGACACACCGTGAAAGGCCAGCCCCTGCAGCTGGGCGCTCATGGCGTACATCACAAAGCCCGGCACAGGCGCGAGGATGCTGGCGCCCGGCACATCGCAGGCCATGGCCAGCAGGGAAATCAGCTCGTCCGAGCCGTTGCCCAGCATGATGTCGTGGCCTTCGGGCATGCCGGCGTAAGTGGCCAGTGCGGCACGCAGGTCGTTCACCCGCCCGTCCGGGTAACGGTTCAGGGCAAGTTTGCCCAGACGCTCGCCCAGCGCCTGCTGCAGCTCAGGCGGCAGGCTGAAGGGGTTTTCCATCGCATCGAGCTTGACCATGCCCACCGAATCCTGAACGGCGTAAGCGTGCATGGACTGCACGTCCTGGCGGATTCGCTGCATCAGTTTCGGGCTCACACTCATTTCGACTCTCGCATCAGGGGAACAGGGTTCAGGCGCAATTCGGCGGCGCGGGCGTGGGCCTGCAGGCCTTCGCCATACGCCAGCTCGGCGGCGATGCGCCCCAGCGGCTGGGCGCCGGCTTCGCTGACTTCGATCAGGCTGGAACGCTTCTGGAAGTCGTACACACCCAACGGCGAGGAAAAGCGCGCCGTGCCGCTGGTGGGCAAGACATGGTTGGGGCCAGCGCAATAGTCGCCCAGCGATTCGCTGGTGTAAGCCCCCAGGAAGATGGCGCCCGCGTGGCGCAGCAGCGGCTCCCAGCGGTGCGGGTCACGGCTGGAGACTTCCAGGTGTTCGGGCGCGATGCGGTTGCTGATGGCGCAGGCCTCTGGCATGTCGCGCGTGAGGATCAGCGCACCGCGGTCATTCAGGCTCTTGGCGATGATGTCGCGCCGTGGCATTTCGGGCAGCAGACGCTCAATGGCGGCCTGCACGGCATCGATGTACGCGGCATCGGGGCACAACAAAATGCTTTGCGCCAGCTCGTCGTGCTCGGCCTGGGAAAACAGGTCCATCGCCACCCAGTCGGCGGGTGTGCTGCCATCGGCCAACACCAGAATCTCGCTGGGGCCGGCGATCATGTCGATGCCCACGGTCCCGAACACGCGCTTTTTGGCGCTGGCCACGTAGGCATTGCCGGGGCCAGTGATCTTGTCCACCTTGGGGATGGTGGCGGTGCCGTAGGCCAATGCGGCCACGGCCTGCGCACCGCCGATGGTGAAGGCGCGGCTCACGCCAGCCACGCAGGCGGCGGCCAGCACCAGCGGGTTGCGCACACCCTGCGGTGTCGGCACCACCATGATGATGTCCTGCACCCCCGCCACATGGGCCGGGATCGCATTCATCAGCACCGAAGACGGATACGCCGCTTTGCCACCGGGCACATAGATGCCCACGCGGTCCAGCGGCGTGACTTTCTGGCCCAGCAGGGTGCCGTCTTCGTCGCGGTAAGACCAGCTCTCGCCCGAGGCTTTCTTTTGCGCCTCGTGGTAGTTGCGCACACGCGCAGCGGCGGCCTGCAGGGCGTCGCGTTGCGCGGCCGGCAGGCTGGCCAGCGCGGCTTGCAGTTCAGCCTGGCTGATTTCGAATTCGGCCACGCTGGTGGCGTTCAGACCATCAAAGCGCTGCGTGTAGTCGAGCACCGCCGCATCACCCCGCTTTTGCACATCGGCCAGGATGTCGGCCACGCGCTGTTCGATGGCGGCGTCGGTATCGGCCGACCAGTGCAGGCGCTGCGCGAAGGCGGCTTCGAAACCGGCGTCCCGGGTTGAAAGGCGCAGGGGCTTGGCAGACATGTTCAGTCCTTTTTCACGGCGCCGGCAAAGGCGTCGATGATGGCGCGGATCGGCGCCTGCTTGAGTTTGAGCGCGGCCTGATTGACCACCAAACGAGAGCTGATGTCCATGATGCGCTCGACCTCGACCAGGTGGTTGGCCTTGAGCGTGCTGCCGGTGGACACCAGGTCGACGATGGCATCGGCCAGCCCGGTCAGCGGCGCCAGCTCCATGCTGCCGTAGAGCTTGATCAGGTCCACATGCACGCCCTTGGTGGCGAAAAAGTCGCGCGCAATGGTGGTGTACTTGGTGGCCACGCGCAGACGCGAACCGGTGCGCACCTGCGCAGCGTAGTCGTAATCGGCACGCACGGCCACGCTCATGCGGCATTTGGCGATGCGCAGGTCCAGCGGCTGGTACAGGCCCTGACCGCCGTGCTCGATCAGCGTGTCCAGGCCCGTGACGCCCAGATCGGCACCGCCGTACTCCACATAGGTGGGCACATCGGTGGCGCGCACCAGCACCACGCGCACGTTGGGCTGGTTGGTCGGCAGGATCAGCTTGCGCGATTTTTCGGGGTCTTCGAGCACCTCGATGCCGGCGGCCTGCAGCAGGGGCAGGGTTTCGTCAAAGATGCGGCCTTTGGACAGGGCCAGGGTGATCGTGCTCATTGGACTCTCTCGATGTCGGCGCCCACGGCGCGCAGTTTGGCTTCCATGCGGTCATAGCCGCGGTCGAGGTGGTAGATGCGGTCCACCGTGGTTTCACCCTCGGCCACCAGGCCAGCGATCACCAGGCTGGCCGAAGCGCGCAGGTCGGTCGCCATCACTGTGGCACCAGACAGTCGCGGCACGCCCTCCACCATGGCCACCTTGCCGTCGATCTGGATGTGCGCACCCAGACGCACCAGTTCGTTGACGTGCATGAAGCGGTTTTCAAAAATGGTTTCCGTGACCTTGCTGGTACCTTCGGCGATGCAGTTGAGCGCCATGAATTGCGCCTGCATGTCGGTCGGGAAACCCGGGTATTCGGTGGTGCGAAAGCTCTGCGCCTTCAGGCGGCCCTGACTGCGGATACGGATGAAACCGTCACCTTCTTCGATTTGGGCACCTGCGGCTTGCAGCTTCTCGATCACGGCTTCCAGATGCTCGGCACGGCCGTGGCGCAACACCACATCGCCACCGGTGGCCGCCACCGCACACAAAAAGGTGCCCGCCTCGATGCGGTCGGCCACCACCTGGTGCGTGCCGCCATGCAGGCGTTCCACACCCTGGATGCGGATCTTGCTCGTGCCATGGCCTTCGATTTTGGCGCCCATCTTGATGAGCATCTCGGCCAGATCGGGGATCTCGGGTTCCTGCGCAGCGTTCTCCAGAATGGTCTCACCTTCAGCCAGTGCCGCGGCCATCAGGAAGTTTTCGGTGCCAGTCACGGTCACCATGTCGGTGGTGATGCGCGCACCCTTGAGGCGCGTGCGGCCGGCCGGCAGGCTGGCGATCATGTAACCGTGCTCAACCGCGATCTCGGCACCCATGGCCTGCAGGCCCTTGATGTGCTGGTCCACCGGGCGAGAACCAATGGCGCAACCACCGGGCAGGGAAACCTTGGCCTTGCCAAAGCGGGCCAGCAAAGGCCCCAGGGCCAGCACCGAGGCGCGCATGGTCTTGACCAGCTCATAAGGAGCTTCGGGGTTGTTCAGCGGGCCGGCGTCGAGCAGGACACCGCCGTCGTCACGGTGCTCGGCGGCCACGCCCATGTTGCGGATCAGCTTGAGCATGGTGGCCACGTCCTGCAGGCGCGGCACATTGAGCAGCTCAACCGGCTGGTCGGTCAGCAAGGCGGCGCACAGCTCCGGCAGGGCCGCGTTCTTGGCGCCTGCGACATCGACCGAGCCCTGCAGCTGGCGGCCACCGCGAATCAGAAGTTTGTCCATGGCGACTCAGCTTTGCTGTGCGGCCCATTCGGCCGGGGTCCAGGTTTTCATGGACAGCGCGTGGACCTCGTCGGTGTGCATGCGCGAGCCCAGCGTGGCATAGACTTTCTGGTGACGGGCGATCGACCTCAGACCTTCAAAAGCCGAAGACACCACCACGGCGCTCCAGTGGCGACCGTCGCCGTCCACTTCAAGGTGGGTGCAATCGAGACCTGCGGCAATGATGGCTCGCAACTGTTCAGCAGTCATGGGGGTTCAGCTCCGGATCTTGTAGCCGGTGCGCAAAAGGTGAAGGGCAATGCCGCTGACCAACAACAGCGCCGTGGCCACCACCGCCAGACTGGTCCAGGGCGAAACATCGCTTTGCCCGAAGAAGCCGTAACGGAACCCGTCGATCATGTAGAAAAACGGGTTGAAGTGCGACAGGCGCTGCCAGAAAGCCGGCAGCGAATGGATGGAATAGAACACGCCCGACAGGAAGGTCATGGGCATGATGATGAAATTCTGGAAGGCCGCCATCTGGTCGAACTTTTCGGCCCACAGGCCGGCGATCACGCCTAAAGCGCCCAGCATGGCAGCGCCCATGAAGGCAAAGGCCAGAATCCACAGCGGGTAGATGAACTCGATGTGCACCATCCAGCCCGTGATCAGAAACACACCCGCCCCCACCGCCAGCCCGCGCACGATGGACGAGCCCACGTAGGCCACGAACCAGCTCCAGTGTGACAGCGGCGTGAGCAGCACGAACACCAGGCTGCCCATGATCTTGCTCTGGATCAGGCTGGACGAGCTGTTGGCAAAAGCGTTTTGCAGCACGGCCATCATCATCAGGCCCGGCAACAAAAACGAGGTGTAGGGCACCTGGTCGTACACCTTGACATGGTCTTCGAGCACATGGCCGAAGATCAGCATGTAAAGCACCGAGGTCAGCACCGGTGCGGCAATGGTCTGGAAAGACACTTTCCAGAAGCGCAGCACTTCTTTGTAAAACAGGGTCTGCCAGCCGCTCATTTCAACGCTCCACCCTGATGGCGGTTCATGACTTCGAGGAACACGTCTTCCAGATCGGCCTGACGGATTTCCACGTCTTCGGCCACCAGTCCGGCCGAGCGGATGGCGGCCAGATGGTTTTCGATTTCAATGGCATCGTGCACCGGCAGCTGCACGATGCGGCCAGTCACGCGGGCAATGGTCTTGAGCGCCGGCGGCAGTTCGCCATCGAGCTTGAGGCGCAGCACCTGCGCCGTGGCCGAACGCAGCAGGTCGGAGGTGCGCTCCAGCGCCACCACCCGCCCCTGCTTAAGCATGGCGATGCGGCCACACAGGGCCTCGGCCTCTTCGAGGTAGTGCGTGGTCAGCAGCACCGTGTGGCCCTGTTTGTTGAGTTTGGCAATGAACTGCCACAAGGTCTGACGCAACTCCACATCGACACCGGCCGTGGGCTCGTCGAGCACAATCACGCGCGGCTTGTGCACCAGGGCCTGCGCCACCAGCACACGTCGCTTCATGCCGCCCGAGAGCTGACGCATGTTGGCACCCGCCTTGTCGGCCAGTCCCAGGCTGTCGAGCAGCTCGTCGATCCAGTCATCGTTGCCCTTGACGCCAAAGTAGCCTGACTGGATCTTCAACGCCTCACGCACACTGAAAAACGGATCGAACACGAGCTCCTGCGGCACCACGCCCAGCAGACGGCGCGCCGCGGCATAGTCGGACTGGACGTCGTGGCCGTGCACCTGCACGCGGCCCTCGGTGGCACGAGCCAGCCCGGCCAGAATGCTGATCAGTGTGGTCTTGCCGGCACCGTTGGGCCCGAGCAGGCCAAAGAACTCCCCCTCCTGAACTTCGAGGGTGACACGGTCCAGCGCCCTGAAGGGCTGGGCCCCGGCGGATCTGGGTGGGTAGGTCTTGGAGACAGACTGGAAGGAAAGCGCGGACATGAAGGGGCTATTTTAAGGCCCGGGGCCAAGCCCTCAGGCCGGCCGACAAGACAGGCTGCTCAGGCCTGCAGCAACTCCAGCACACCGTACAGCGTGGCCAGTTCGCGCAGGCGCTCGGACAGGCCATCGACCTGCAGGCTGCGCCCCAGCTTCTGCGCCTCGCGCCGGCAAGCCAGCAACACCGCCAAAGCCGATGAGTCGAACTCCTGCAGGTCGGAGGCGTCGAGCAGCACCACCCTGTCCTGTGTGGCCGACATGGCCTGCACCAGCTGCACCCTACAGGCGGACGCCTCAGGATGCATCAGGACGGCAGGCAGTCGCAGCACAGCCATGGCTCAGGATTTGCGGGCAGCCGTGGAGGCAGCGCCGGCGTTGGCCTTGTTGCGCTCGGCCAGACTGTTGATCAGACCGTCGATGCCACCGGCATTGACCTCTTTGGTGAACTGGGTGCGGTAGTTCTCGATCAGCCAGATGCCCATGACATTGAGGTCATAGATGAGCCAGCCAGCACCCTCGCCCGGCGTCTTTTCCAGGCGGTAATCGAGCTGGACCGGGTCACCCTTGCCACGCACTTCGGTGTTGACAACCAGGTTCTTGTCGTCCTGCCCGGGGCGCAGGGGTTTGACGAAGACGGTCTGGTCACCCACCTGGCTGAGTGCACCTGAATAGGTGCGCACCAGCAGCGTCTTGAACTCGTCCTGCAGACGCTTTTGCTGCTCGGGCGTGGCCTTGCGCCAGGCCGGGCCGGTGGCCAGCGCAGTCATGCGACGGAAATTCACATGCGGCATGAGTTTGCTGTCGACCATCTGCATGATCTTGCCGGTATCGCCATTGCGCAGCGATTTGTCGGCCTTGACCAGATCCAGGGTTTCGGTCGAGACACGCCGAATGAAGGCATCGGCGGCCTCTTCATTGGCCAGCACGGCGGACGAAGCCAGCATGGCAGACAGCACCAGCGTCAGCCAGGCGCTGCGGCGGGTCATCGAATTCACAAAATTTCGCATGTCAGAACTATAACCTTGGGCATACCGGGCACCCGCCCGGATTGTGAGCAAGTGTGTCGGGGATCAGGGCGCGTCCGGATCGGAGTAATCGAAATCCGCCGGCGGGTTGCCGTCGTAGACGTCGTATTCCCGCTTTTGCAGCCAGCCGTCGCGCACAAAACTGTACGGATCCAGCGAGGCCTGTTTGACGGCATCGGTGGCTTTGAGCAGACCAGCGCGGGTTTCGGTGACGTTGAGCAAGGCCACACCCGTACGGGTGGAGGCATCCTGGAAATACTGTCCCGGACTGGCTTGCCAGTCCACCGGCAAAGCCGCTGCATCACGCAAAGTGGCGGGACCGAGCACCGGCAGCACCAGATATGGCCCCGGCTTGACACCCCAGTGGCCCAAGGTCTGGCCCATGTCTTCCTTGCGCTTTTCAATGCCCCCCGGAGTGGCCAGGTCGAGGACGCCATACAGACCCAGCGTACTGTTAACCACCACGCGCGCGGCACTTTCCACCGCCACCTGCCCCTTGAGTTGCAGTACCGCGTTGACAGTGGTCCAGACATCGCCCAGGTTGCCCATGAAGTTGCGCACACCGGTGCGCACAAAAGAAGGCACCACGTCCACCCAGGCCTGGGCCACAGGTTTGAGAACGGCCTCGTCAAGCTTCTCATTGAAAGCGTAGACCTTGCGGTTCATGCCTTCCCAGGGGTCACGCGGGTCGGCAGCCACCCCGGAGGAGGTGGCACAGCCCTGCAGCAGGATCGCCCCCAGCAAAACCACTGTCAGCCAGCCTGAAAGCGCGGGTTTCTTCACGGCTTGGCTCCGGGCGTCGGCTCGGCCGCTTTGCTGTAAAGGAACTGGCTGATCAGGTTTTCCAGCACCACCGCAGACTGGGTGGAACCGATGCGGTCGCCCGCCACCAGATTTTTTTCGTCGGCACCGGGCACGATGCCCACGTACTGTTCGCCCAGCAGACCGCTGGTCAGAATGGACAGCGAACTGTCCTTGGGGAACTGGTGACGTGATTCGATGGCCAGCGTCACCCGGGCCTGAAACGATTCACCGTCGAACTCGATGGCCTTGACGCGCCCCACCACCACACCGGCACTTTTGACCGCCGCACCGGGCTTGAGACCGCCGATGTTGTCGAATTTGGCCGTCACCAGATAGTCCTTCTGGAAACTCCACTGCAGCAGGTTGGCCGCCTTGAGCGCCAGAAACAGGACCGCAACCGCGCCCAGCAGCACGAACAGACCCACCCAGACATCGTTTTTTGAACGCTGCATCGCGCTCTCCTCAAATGCTGAACATCATGGCGGTGAGGATGAAATCCAGCCCCAGCACCGACAACGAAGACACGACCACGCTGCGGGTGGTGGCATTGGCCACCCCTTCCGGCGTCGGTTCGGCCACATACCCCTGCAACAGCGCGATGAAAGTCACGGCCACGCCAAACACGACGCTCTTGACCATGCCATTGCCCACATCCTTGAACACGTCGACCCCGCTTTGCATCTGGCTCCAGAAAGAACCGGAGTCCACGCCGATCAGCAACACGCCCACGGCATAGCCCCCCACAATGCCGACAGCACTGAACACTGCCGTGAGCAGCGGCAGCGCGATCACGCCACCCACAAAGCGCGGCGCCAGAATACGCTGCACCGGGTCAACCGCCATCATTTCCAGCGCAGTCAGCTGCTCGCCGGCGCGCATGAGGCCGATCTCGGCCGTGAGCGATGCGCCGGCGCGGCCAGCAAACAGCAGGGCGGCCACCACCGGACCGAGTTCGCGCACCAGACTGAGCGCGACCAGCAGGCCCAGCGCCTCGGCCGAGCCGTAGCGCTGCAGCGTGTAGTAG
>JAYRQF010000014.1:0-1803 GCA_041910735.1 Limnohabitans sp.
AAGACGATGGGGCAAACAGGCCTTCAGGATGGCTTTGCGCTGCCGGACCAGCTGCCTGCTATCCCGGTGCAACCCATGACAGCGGCCGAACTGCAGAAACGGGCTGAAGCGGTTCGCAGTCATTTGCCAGATGCAGAAAGCCTGCGCAACCGTGCTCTGTCGAAGTCAGCCATGAACGTCTATTGGGCCGCCCACGCCTTGGCGCAGGACAGCCAGGGCGACATCCTGAAGACCCGTGAGTTCATCACCGAAGAGACGGTGCTGCACTACAACGGCATGCTCAAGAGCGTCTGGGACCTGCTGGACGAGGTGCGCAACCAGTCTCAGGCCACGGTGGATGCAATCGGTGCACAGCGCGACTTCTGGCTGGCCGAGGCCGATCTGCAGTGGGTCTTGCAGGGCGGAGAGCCCGACAGTTTTGTGAATCTGGGCGGCGCCGGTGGCGAGGCTCCGGCAGCAGCAGCGCATTGAAAGGACACATCACATGACCAACACCCCTACCAACTCCAGACGACAGTTCTTCGCCGGCGCCGCTGCCTCCGTGGCCGGCCTGGCCGTGGCCCGCTCTGCTTTGGCTGGCTTGCCCGAGCCGGTCATCCAGACTTCGGTCGAAACCGCGCCGCCGCTGGTGCCACAGACTGGCCGACCCTACAACCCGGTGGTCACGCTCAACGGCTGGACGCTGCCCTGGCGCATGAACAACGGTGTCAAGGAATTCCACCTGGTGGCCGAGCCCGTGGTGCGCGAGGTCTCGCCGGGCTTCAAGGTCAACATGTGGGGCTACAACGGGCAGAGCCCAGGCCCGACCATCGAGGTGGTGGAGGGCGACCGCGTGCGCATCTTCGTGACCAACAAGCTGCCCGAGCACACCACCATCCACTGGCATGGCCAGCGCTTGCCCAGTGGCATGGACGGCGTGGGTGGCTTGAATCAGCCGGCCATTCCGGTCGGAAAAACCTACGTCTACGAATTTGAGGCTCGCCGTCCCGGCACTTTCATGTACCACCCACACGCCGACGAGATGGTGCAAATGGCGATGGGCATGATGGGCATGTGGGTGACCCACCCCAAGGCCAAACACCAGCA
Source organism: Limnohabitans sp. (assembly GCA_041910735.1). Taxonomy (GTDB): domain Bacteria; phylum Pseudomonadota; class Gammaproteobacteria; order Burkholderiales; family Burkholderiaceae_C; genus Limnohabitans_A. The sequence goes on from JAYRQF010000014.1 coordinate 1,087, forward strand.
CATCAGCGATGTGGACCGGGACTTCTGCTTCCTGCTCAATGCGTTTGACGTGGAGCCCGGCAGCAAGACGCCCAAGATCAACACCATGACGGACTTCAACATCTGGTGCTGGAACAGCCGGGTGTTCCCGGCCATCGACACGCTGAACGTGCGATTGAACGACCGGGTGCGCATCCGGGTGGGCAACCTCACCATGACCAACCACCCGATCCATCTGCATGGTCACGAATTCCTGGTCACCGGCACCGATGGCGGGCCGACGCCACCGTCCACCCGCTGGTACGAGGTCACCACCGATGTGGCCGTGGGGCAGATGCGCCAGATCGAGCTGATCGCCGACGAAGAAGGTGACTGGGCCATGCATTGCCACAAGAGCCACCACACCATGAACGCCATGGGGCACGACGTGCCCACGATGATTGGCGTGGACCACCGCGGCCTGGTCAAGAAGATCCAGAAGGTGGCGCCCGACTACATGCTCATGGGTGAACGCGGCATGGCCGACATGGGCGAAATGCAGATGCCCATTCCCGACAACACGGCCCCCATGATGACCGGCACCGGCCAGTTCGGCCCGCTGGAGATGGGCGGCATGTTCACGGTCTTCAAGGTCCGCAGGGACCAGAAGCCGGGTGACTACAAGGACCCAGGCCCGTACAAGTTCCCCGAAGGCACCGTGGCCTACGAGTGGAACGGCGCACTTCCCCCGACACCGCG
>JAYRQF010000015.1:0-8773 GCA_041910735.1 Limnohabitans sp.
ATCCCGCGCACCCGCATCAAGACCGCCGACAAGGCACCCGAGGGCCGACAGGCCTATCTGGAACGCGTGCACAGCGAGCACGAAAGCATCTACAACGCCATCCGCAACCACGACACCGAGGCTGCGCGTGCCGCCATGCGCACCCATCTGTCCAACAGCCGCGATCGCCTGCGCAAGGCACGCGGTAACGCCATCTGATCCCGCCTGGTTGTACGATGTCTTTTGAATCCGGGCTCAGGCACCCCGGGTTTCGACGTAAAGCGCGTACAGCGAATGGCTGGCCGCCATGAACAGGCGGTTGCGCCCTGCCCCGCCAAAACACAGGTTGGCACAGCGCTCGGGCAGGTGGATGTGGCCGATCGCCTGGCCCTGCGGGTCGAACACCCGCACACCATCGAGCAACTCGGGCTGTGCATCCAGAGCGCCGTTGCTGCCCCAGCCGCACCAGATGTTGCCGTCCTCGTCCACCGCAATGCCGTCCAGCGCGCCGGGGCCCTGCGCATCGATCACCAGCCGCTTGCCCGACAGGGCGCCCGCCGCCCCCACGTCGTAAGCCCACACCTTGCGGTGCGGCTGGGCACGGCTCTCGACGATGTAGAGCACCTGACCGCCAGGCGCAAAGGCCAGCCCGTTCGGTCCGGCCAGATCGGTCAACACCTGCTGCAGCTCGCCCGTGAGGGGGTCGATGCGGTAGACCGCGTGCGGCAAGTCGGCCTCGGCCTTCTCACCCTCCCAGTGGCCGCCGATGCCAAACGGCGGATCGGTGAACCAGATGGCGCCATTGCTCTGGCAGACGATGTCGTTGGGTGAATTCAGGCGTTTGCCCGCAAAGCGCTCGGCCAGCACCGTGATGCTGCCGTCGTATTCGGTGCGGGTGATGCGACGCCCGCCATGCTCGCAGGTCAGCAAACGCCCCTGGGTATCGCGCGCCAGGCCATTGGCAAAGTTGGACGGCGAACGGAAAACACCCCATGCCCCCGTGGCCTCGTCGTAGCGCATGATGCGGTTGTTCGGAATGTCGCTCACCAGCAGGTAGCGGCCATCGCCAAACCAGACCGGGCCTTCCGCCCAGCGCATGCCGCTGGCCGGCATTTCCACCATGCTGCTGAAGATGCGGTACTTCGCAAACGAGGGGTGCAGCACCTCGATGCGCGGATCGGGGTAGCGCTGGCTCGGTGAAAAGGCAAAAGCCGCACCGGGCGCGGCAGCGGAGGTCAGCAAGGTCTGTTCACTCATGCCGCGCATGGTAGCGGTCTTTTCGGACACGCCCTGGGACGGGTGTGGGGTCAGCTGTTGAGGATGGCCACAGAACGCGTGTTCAGATAGGCATCCAGTGCCTCGGGGCCGCCCTCCGAACCGTAGCCCGAATCCTTGATGCCGCCAAACGGCATCTCGGCGTTGGGCATGGCGGGCATGTTGACCCACAGCATGCCCACTTCCACCTTGCGCGTGAGCAGGTCAGCGTTGCGCAGAGAGCGTGTGAAGGCATAGCCCGCCAGGCCATAAGAGAGGCGGTTGGCCTCGGCAATGGCGTCATCGAGCTGGCTGAACTTGCGGATGGCCGCCACCGGCCCGAACGGTTCGTCGTTGAAAATGCGCGCGTCCAACGGCACATCGGCCAGCACCGTGGGCATCCAGAAATTACCGGCATCGCCTTGACGCTGCCCCCCGGTCACCACCTGCGCACCGCGGCGCACGGCGTCCTCCAGGAAATCGCTCATGGCCGTCAGCCTGCGCGGATTGGCCAGAGGCCCCATCTGCGTGCCCTCGGCCAGGCCATCCCCGACCTTGAGCTTGCCCGCGAGCTGGCCCATGGCTTGCACAAAATCGTTGTAAACACCCTCGTGCACCAGAAAACGCGTGGGCGAAATGCAGACCTGCCCGGCGTTGCGGAACTTGGCGGCCCCAGCGGATTTGACCGCCTGTTCAATGTCGGCGTCCTCGCAGACGATCACGGGCGCGTGCCCGCCCAGTTCCATCGTCACACGCTTCATGTGCTGGCCCGCCATGGCCGCCAGCTGTTTGCCCACCGGGGTGGAGCCGGTGAAGGTGATCTTGCGGATGACCGGGTGCGGGATCAGGTAGGACGAAATCTCAGCCGGGTTGCCGTACACCAGGCCCAGAACACCTTCGGGCAGTCCGGCGTCGGCAAAGGCCTGCACCAGCGCAGCCGGGCTCGCAGGCGTCTCTTCCGGCCCCTTGACCAGCATGGAGCAGCCTGCCGCCAGCGCGGCCCCCACCTTGCGCACCACCTGGTTGATCGGGAAATTCCAGGGCGTGAAGGCGGCCACCGGCCCGACCGGGTCTTTCAGCACCATCTGGCGGATGGCCAGATTGACCCGCGAGGACACGATGCGGCCATAGGTGCGCGAGCCCTCTTCGGCAAACCAGTCGATGATGTCGGCGCCCGCCATGACCTCGCCCTTGGCTTCTGCCAGCGGCTTGCCTTGTTCCTGCGTCAGCAAGGCCGCAATCTGGGCAGAGCGCTCGCGCAGCAGCGCTGCGGCCTTGCGCATGATCTTGCCGCGCTCCTGGGCGGTCATGTTGCGCCAGGTGTCGAAACCTTTTTGCGCCGCCAACAGCGCCTCATCGAGATCGGTGGACGTGGCGTGCGCCACCCGCCCGATTTCCTGTCCCGTGGCCGGATTGAACACCGGCAAGGTCTTGCCTTCGGCGGCATCGCGCCACTGGCCATGGATGAAAAGTCGGGTATCGGGATAAGTCACGGGGTTCTCCTGGAGGGTAGCGACGGATTCGAATTCTGCGGCATTATCCAGACCGGCCTGCCCATGCACTGTCCCGCAGGCAGCGGTTAAAATGCTCAGAATTCTGTAAACTCAAGGAGCCCGCCATGGGAATCTCTGTCAACGATGTGGTGCCCTTCACCCAGGCGCGTGCCAGCCTGTCGGAACTGGCCGATCAGGCCAAACAAGGCGCAGAAAAAATCATCACCAAGAACGGCGAAAGCTATGTGGCACTGATTGATGCTGACCGGCTCGACTACTACCATCGACTCGAACGCGAGCGCATTCACCTGCTGCTGATCGACGACGCCCGGCGTGGTCTGGAAGACATTCGCGCAGGCCGCACCCAAAACGCCGATGCCGCGCTGGCCGCGCGCCAAAGCAAACGTGTCACCGCTGCAAGGAAAGGCACCCGTGGCTGAACAGCTGCTGCGGGTCGAACTGACCGCCAGCTTTGATGCGCGACTGGACGACATCGAAGCTTTTCTGGAACAGGCCAATGCAGGCTTTGCCTTCGACCGGCTGCTGCAGGAGTTGCGCAACACCGTCATCCCCAACCTGCAACGCTTTCCACGACTGGGTCGGCCCTACCTGGATCAAGGTCCACAATCGGCCGAAGCCCTGGCCCAACTGGCAGCACTGCCTGCGGGAGCGCCCCATGCGCTGCGCGAATACCTGCACAGCGACTACCTGATCCTCTACACCGTCACAGGCGATCCGGAAGTCGTTTATCTGCTCTCCATCCGACACCATCGCCAGCTCACGTTTGACTTCGCGAAAATCTGGCCTGCCAACGGGCCGACTCCGAAACACTGAACGCCATGTCTTTTCTCTACCAAACACTGTCAGAGCGTGTGGACGCATGGCGAAGCCAAAACTACCCCTGCGATGACTACCCAGCGATTCAAGAAATCCTCGAATACGCCACCGAAGATACGCAAACCGGCCAACTGCGCTACCTGCGCCGCGCGCAATTGCGCGCCCTCGAAACCTACTGGTATCTGCGGCTGGTGCTGGGCACCCCCAAGACCCCGCAACTGTATGAATTGCTTTTTGAAGACTTGCCCGACCGTCTGGACGCCATGGGCGTCAACGAAAAGCTGTTCAAAGAAGCCAAATACAACTACACGGCACTGATCAAACGCGTTCAGGAAGACAACCAGTTTGTCCGCGACAACAAACTCGAAAGCCTGCGCGAAACCCTGTCGCTCGACTACGCCAGCTACATCCTGGCGCTGGCCATGGGCGCAGGCAAAACCATCCTTATGGGTTCCATCGTCGCCACCGAATTCGCCATGGCCATGGAATACCCGGATGGCCCGTTCGTGCAAAACGCGCTGATTTTTGCGCCCGGCAAAACCATCCTGAGTGCCCTGCGCGAACTGGCCGATGTGCCTTACGAACGGTTGCTGCCCCCGCGCATGCACAAGTCATTCGCTGCCAGCCTCAAGCTCACCTTCACCCGTGACGGCGACAAACAAATCCCCATCGTGTGGGGCAGCAACTTCAACGTCATCGTCACCAATACTGAAAAAATCCGCATCCAAAAGCCCAACACCCGAGGCCAAGGACAACAGTTCAAACTGTTCGCGGGCAGCAAACAAGAAGAAAACGAAGAGCTGGCCAATCTGCGCCTGCAAGCCATCGCATCCCTGCCTCACCTGGCGGTTTTCTCTGACGAAGCCCACCACACCTACGGCCAAAAACTGCTGGGTAAGTGGGAGAAAGACAAAGAGACGGGCGAGCTGGTGTTCAAGGACGACGGCATCAAAAAAGTACGCCGCACCATCGACTACCTGGCGCAAGAAACCAATCTGATCGTCGTGGTCAACGCTACCGGGACACCCTACTTTGAAAAGCAACCCCTGCGCGACGTGGTCGTCTGGTATGGCCTGGGCGAAGGCATACGCGATGGCGTGCTCAAAGAACTGGCGCGCAACATCAAGGTCCTGGAGCTGGACGACACCCAGGCCGCCGAGCTGACCGGGCAAATCATCCACGACTTTGTGCGCGACTACTGGGCCGTCAGCCTGCCCAACGGCGCCCCGGCACGCATTGCCCTGTACTTTCCCAACATCGAAACCCGCGACGAACTGCGCGGCTCGGTCGAATCCGCGCTCGCCCTGCACGGCATTGGCACCGACACCATCCTGGCCGTAGACGGCAAAAGCAACGAAGCCACGCACCGCCAGTTTGAAGCCGTGGCCCGCGACCCCGCCGCTCCTGAACGCGTACTGCTGCTCGTCAACATGGGCACCGAAGGCTGGAACTGCCCCAGCCTGTTTGCCACCGCACTCATCCGCAAACTGGCCAACAGCAACAACTTTGTGCTGCAAGCGGCCACCCGCTGCCTGCGCCAGGTGCCGGGCAACAGGCACCCTGCGCGCGTGTACCTCACGCGCAGCAACCGCAAGACGCTCGAGGACCAACTGGCCGAAACCTACGGCACATCGCTGCAAGCCTTGTTTGCCCAGCAAGCCGAGCGCGTGGAGCGCGACATCGTGCTGCACAAGCCCGACCTGCCGCCTCTGCTGATCCAAAAGCGCGTGCTGCGCTATCGCCGCAAAGCCGACGCAGCAGCCCAAGCCACGCTGCAACTGCAAGTGCCCAGTGTGGCCACACCCACAGCGGCCAGCATCCAGACCCTGACCGTGGTGGAAACCGAATCCGGCACCACACGCCTGCAGCGCGTGGATGCAGGCGGTGACACCCTGCCCACTGCGCCGCCTGAGCTGGACCTGTACACCGCCGCCGCCGAACTGGCCGCCAACTACCACCTGCCCAGCACCCAAGTGCTGACGGCCCTGCGCCAAGCCTATGGCACAGGCGCCGAAGTGCCTGAACACCACTTGCCAGCTCTGGGCCAGCAAATCGAGCAGCAGCGCGCCGACTACGAGGCCCACTACGAGACCATCGACGTGGCGTTGGCCCTGGTCAAACCCGATGGCTTTCAAAAGGTCGAGCACAACGGCCAAGCTGTCTACACCGCCCGCATCAGCTTTGCCAAAGACCGCGAACCGCTTTACCTCACCGCACAGGACACGGCCGACAGCCAACACGCACGTTCTGCCAGCTTCCACTACGAGGGCTACAACTTCGACTCCAGCCCCGAGGCCGAATTTTTGCGCTGGGCGCTCACCCAACTGCAAAACGAACAGCACGAGGTTGAAGGCGTCTGGTTCACCGGCGGCCTGACCGACCCTGGCAAAACCGACCTGCACGCCGAATACCTGGGTGACGATGGCCGCTGGCACCGCTACACCCCCGACTTTGTGCTGCGCCGCGCCGATGGCAAACACCTGGTCGTCGAAATCAAAAAAGACCTGCACAGCCCCGAAATCAAAGCCGACCTGCAACGCCTGAACCAAGGCGAGGAAGCGCAGACGCTCGAAGGCCGCAAAGCCGTGGCCCTCAAACGCTGGGAACAGCTCAACCCCGACAAGCTGGCCTACCACGTCATGTTTGCCGGCACCGAACTGCTGCCCGAAGGCTACCCCACCGTGCTGGACTTCATTCGCGGCCATTGAGCACCCGACACACAACAGACACACCATGACCAAAACGACCACCCCCAACCAATCCGCCAAGGCCAAAGAAGTGAGCGTGGCCAAAGCCAAAGGCCGCCCCATGCTCACCTGGGTGGGCAAAAAACCGCTGGCACGCATCAAGGCCTTTCCGTCGCAAGAGATTGAGCGCTTCAAGGCCACAGGCGCCGAATCGGCCACGCTGCAAGCCACCGACTGGAGCGACTGGCCCAAAGACCTGCCCCAAGGCGGCCTGCTCTACCACGGCGACAACAAAGACGTGCTGGCCCACCTGCTGGCCAATGGCTTTCGCGGCAAGGTCAAGCTGATCTACATCGACCCGCCTTTTGACAGCGGCGCCGACTATGTGCGCAAGGTGCAACTGCGTGGTGCTAAAGGAACTGTGAAGCTCGATGGCGAGGACTACACCCTGGGCGAACAGGTGCAGTACAGCGACATCTGGGCCAACGACAACTACCTGCAGTTCATGTATGAGCGGCTGTTGATGTTGAAAATGCTGCTATCTGAGGACGGCAACATCGTTGTGCATTGCGATTGGGGGAAAAGCCACTTGCTCCGCTGCTTATTGGATGAAGTCTTTGGCTCGGATCACATGCGCAATGAAATTGTCTGGCGCTACGCGAAATATCAAATGCGAGGCATGTCACGATTCGTTAGCAATCACGACACTATTTTTTGGTACTCAAATGGAACAGCACCTACCTATAACGTGGTCACCGAGGAGTTGGATGAACCGAAACTTCTGAAACGCAAGCGATGGGACGCAGGCGGCAAGAAAATCGTCAACGTACGGGATGAAAATGGCGATCTGATCTATGACGAGTACCACGAAGGGAAAGTTGATGATGTTTGGGATATCGACATCATCGGTGCCACCTCTGGCGAGCGAACGGGTTATCCAACACAAAAGCCTATTCCCTTGCTTGAGAGAATCATCCAATCCATGTCGAACCCCGGCGATTTAGTTTTAGATTGTTTCATCGGCTCTGGCACCACCGCCGTTGCAACCCAAAAACTCGGCCGCCGCTGGATCGGCTGCGACATCAACAAAGGCGCCATCCAGACCACCGCCAAGCGCCTGCAAGACCTGATGCAAGACCAAGCCCAGCAAGCGAGGCGCCCCGCACAGGGCGAATTGGTGGATGCCGAAGAGGCGCTGCCTGACCCCTGCCAGCTCGGTTTTTCCACGCATCGCGTCAACGACTACGACCTGCAGATTCAGCACAACGAAGCTGTGGCGCTGGCCTGCGAGCACCTGGGCATCACCCGCACCCGCACCGATGCGTTTTTTGACGGCACGCAAGGCGGCAAACTGGTCAAGATCGTGCCCTTCAACCACCCGCTCACGCCCATGGACCTGGAGGCCGTGCAGACCGAGCTGAAAAACCGCCCGCAAGAAGAGCGCGATGTGCTGGTGGTGTGCCTGGGCTGGCAGCACGACGCCCGCGCCTGGCTGGAGCAATACAACGCCCGACGCCCCATCAACAAGCTGCATGTGACCGAACTGCGCAGCGACCGCAAGGTAGGCGGCTTCATCCGCCACGAGCCACTGACCGCGCAAGTGAGCGTACAGCGCGACGGCGACAAGCTGGTGGTTGCGGTGGAAGATGTGTTCTCACCCACCATCGTGCAGCGTCTGAATCTGGAGCAAGGCGTGTTCCGCGCACAGATCACCGACTGGCGCGCCGTGGTCGATTGCATCCTGATCGACACCCGGCACGACGGCCAGGTGTTCAACGTGACGCACGCCGATGTGCCGGCCCGCAAACAAGACCTGGTGGCAGGCCGCTATGAATTGCCCGCACCGCCTGCGGGCAGCACGGTGGCCATCAAGGTCATTGACATGCTGGGCGAAGAACTGGTCATCACGACCGCCGCCTGAATTCCATTTTTACTTTCTGAACCTGCACCATGAGCACCCTGCCCCCCTGCCCCCAATGCCAGTCCGAATTCGCCTGGGAAGACGGCAACCTGTTGATCTGCCCGAGCTGCGGCCATGAATGGAATCCGGCCGAAGCAGCCAGCGGCGAAGAAGTGGCCAAAGTCTGGAAGGACGCCAACGGCAATGTGCTGCAGGACGGCGACAGCGTCACCCTCATCAAGGACCTCAAGATCAAGGGGTCATCTTCGGTGGTCAAAGTCGGCACCAAGGTCAGGAACATCCGCCTGATCGAGGGTGACCACGACATCGACTGCAAGATCGAGGGTTTCGGCCCTATGCAGCTCAAGAGCGAGTTCGTGAAGAAGGCTTGAGTCGCCGGTTCAGCATCAGCAGCGCCACACCGCCGCACAGGGTGAAGCCGGTCATCAAGAGCCCCAGATTGACCGAGCCCTGGTGGCTGACCAGGCCCACCACATAGCCACCGACCGCGCCGGTCAGCTGCTGCAGCAGGCCGGCCACCGCAGCGGCCGAGCCGGCCAGCGCCGGCACCACGCCCACCGTGCCCGCCAGCGCTGGCGGGTTCAAAAATCCGTGCCCCAGAC
>JAYRQF010000016.1:0-4384 GCA_041910735.1 Limnohabitans sp.
CACAGGCTGGCCGCCGCAGTGAATTCAATCGCGAAGTCGCGGTCGCTCACGCCGTCCAGACTGTTCTGGCACACGCCTTCCATGCCCAGTGTCTTCGCGACGCGCTCGCGGTCCAGCGGGTACGTGGTGCCGGCCAGCGCGGCGCTGCCCAGTGGCAGGCGGTTGGTGCGGCGGCGCACGTCGGCAAAGCGCTCGGCGTCACGGGCAAACATTTCCACATAGGCCAGCAGATGGTGGGCAAAGCTCACCGGCTGGGCGACTTGCAGGTGGGTGAAGCCCGGCAGGATGACCTCGACGTTCTGATCGGCCACATCGACCAACGACTTTTGCAGGTCGGCCAGCAGGTCGATGATCAGATCGGTCTCAGAGCGCAGCCACAGGCGCACATCGGTGGCTACCTGGTCGTTGCGGCTGCGGCCGGTGTGCAGGCGCTTGCCCGCGTCGCCCACCAGCTGCGTCAGGCGCGCCTCGATGTTCAGGTGCACGTCTTCCAGGTCCAGCTTCCATTCAAAGGCGCCGGATTCAATTTCCTGGGTGATCTGTGCCATGCCGCGCTGGATGTCGGCCAGGTCGGCGGCGCTGATGATGCCCTGCGCAGCCAGCATGTCGGCATGGGCCAGTGAGCCCTGGATGTCGGCCTGCCACAGGCGCTTGTCAAAGAACACGCTGGCGGTGTAACGCTTGACCAACTCGCTCATCGGTTCGGAAAAGAGCGCAGACCAGGCTTGGGATTTTTTGTCGAGTTGGTTCGTCATGGTTCCGCGATTTTATCGGGCCGTATGCCTTGCCCGATCCGGCTGCATACCTGTCAACGCAACTGCGCGGCGCGGTAGACCGCGTTGCGGTCGCGTTTGCCCACCGCGATCACGATCACCAACACTTGTTGATCCCGCACTTCGTAAACCAGCCTGTAGCCCACGGTGCGCAGCTTGATCTTGTAACGATCTGGATGGCCGCTGAGTTTGGCTGCTGGGACACGCGGAGCCTGAAGCCGTTCGGCCAGCTTCTTTTTCAGCTGGGTGCGGATGGTGCCGTCCAGCTTGCGCCATTCGGCCAAGGCCTCTTCCAGAAAGGCCAGCTCAAAGCTCATCGAGCGAAACCGGAATGATCTTCTGACCCTGGCGGGCATTGGCGATCTGGTTGAGCTCGATGTCTTCCAGCTGCGCCATCATGGTTTCAAACCAGGCGGCAGGCACGCAGTAGAACGCGGGTTCGTTGCGGTTGAGAATGGCCACAGGAAACCCATCGCCAGCAGCTACGGTGCCCATGGGGTTGCGCTTGAGCTCGGAAATACTGGCCGCTGTTTCAGACAGGATTTGATGCGTCATGAGCTTTTATAGGTGCTTTTAAAGATGCTAATGCTAGCACTCTCATGATCTCGAATCAAAGATGTAGGATGTAAATGAGTTATTAAGGTCTATTTTTAGGGGCGCCATGACCGCAGATCAGCACTTTCAAACTTGTGCCCATGAAATGGGCCTCGACTTCAATGGCGAAATCAAGATCGGGGGCAACTACAGCCCGGTGGTGCGTGATGGCAAGCAACTGTGGGTGAGTGGGCAAATTCCGCGCGTGGGTGACGAGGTGCTGTTTGTCGGTGTCGTGGGCGAAACGCTCGATGTGGCACAAGGAAAGCAAGCTGCAGCGATTGGCGCGATGCGGGTGCTGGCGTTGCTGCAGCGAACCCTGGGCAGTCTGGAGTCCATTGCCGCTGTTTTGCGAATCACGGTGTATGTGCGCTCTGCGGCCCACTTCACCCAGCAAAGCGAAGTGGCCGATGGTGCTTCGGATGTGCTATGCCGGGTATTGGGACCACGGGGTGTGCACACGCGCACATCGGTGGGCGTGATGCAGTTGCCCAAAGGTGCGGCCGTCGAACTGGACATGGTGGTCACAGCGAAAGAGGGGCAGGCATGAGCAGGGCGTCAGGCGTGTTGACGGACGCAGTGCGCCAAGCCGCCAGTCGCAGCGTGCTGTGCTGGCTGGCCACCGTGGACGCCCAGAGTCAGCCCAATGTTTCACCCAAAGAGGTGTGGGCCATTGCCGATGATCGGCATGTGGTGGTGGCCAACATCGCCTCCCCCGTGAGCGTACGTAACATTACGCAGCAGCCGCAGGTGTGTCTGAGCTTTGTGGATGTGCTGGTGCAAAAAGGTTTCAAACTGACGGGTACCGCCCGCGAATTGTTGCCCGCAGAGGCTGATTACGTCGCTTGGGCCGCGCCTTTGCTGGCCATGGCGGGCGATCGCATACCCGTGCGCAGTGTCTTGCTGATCACGGTGCAAATTGTGCAGCCCATCGTAGCGCCGAGCTATTGGCTGTTCCCAGAGACGACCACCGAGGCTTCGCAAATCGAAGCTGCCCGGCGCAGTTATGGTCTGGTACCTGATGCCGATTGACCACCAGAACCTGCAGGACCATGAACATGTTTGCCAAAACACCCGCACCTCCTTACTACGCCGTCATCTTCACCAGCCAACGAACTTCCAATGACGATGGCTATGCCGAAACGGCTGATCGGATGGTCGAGTTGGCTGCGCAACAACCCGGCTTTCTGGGGGCAGAAAGCGCTCGCGGTGCCGATGGCCTGGGCATTACCGTGTCCTATTGGGCGAGCGAAGAAGCGATAGCCGCCTGGAAAGCGGATGCCGAGCACAGTGTGGCCCGACAACAAGGGCGAGAGCGTTGGTATGCAGGCTTTGAGGTGCGCGTGGCCAAGGTGGAACGCGCTTATGGCATGGGGGGTAAACGCACATGAAAACCCTCGGTCTGATCGGTGGCATGAGCTGGGAATCCACCGTGCCCTATTACCGCCTCATCAATGAAGGCGTCAAACAGCGGCTCGGTGGTTTGCATTCGGCACGGCTGGTTTTGTACAGCGTGGACTTTGCCAAAGTCGAGCGTCTGCAGCGCACTGGTGATTGGGTAGCTGCAGGTGCCTTGCTGGCGCAGGCGGCGGAAAAGCTTGAAGGTGCCGGGGCCGAGGCTCTGGTGCTCTGCACCAACACCATGCACAAGGTGGCCGACGCCATCGAGTCGGCGGTTCAGATCCCTCTTTTGCACATTGCCGATCCAACCGCCATGCAGATCCGTCAGGCAGGCTTGAGCAAGGTGGGTTTGCTGGGCACCCGCTTCACCATGGAGCAGCCCTTCTACAAAGACCGTCTGGTGCAGCGGCATGGTATGCAGGTGCTGGTGCCGTCAGCAGCCGACCGCGAAATGGTGCACCGCGTGATTTACGAGGAACTCTGTCTCGGTCAGGTGCGTGCGTCTTCGCGTGCCCAATACCAGCGGGTCATGGCCGACTTGGTAGCGCAAGGCGCACAGGCGATCATTTTGGGCTGCACCGAAATCTCCTTGCTGATTGGCGCTGAAGACGCACCCGTGCCCTTGTTTGACACCACTGCCATCCATGCCCAGAGCGCGGTGGCGTGGGCGCTCGGTCCGGCTTAACCCGTGTTCCTCAAGCCCGCCGCAATCCCGTTGATGCTGATGTGGATGCCGCGCTGCACCCGCTCGTCGGCCTTGCCCTCGCGGTAGCGGCGGATCAGTTCGACTTGCAGGTGGTGCAGCGGGTCGATGTAGGGGAAGCGGTGGCGAATGGACCGGGCCAGCGCCGGGTTGCTTTCCAGCCGGTTTTTTTCGCCGGTGATCTGGGCCAGCGCATCGGCCGTGCGGTGCCATTCGGCTTCGATGGCGGCGAAGATGCGGTTGCGCAGGCGCTTGTCGCTCACCAGTTCGGCGTACAGCGAGGCCAGCGCCAGATCGCTCTTGGCCAGCACCATGTCCATGTTGGACAGCAGGGTGCGGAAGAACGGCCACTGGCGGTACATCTTCTGCAGGAGGGCCAGTTGCGCCTTTTTGCCCGGGCCATCGGCCTTGTTCAGGAAGCTTTCCACGGCCGAGCCGAAGCCAAACCAGCCCGGCAGCGTCAGGCGGCATTGGCCCCAGCTGAAGGACCACGGAATCGCGCGCAGGTCTTCGATCTTCTGAAGGGCCTTGCGCGAGGCCGGGCGCGAGCCGATGTTGAGCTGCGTGAGTTCGCGCAGTGGGGTGGCGCCGAAAAAGTAATCGGTGAAATCGGGGGTGCCGTAGACCAACGCGCGGTAAGCGTCCATGCTGGCTTCGGACAACTCGGCGGCCGCGTCCAGAAAGGCGCGGGTGGCGGGCTTGGTGGGCTGCAGCAGCGTGGCCTCCAAAGTGGCGGCCACCAGGGTTTCGAGGTTACGGCGCCCGATCTCGGGGTTGGCGTATTTGGAGCCGATGACTTCGCCCTGTTCGGTCAGGCGGATCTGGCCGCGCACCGTGCCCGGGGGTTGGGCCAGGATGGCCTGGTAGCTGGGGCCACCGCCGCGGCCCACCGTGCCGCCGCGACCGTGGAACA
>JAYRQF010000017.1:0-4823 GCA_041910735.1 Limnohabitans sp.
AGGCTTCGCAGCGCCCACCGGTGACGTTGAAGCTGAAACGACCCGGGCCGTAGCCGCGCTCGCGCGCCGCGGGCACTTCGGCCATCAGTTCGCGGATGTGGGTGAACAGGCCGGTGTAGGTGGCCGGGTTGCTGCGCGGGGTGCGGCCAATCGGGGACTGGTCGACGTTGATGACCTTGTCGAAATGCTGCAGGCCGCGAATCTCTTCGTGCGGCGCGGGCTCGTCGTGGGCGCGGTGGATCTGTTGCGCCGCCGCGGTGTACAGGGTGTCGTTGACGAGCGTGGACTTGCCCGAGCCCGACACGCCCGTCACGCAGGTCAGCAGGCCGACCGGAAACTTCACGTTCACGTTTTTCAGGCTGTGGCCGCTGGCGCCCACGACCTCGATCCAGTCCTGGCCCGGCTTGTGGCGTTTCGGGATCGCGATCTGTTTGCGGCCCGACATGTACTGGCCGGTGACCGAGTCGGGCACGGCCATGATCTCGTCGCAAGTGCCTTGGGCCATCACGCGCCCGCCGTGAACGCCTGCACCCGGGCCCATGTCGATCACATGGTCGGCGGTGCGGATCATGTCTTCGTCGTGCTCGACCACCAGCACGCTGTTGCCGATGTCGCGCAGGTGTTTGAGCGTGCCGATCAGGCGGTCGTTGTCGCGCTGGTGCAGGCCGATGCTGGGCTCGTCCAGCACGTACATCACGCCCGTGAGGCCCGAGCCGATCTGGCTGGCCAGGCGGATGCGCTGCGCCTCGCCGCCGCTCAGGGTGTCGGCGCTGCGGTCCAGGCTCAGGTAGTTCAGGCCCACGTCGTTGAGGAACTTCAGGCGCGAGGCGATCTCGCGCACCACCTTGTCGGCAATGTCGGCCTTGGCACCCGAGAGTTTCAGACTCTGGAAGTAACTCTGTGCCTCGCCCAGCGTGACGTGGCTGATCTCGAAAATCGCGCGGGCCTGCGCACCTTCGCCGATGCGCACATGGCGCGCGTCGCGTTTGAGGCGGGTGCCGTGGCAGTCGGTGCAGGGCTGGGTGCTGCGGTAGCGGGCCAGGTCTTCGCGCACGAGTTGCGAATCGGTCTCGCGGTAGCGCCGCGTCATGTTGGGGATGATCCCTTCGAACGGGTGCTTCTTGCTGACCTTTTTGCCTTGAGAGGCCCCCGACTCCATGATGTAGCTGAACTTGATTTCTTCTTCGCCCGAGCCGTGCAGGATGACCTGCTGCACCTCGGGCGCAAGGTTCTCGAACGGCGCCTCCACATCGAACTTGTAGTGCTTGGCCAGGCTTTCGAGCATGCTGAAGTAAAAACCGTTGCGCCGGTCCCAGCCCTTGATGGCGCCGCTGGCCAGGCTCAGGCTCGGGAAGGCCACCACCCGCTCGGGGTCGAAGAACTCCATGGTGCCGATGCCGTCGCAGCTCGGGCAGGCGCCCTGCGGCGAGTTGAAGGAGAACACGCGCGGCTCCAGCTCGGCGATCGAGTGGTTGCAGACCGGGCAGGCAAAGCGGGCGTTGAACAGGTACTCCTTGCCGCTGTCCATCTCGACGGCCAGGGCGCGTTGTTCGGCCAGATTCAGCGCGGCCTCGAAGCTCTCGGCCAGGCGCTGGCGCAGGGCGTCGCGGGCCTTGGTGTCGCCCTCGGACCGGACCTTGAGGCGGTCGATCACCACGTCGATGTCGTGTTTCTCGTTCTTTTTGAGTTCGGGCAGGTCTTCGGCCTCGAACACCTGGCCGCCCACGCGAAAGCGCACATAGCCCAGCGCCTGCATCTGCTCGAACACTTTTTCGAACTCGCCTTTTTTCTCACGGGCAATCGGCGCCAACACCATCAGTTTGGTGTCTTCGGGCAAGGCCATCACCGCGTCCACCATCTGGCTCACGGTTTGTGCCTGCAGCGGCAGGTCGTGGTCGGGGCAATGCGGCGTGCCGGCGCGCGCGAACAGCAGGCGCAGGTAGTCGTGGATCTCGGTCACCGTACCCACGGTGGAGCGCGGGTTGTGGCTGGTGGCCTTCTGTTCGATGGAAATCGCGGGCGACAGGCCTTCGATCAGGTCCACATCCGGCTTGTCCATCAGCTGCAGAAACTGCCGCGCATAGGCCGACAGGCTCTCCACATAGCGGCGCTGGCCTTCGGCGTACAGCGTGTCAAAGGCCAGGCTGGACTTGCCCGAACCCGACAGGCCGGTGATCACCACCAGCTGGTCCCGCGGGATGTCGAGGTCGATGTTCTTGAGGTTGTGCGTGCGCGCTCCGCGCACGCTGATGCGCCCCTGGCGCAGGGCCGAGCCCAAGTAGCGCTCCTTGTCGGTGGACAGGTCGGATTCGGCGGGTGTGGGGCGTGCGTTCAAGGGATGACCAGGCGAAGAAAACCTTCAATTATCGCCAACTGAAGGTTTTCTGCCGGGGCTTCGGCCTCACTGGGTCTGGCTGGCCGAGGTGATGGTGATGTCGGTGACGGGGACGTTGTTGAAGGTGGTGGCCACATTGCCCGTGCCGTAGGTGGTCACTGTCTGCGTGGGCTGGCCGGCGATCTTGTCGATGGTGTCGGTGCCCGAAACGACCATGCCGAAAACGGCGTAGCCGGGCTGGGCGCTGCTCACGTAATCAAAGCCCGTGTTGTCACGCAGGTTCACATAGAACTGCGAAGTCGCCGAGTTAAATGCAGTGCTGCGCGCCATGCCCACGGCGTACTTGAGGTTTTTCGGGCTGGTGGCCGATGTTTCCAGTGTCAGGCTGTTGACCAGAGCGGTCTTGGCCGTCAGTCCGCTGGTGAAGCCGCCCGCCTGGACCACGAAGTTCGAGTTGTTGAGGGTGGGGCCTTCCACCCGGTGGAAGATGGTGTTGGCGTAGAACGATGTGACGTGGTTGAGGAAGTTTTTTGCAGTATCCGGCGCTGCGGTGGGGTTCAGCTCCACCACGAAGTCGCCCAGCGATGTTTTGAAGGTGACCTGCGGCTGAGGCACGGTGGCCGTTTTTGGGAATGTGCGCGAGCCTGAACCACTGGTCACGGTGGCCGTGAAGGTCACACTTCCTGTGCCGCTGATGGTGCAGGTCACCACCCGGGCCTTGTCGTAGGTGGCTGCAGCCACTGTGAAGACGCCGGTGCCCGTGCCGCACTTGTCGGAAGTCACCGTCACGATGTCGGATTTGGCGGTGGTGGGCACCAGCAGCGTTGCGGTCTGGTTGTATTTGAGAGGCGAGAGTTGAAGCTCGGTGGGATCGGCACTGGTCAGGGTTTTGGTCAGCAGTGTGGTGGTGCTGAAATTCACCGTGGCTTTGGCTGTCAGCGTGATGGGGCCAGGCTTGAGCAGCATGCAGCGCGCCTTGCGGGTGGCGTCTGTGCTGATGGGGTCCAGTGTCAGGGCGCAGTTGTCGGCCGTGACGGTCAGAACACTGTTTTGCGGGTCGCCCGAAAGTTCGAACACCGCTTCCTGGCCAAAACCGGGGGTGCCCACGGGCTGGATGTCGGTCACGGGCTCCGGTACGGTCAGGTTGGTGCTGTAGACCACATGGCCGCTGCTGGAACTGACTGTGAAATTGATCGGTCCTGTGCCCGTGACCTGACAGCTGGCAATCCGGTCATGGGCTGAGCCGATCTGGCCGGCATTGATGGCTGTGCACTTGTCCGATGTGATGGTGATCGCGTTGTTCAGGGCATTGCCGGTCAGGTGCAAGGTGGCTGTTTGGCCCAGGCGCAGGTTGGTGGCCGTGATGCCGGTGACAGGGGCCGGGTCCCAGCTGAAAGCACCACCGCCGCAGGCGCTCAGCCATGCGCTGCTGGCCACGATCAGGATTGCTCGGATATCCATGAATGAAACATCTTGTTCTAATAAAAACGAAAAATTATATATTAAAAAGTCAAAAAAAATAACAATTAAGGTTTATGAAAGTGGTCGAGGCAGTACCTAAGGATGCCAGGCGCCTTCAGATGCATGGCCTTGAGGTCGGTATGAGGAGACTCTGAAATTTCGGGACAATGGGGGGTTTGGGTTCCACAACGGAAGTCTTGCGTGTCTGATTCCTCCCTCCCGGTTTCCGGGGTATCGCCTGCTGCCTCGGCCATGACGCCAACGGAGCGGCGCGCCAGTGCTTCGCTGGCTTCGATCTTTGCCCTGCGCATGCTGGGCCTGTTTCTGGTGCTGCCCGTGTTTGCGCTGGAGGCGCGAAAGTACCCCGGCGGTGACGATCCGGCCCTGTTGGGGTTGGCCATGGGCATCTACGGCCTTACCCAGGCGTTGCTGCAACTGCCGCTGGGCATGGCGTCTGACCGGTTTGGCCGCAAGCGCGTGATCGTGCTGGGCTTGTTGGTGTTTGCCGCGGGCAGTTTCTGGGCGGCTGCTGCCACCGATTTGCATGGCCTGCTGCTGGGCCGCAGTCTGCAGGGCGCGGGGGCGGTGTCGGCTGCGGTGACCGCCCTGCTGGCG
Organism: Limnohabitans sp.; assembly: GCA_041910735.1. Classification (GTDB taxonomy): domain Bacteria; phylum Pseudomonadota; class Gammaproteobacteria; order Burkholderiales; family Burkholderiaceae_C; genus Limnohabitans_A. The sequence continues at coordinate 4,412 of JAYRQF010000017.1, forward strand.
GACCTGACGCGCGACGAGGTGCGCACCAAGGCCATGGCGCTGGTGGGTGCCAGCATCGGCCTGATGTTTGCGGTGTCGCTGGTGTTGGCGCCGCTGCTCGCGGCGGCGGTCGGGTTGTCCGGTCTTTTTGCCATCACAGGCACCCTGGCGCTGCTGGGGGGGGCTGTGGTGGTTTGGGGTGCGCCGGCCGCACCGACCCTGCAGACCCAGGCACGACGCGGCCGTTTGGCGGAGGTGCTGCGCGATGTGGGCCTGCTGCGCCTGAACCTGGGCGTGTTCGTGCTGCATGCGGTGCAGCTGGCCATGTGGGTGGCGGTGCCGGCCCTGCTGGTGCAGGCCGGGTTGCCCAAAGACCGGCACTGGCAGGTCTACCTGCCGGCGGTGCTGGGGTCGTTTGTGCTGATGGGGGGCA
>JAYRQF010000018.1:0-38419 GCA_041910735.1 Limnohabitans sp.
CGTTCGGCGCCGCCAACTGGGCGGGACTTGGCGTGGTCGGCTGCGCCTGGGCCACGCTGGCCGTCAACACCCTGATGCTGCTGACCGGCCTGTGGCTGCTGCGCACGCAGGATGTGTACCGGCCTTACCGGCTCTGGCAGCGCATGGAAAGACCCGATGCGGCACAACTCAGGCGTTTTTTGACTCTGGGTATCCCGGCTGCCCTGACGATCATGGTGGAGGTCACCTCCTTCACCCTGATGGCCCTGTTCATTGCCCGGCTGGGTGAAGTGGCCCTGGCCAGCCACCAGATTGCTGCCAGCATGGCGGCTGTGCTGTACATGGTGCCGCTGTCACTGGGCATTGCCACCAGTGCACGCGCCGGCTGGTGGATGGGCGCCGGCCAGCAGGCACGCGCACGCAGGGCTGCACACACCGGACTGGCGATCGCAGGCGGCATGGCCGTGCTGTGCGCCGGGGCTTTGGCGCTGTCACGCCACGCGATTGCAGGCGCTTATGCCAAAGACGCTGCCGTGGCCGCCGCTGCGGCCGCCTGGCTGGGCCTGGTGGCCTGGTACCACCTGGCCGACGCGCTGCAGGCTGTGTGCGTGTTCGCGCTGCGCTGCTGGCGCGTGACCCTCTCGCCGCTGTTGATCTACACGGCGCTGCTCTGGGGACTGGGCCTGTACGGCGGCTACCTGTTGGCCTACGAGGGCCTGGGCCCGTGGCCAGCCACCCCGTCGGTCAGGAGTTTCTGGTTGACCAGCAGCGTGGCACTGGCGGTGGTGACCGTGCTCTTGCTGGCCCGGCTGGAATGGGCCATGCGCCGTCCGGTTCAGTCTTCGCGCTGAACGCGGCGGCTGACGGGCAAGACGAGCATGAAGGTTGAACCCACGCCGGCTTGGCTGTCGATGCGCAGGGCACCACCGTGGCGCTGGGCCACATGCTTGGTGATCGCCAGGCCCAGGCCGGTGCCTCCGGTTTCGCGCGAGCGGCTGCGGTCCACCCGGTAAAAGCGCTCGGACAGACGCGGCAAATGCTCTGGCGCAATGCCCGGCCCGGTGTCGCGCACCGCCATCACCAGTTCACTGCCCTCTTCGCGCCAATCAACCTCGATGCGTCCCCCCGGCGGGGTGTAGCGCACCGCATTGCTGACCAGATTGGACACGGCACTGTGCAGTTCCGCACGCGAGCCCAGCAGCGTCCATGCAGGCGTGGGCGCGAACACCAGGGCATGCACGGGCGACCCGGTGTCGCCCTGCAGCGCCGACAGCGCCCGCGCATCGGCTTCGATCTGTGCCATGAAGGGGACCAGCTCCACCTTCTCGGACGGGTTGGGGGGCGGACTGCCTTCAAGTTGCGACAGCGTCAGCAGGTCACTGACCAGGGTCTGCATGCGGCTGGCCTGCACGGACATCAGCCCCAGGTAATGCTGTTGCTGCTCAGGCGCCAGCGGCAGGCTTTGCAGGGTTTCCACAAAACCGGCCAGCACCGTCAAAGGCGTGCGGATTTCATGGGACACATTGGCCACAAAGTCGCGGCGCATGTTGTCGGCCTGGGTCAGCGCGGTGATGTCGCGCGTGAGCAGCAGCTGCTGGCCATCGCCATAGGGGTAGAGCTGGACCGAAAGTCTACGCTGCTGGCTGATCGATACCGAACGGCCATCCATCTGCACCTCGCCCTCGTGGGAGGGTTGATGGAAATAGCGCGAAAACACCGGGTCGCGCACCAGATGCACCACATGCTGGCCCATGTCACGCTGCGCATCCAGCCCCAGATGCTGGCTGGCCGCGCTGTTGCACCATTCGATGCGTCCTTCTCTGTCCAGCAGGGTCACGCCGTTGGGCGAGGCCTGGATCGCTTGCAGATACCGTTGCAGGCGCTCGGCATGGGTCTGAACCTCGCGCTCGCGCTGGTTCAACACGCGGCGAATGCGGTCAGACACCTCACGCCACAAACCCGCCAGCCGGGGTGGGTCGCCCTCAGGCCCGGCGCGAAACCACGCTTCCAGACGGTGCGCGCGCCACAACTGCTGCAGCGCCCACACCATAGCCCCCAGCCAGCCCCCCAGTCCGGCCGTCCATGCGCCATCCACCCACCAGCCGGCCAGTGCGCCGAGCAGGCTCCAGAGCAGGAAACCGGTGAGGTAAATGAACATGGCTCAGGCCGCAGGAGACGCTGTCAGGCGGTAACCTGCACCGCGCACGGTTTCGATCATCTTGCCAGCGTCACCCAGAGCTTCGCGCAGGCGTTTGACATGCACATCCACCGTGCGTTCTTCAATGTAGACGTGGTCGCCCCAGACTTTGTCAAGCAGGGAGCCACGGCTGTGCACACGCTCCGGGTGGCGCATGAAGAACTGCAGCAACTTGAATTCGGTCGGACCGACTTTCAGCGGCTGCTCCTGCCAGCTCACCCGGTAGGTGTCGGCATCCAGACTCAGAGGCCCAACGGCCACCACCCCTCCCGACTGCTCCGGCGCGCGGCGGCGCAGCACGGCACGGATGCGGGCCAGCAGCTCGCGCGGTGAAAACGGCTTGACGATGTAGTCGTCGGCACCGGCGTCCAGCCCCGCCACCCGGTCGGGTTCGTCACCCCGTGCGGTGATCATCAGGATCGGCACCTGTTGGGTCCGCGGGTGACCACGCCAGCGCCGGGCCAGACTCAAGCCACTTTCCCCGGGCAGCATCCAGTCGAGCAGGATGGCATCGGGCAACACATCGTCGAGTTCTTTCTGGGCCGTCACGGCATCCATCGCCCACACCGGCTGAAAGCCGTTGTGGCGCAGGTTCACCGCCATCAACTCGGCAATCGCCGGCTCGTCCTCAACGATCAGGATCCTGGGCTGGTTTCTCATTTCACGGCAGATTCGATGTCAACCATGGCCGTGTGGCGCACGTCCGCGCCCTTGACCACGTAGATGATGAATTCGGCGATGTTCTTGGCGTGGTCACCGATGCGTTCAATGGCCTTGGCCACGAACAACAGATCCAGGCTGGCCGAAATCGTGCGCGGGTCTTCCATCATGTAGGTGACCAGCTTGCGCAGGAAGCCGTCGAACTCGGCATCGATCAGGTCGTCTTCTTTCAGGATCACCAGCGCGGTCTGCACATCCAGACGGGCAAAGGCGTCCAGCGCCTTGCGCAGCAGGCCAGACGCCATGTCGGCAGCGATGCGCAGCTCGGACGCCGGCAGAGAGCGGGTGATGCCCTGGTCCACGATCAGTTTGACCATGCGGGCGATGCGCTCGGACTCGTCGCCCGCGCGCTCCAGGTTGCCGGTGATCTTGGACATGGCCATCAACAGGCGCAGGTCGCGTGCGGTCGGCTGGCGGCGGGCGATGATCGAGGAGAGTTCGTGGTCGATCTCGACTTCCATGGCGTTGACCTGCTTTTCGGTGGCCACCACCTGATCGGCGACTTCGACGCTGAACTGCGACAGGGCATAAACCGCATGGCGGATCTGCGACTCGACCAGGCCGCCGAGTTCGAGCACGCGCGAAGAAACGCCGGCAAGTTCTGCGTCAAACTGGCTGGAGATGTGCTTTTCCATATCAAACCCTTTTTTAATCAGTTGGGGACAGAGCTGAAGATCTGTCCCACAAGGTCATTCGGCTGGGGACAGAGCTGAAGATCTGCCCCACAAGGTCATTCGGCTGGGGACAGAGCTGAAGATCTGCCCCACAAGGTCATTCGGCTGGGGACAGAGCTGAAAATCTGTCCCGCAATGTCATCTGTATGATCAACCAAAACGGCCGGTGATGTAGTCTTCGGTTTCCTGTCGGGCAGGTTTCATGAAGATCTGCTCGGTCTGGCCGAATTCGATCAGCTCCCCCAGATACATGTAGGCGGTGTAGTCCGACACCCGGGCCGCCTGCTGCATGTTGTGCGTGACGATGGCCACGGTGTAGTCTTTCTTGAGCTCGTGGACCAGTTCTTCCACCTTGGCGGTGGAAATCGGGTCCAGTGCGGAGGTCGGCTCATCCAGCAGGATGACCTTGGGCTTGACCGCCACGGTACGTGCAATGCACAGGCGCTGCTGCTGACCACCCGACAGCGACAGGCCGCTCTGGCCCAGCTTGTCCTTCACCTCGTTCCAGATGGCGGCCTTGCTCAGCGCCCACTCCACGCGGTCGTCCATCTCGGAGCGGCTCAGGTTCTCGTAGAGCTTCACACCAAAGGCGATGTTGTCGTAAATCGACATCGGGAAAGGCGTTGGCTTCTGGAACACCATGCCGACGCGGGCGCGCAGCAGGTTCAAGTCCTGTTTGGTATCCAATACGTTCTCACCATACAGGTTGATCTGGCCCTCGGCGCGCTGGCCGGGGTACAGGCTGTACATGCGGTTGAGCGTGCGCAGCAGTGTGGATTTGCCGCAACCCGAAGGGCCAATGAAGGCCGTCACCTTGTGTTCGGCGATATCAAGGTTGATGCCTTTGAGGCCCTTGAAGGTTCCATAAAAGAAATCGAGACCGCGGATTTCGATCGCGTTTTTCACGCCGGAGGGCGTCAGGGTGTTCGCAATGTTCATGGTGTTGTTGGGCAGAGGTTGTGATCAGCGTGCCGTCTGGTCACGGAAGAACACGCGGGCAATGATGTTGAGGACCAGCACCGTCAGGGTGATCAGCAGCGCGCCACCCCAGGCCAGCCGGATCCAGTTGTCGTAGGGACTCATGGCGAACTGGAAGATCACCACCGGCAGGTTAGCCATGGGGGCGTTCATGTTGGTCGAGAAAAACTGGTTGTTGAGCGCCGTGAACAGCAGCGGCGCGGTCTCACCGCTGATGCGGGCCAGCGCCAGCAGCAGGCCGGTCATCACACCGGCTTTGGCCGCACGCAGGGTCACAAAAGTGGCCACCTTCCAGCGCGGCGCGCCCAGGGCGAAAGCGGCTTCGCGCAGGCTGCCGGGCACCAGACGCAACATGTTCTCGGTGGTGCGCACCACCACCGGAATGGCGATCAGCGACAGGGCCATGGTGCCGGCCCAGCCCGAGAAGTGTTTGACCTGCGCCACCAGAATGGCGTAGACGAACAGACCCAGCACGATCGAGGGCGCCGACAGCATGATGTCGGTCACAAAGCGCGTGAGGCTGGCGGTCTTGCTCTGGTCACCGTATTCGGCCAGGTACACCCCGGCAAAAATGCCGATCGGCGTGCTGACCAGCGCGGTCAACACCACCATCAGCAGGCTGCCGACAATGGCGTTGGCCAGGCCGCCGCCCTCGGACCCGGGGGCCGGCGTGGATTCGGTGAACATGGCCCAGTCGATCGCAGAAAAGCCGTTCTTGAACAGCACGATCAGGATCCAGAGCAACACGACCAGGCCCAGAGCCATGGCGCCCATGGAGAGCGTCAGGCCGATGCGGTTGGCCAGCTTGCGGCGGCGGTAAATGGCGAGATCCATGACAGATGTCCTCTCAGGTCTTGCTGCCCTTGGCTTTTTCGCCACGGGCAATCAGGAGTTTGGCCAAGGCCAGCACCACAAAGGTGATGACGAACAGCAACAGGCCAAGCGAGAACAGGGCCGACATGTGCAGGTCGGCTGCCTCGCCAAATTCGTTGGCCAGCGTGGAGGCAATCGACGATCCGGGCGAGAACAGCGATCCGGTGATGCGCTGCGAGTTGCCGATCACAAAAGTCACGGCCATGGTTTCGCCCAGAGCTCGGCCCAGCCCCAGCATCACGCCACCGATCACGCCTTTTTGGGTATAGGGCAGAACGATGTGGCGCACCACTTCCCAAGTGGTGCAGCCCAGACCGTAAGCAGATTCGCGCAGCACCGGCGGCACGATTTCGAACACGTCGCGCATCACGGCCGCGATGAAGGGCAGGATCATGAAAGCCAGCACGATGCCGGCAGCCAGGATGCCGATGCCGTTCATGGCACCACCGAACAGCGTGCCAATGATGGGCATCTGTCCCAGCGTGGACTGCAGCGCCGGCTGGCCGTACTCGGCAAACAGCGGCGCAAAAATGAACAGGCCGAACATGCCATAGATGATGGACGGCACGGCCGCCAGCAACTCGATGGCGGTACCCAGCGGACGGCGCAGGGCCACCGGGCAGTTTTCGGTCAGAAACAGGGCGATGCCAAAAGACAGCGGCACCGCAATCAGCAAGGCAATGGCCGCACTGATGACGGTCCCAAAAATGGCGATCGCGGCACCGAACTCTTCATTGACGATGTCCCATTCAACACGCCAGATGAAGTTCAGGCCAAATTTGGAGAGTGCCGGCCAGGCCGCAATGACCAGCGAGGCGATGATCCCCAACAGGGCCACCAGCACCAGCATCGAGAACAGCCAGGTGATCTTGTGGAAGAAAAAATCCTGCAGACGCTGACGCCTGACCACGGCCATGACCTGCGCTTCGGCAGATGCATCGGCGGGTGAGGGAGTGGTCGTGCTCATGTCGATTCCTTGGGTAATGGCTTGGGCGTTTGGCATCCCCGCCTCTCTTTCGCTTGAAACGGCCCCGGACCATGAAGGTCCCGGGGCCGTGGGTGATCAGAGGCGATCGGTCAGTGCTTGATCTGCGACCAGACCTTCTGGCGGATCTGGGCAGTCAGGGCATCCGGCAGCGGCACGTAGTCCAGCTCGGAAGCCATCTGCTTGCCATTCTTGAAGGCCCAGTCGAAGAACTTGATCACTTCCTGCGAAGCGGCCTTGTCTGCCGGCTCCTTGTACATCAGGATGAAAGACGCGGTGCTGATGGGCCAGCTGGTAGCGCCCTTGGCATTCACCATGGAGACGCCCATGCCCGGCACACTGAACCAGTCGGCGCCAGCAGCGGCTGCAGCGAAAGTCAGGTCATCGGGGCTGACGAACTTGCCATCCGCGTTTTGCAGCTGCAGGAAGTTCATGTTGTTCTTCTTGACGTAAGCGTACTCGACATAGCCGATGGCGCCCTTGACGCGGTTGACGTTGGCGGCAACGCCTTCGTTGCCCTTGCCACCCACGGAAGAAGCGGCCGGCCACTTGACGGCAGCACCCTTGCCCACCTTGTCAGCCCAATCCTTGCTGATGGCGCTCAGGTAGTCGGTGAAGTTGAAAGTGGTGCCGGAACCGTCAGCGCGGTGCACCACGGTGATGGCTTCGTCAGGCAGTTTCTTGCCGGGGTTGAGGGCAGCCAGCCTGGCGTCGTTCCACTTGGCGATCGTGCCCATGTAGACCTCGGCCAGCACAGGGCCGGAGATGCGCAGTTCGCCCGGCTTGAAACCTTCCAGGTTCACCACCGGCACCGTGCCACCGATGATGGCCGGGAACTGCACCATGCCGTCCTTGTCCAGCTCTTCGCCCTTGACCGGCGCATCAGATGCACCAAAAGTCACGGTCTTGGCACGGATCTGCTTGAGGCCACCGGAAGAACCAATGGACTGGTAGTTCAGGCCGTTGCCGGTCTGCTTCTTGTAGGCCTCGGCCCACTTGGCGTAGATCGGGTACGGGAAGGTGGCACCGGCGCCGGTGATGTCGGCCGCAAAGGCGGTCAGGGCGGCTGCGCCAAAACCGACAACGGCGAGCAGAGATTTCAGTTTCATGAGAGCTCCTGTTTGAAACACAAGGAAGGAATCCGGGCCTGCCCCGTCCCGGGCACGGGTTGGGATCAGGGTCTGACTTCAGACAAAAGCACTTTATGGCGCAATTGTGACAAACGTGTGTCACAACCTGATTTCCTCAGGATTTTCAATGACCAAAAGTACACGATTCCTTCAACAAATCGTCATATTCCCCGGGCATGCTGTTTGCCCAACATGGAACTGCAGCACATGACCACCCCACACTTCGACTCCGAAGACCTGCCCACCAACACCAGCGCCAACGAACACATACAGAGCGTCGTGGACCGCGCAGTCAGCCGTCGCGGCTTTCTGAAAATGGGCAGCGGCGCTGCCGCGGCCAGTTTCCTGGCCGGTCCACTGGCCGGCTGCGCCAGCCCTGGTCAGCCATCCGCACCTCTGATGGGCTTCAAACCGGTAGCCACCTCCACGGCAGACACCGTGGTGGTGGCCGAGGGCTACACCGCCACCCCCTTTGTGTCTTGGGGCACGCCCCTGTTTTCCTCTGGCGCCGGTTCCAGCTGGAAGGGCGATGGCAGCGAAACCGCCGCCGACCAGGCCCGCCAGGTGGGCGACAACCACGACGGCATGCATTTCTTCCCGATCGATGGCCGCTCCAGCACGGAAGGCCTGCTGGTCATGAACCATGAATACGACACCGTGGTCAAAGGCCAGTACATCACCCTGTTCGGCATGCCCGCAGCCACCGCCAACACGCTGGACCGCGTGAACAAAGCGATCAATGCCTGGGGCTGCTCGGTCATCCACATCCGCAAGAACGCAGCTGGTCAGTGGGCCGTGGTACTCGACTCAAAGTACAACCGCCGCATCACCAGCGCCAGCCCCATGGAGCTGACCGGCCCTGCGGCCGGCGACAACCTGCTGAAGACCCGGGCAGACGCCAGCGGAAAACGTGTACTGGGCACCATCAACAACTGCGGCAATGGTTTCACCCCTTGGGGCACCTACCTGACCTGCGAGGAGAACTTCAACAACAACTTCGGCACCACCATCGAGCCCAGGGTGGATGGCCGCAGCGCTGCACAAAAGCGCTACGGCATCACGGCCGGCACCTCTGAATACGGCTGGGAAACCTGGCACGAGCGCTTCGATTACAAAAAGGAACCCAACGAGTCCAACCGCTTTGGCTGGATCGTCGAGATCGATCCTTTTGACCCGCTCTCCACACCCAAAAAGCGAACAGCACTGGGCCGCTTCAAGCACGAAAGCGCTGCGTGGAACTTCACCAGGGACAAGCGCGTGGTGGTCTACATGGGCGACGACCAGGCCAACGACTACATCTACAAATTCGTCTCCGACAAACCTTATGTGGAAGGCAACAAAGCTGCCAACAGCACGCTGCTTGACTCCGGCAAGCTGTATGTGGCGCGCTTTGACAACGGGGCGACCACCGGTGACTTCATGGGTACCGGCGAATGGTTGTTGCTCGACAAAAACGTCAACCCCACGCTCAAAGCCGACGCCAGCTTCCCGAACCAGGCCGCCGTATTGATCCATGCCCGACTGGCCGCCGACAAACTCGGCGCCACCAAGATGGATCGGCCGGAATGGGTGACGGTGCACCCGGTCACCGGCGAGGTCTACGGAACCATGACCAACAACGCCACACGCATCGCCACCGACGACGCCAACCCGCGCGAGAAAAACGTGTACGGCCAGATCATCCGCTGGCGTGAAGCCGGTGGCGACGCCGCAGCCACCCGCTTTCAGTGGGACATCTTCGTGCTGGCGGGCAACCCGACCGTACCGGCCAATCAGGGCAGCCTCAAAACCGGGTCGGTCAACGTCAATGCTGACAACACCTTCAACAGCCCCGATGGTCTGGCCTTTGACCGTTTCGGTCGCCTCTGGATCCAGACCGATGGCAATTACAGCAACGCAGGTGACTTTGCCGGTCAGGGCAACAACAGCATGCTCTGCGCCGATCCGCAAACACGTGAAATCCGCCGCTTTCTGGTGGGCCCCAAAGAGTGCGAGGTCACTGGCATCGCCTTCGCGCCAGACCATCGGACGATGTTCGTGAACATCCAGCACCCCGGCGAAAGCGGAAAGGGTACGAGCCACTGGCCCGAAGGCGGCAACGCCATACCGCGCTCGGCCACCGTCATCGTCACCAAAAACGACGGCGGTGTCATCAGTAGCTGATACCTTTGACACATTGCCGTCACACGAGGCCGGCATGCTTTTGACCATGACCGAAAAGCCCGAAATCAATGGCCACCTGATGACGCAGTTGCGTGAAGACCTGCTCGACTCACTCGACGAAGAGTTCGAGCTGGAAATGGAGGACCGTCTGGGCGAGGACGCCGGGCGCTCCCCCGAAGCCGCCTCCAGCCGTATCCGCTATTTCCGCGAGCTGCTGAGATTGCAGACCGAACTCATCAAGCTGCAGGACTGGGTGGTGCATTCGCGCCACCGCATGGTGATCCTCTTTGAAGGCCGTGACGCCGCTGGCAAAGGCGGCGCCATCAAGCGCATCACCCAGCGTCTGAACCCGCGCGTGTGCCGCGTGGCCGCCTTGCCCGCCCCCAACGACCGCGAAAAAACCCAGTGGTATTTTCAGCGCTACGTCTCGCACCTGCCTGCGGCCGGCGAGATCGTGCTGTTCGACCGCAGCTGGTACAACCGCGCCGGTGTCGAGAAAGTCATGGGCTTTTGCTCGGACGAGGAATACGAAGAGTTTTTCCGTTCGGTACCAGAATTTGAAAAGATGCTGGTGCGCAGCGGCATCCAGCTCGTCAAGTACTGGTTCTCCATCACCGATGACGAGCAGCATGCCCGCTTTGTCGGTCGCATCCAGGACCCGCTCAAGCAATGGAAACTCAGCCCGATGGACCTGGAAAGCCGCCGCCGCTGGGAAGAGTACACCCGCGCCAAGGAAACGATGCTCGAGCGCACCCACATTCCCGAAGCGCCCTGGTGGATCGTGCAGGCTGTGGACAAAAAGCGTGCCCGCCTGAACTGCATCGACCACCTGCTCTCGCAGGTACCCTACCACGATATCCCGCACGCCGAGGTTCAGCTGCCCGCCCGTGTGCGCCACCCGGACTACATCCGCCATCCGGTCCCACCCGAGATGTTCGTGCCCGAGAAATACTGACACAGCGACGCCAAGCCGTCACGGCGACGTCACATTGAAGTCACATAATGCATGGTGCAGTTTCCCCTTCGCCATGCAGACCAAAAACCTCTTTGCCGCCATTGACCTCGGCTCCAACAGTTTCCGGCTCGAAATCGGCCGCCTCGAAAATGGCCACTTACGTCGGGTGGAGTACATCAAGGAAACCGTCCGTCAAGGCAATGGTCTGGACGCCGACCGCAACCTGACCGAAGAAGCCATGCAACGCGGCTGGGCCTGCCTGGCCCGTTTTGGCGAACGCATCGCCGGTTTCCGGGCCGCGCATGTACGGGCCGTGGCCACCCAAACCCTGCGTGAGGCCCGCAACCGCGATGTATTCCTCGCTCAGGCCCGCAAGATTCTGGGTTTTCCCATCGAAGTGATCGCTGGCCGCGAAGAAGCACGCCTGATTTACCTGGGCGTCTCGCACCTGCTGCCCGACAGCGACGAGCGACGCCTGGTGGTGGACATTGGCGGACGCTCCACCGAACTCATCGTGGGTCAGGGCCATGTGCCGCAGACGCTGGAGTCGTACCGGGTGGGCAGCGTCGCCTGGTCGATGAAGTACTTTCCCAACGGCCAGTGGACGGCGACCGCTTTCAAGACCGCCGAAATCGCCGCCAAAGCCATCCTCGACGAAGCCCTGAGCCACTACCCCCGCAGCAGCTGGGACCAGGCCTATGGCTCGTCCGGCACGATTGGCGCGGTGGCCGACGCGCTGCAGGCCAACGGCTGGCCCGAGGGCATCATCACTCCCGAGGCTCTGGACTGGCTGGAAGAAAAACTCGTCAAGGCACAGCGTCCCGAAAACTTGCGCCTGGAAGGCATCAAGGACGATCGACGGCCAGTGCTGGGCGGCGGTCTGGCCGTGCTGCGAGCCGTGTTCGACCTGCTGCAGATTGAGGAGATGCGACCAGCCCAGGGCGCCCTGCGCCACGGCGCGCTGTTTGATCTGATCGACCGCGAGAACCCGCAAACCGATGTGCGCACCCGCATGGTCGACTGGCTGGCCCGCCATTTCGGTGCCGACTCAGCTCAAGGCGAGCGCGTGGCGCGCACCGCCATGCGCCTGTATGAACAGGCCATGCACGGCCCGGTCACCGAAGATGAGAAAGAACGCAGCCTGCGCAAACTCCAGTGGGCCGCCCAGGTGCACGAGATCGGCATGCAGATCTCGCACAGCGACTACCACAAGCACGGCGCCTACATCCTTGAAAACACCGACCTGCAGGGCTTCACGGTGGACGAGCTGCACCGCCTGGGTCTGCTGGTGCTGGGCCACCGCGGCAAGCTGCGCAAGCTCGAAGACCCGATCGACGACCCGGTTTTCGTGCTGCAATTGCTCGCCTTGCGGCTGGCCGTGATCCTGTGCCACGCGCGGCGGGAGCCCGGTCTGCAGGGCATTCACCTGCAAAAAGACCCGCATGCATCGACGTACCGTTTGATCTTGCCACCGGGCTGGGACAACCAGTACCCGCAATCCGCGCACCTGCTGCGCGAGGAGTGCGTGGCCTGGCAAAAGTCACCCTGGCGAACCCATTTGCGGCTGGTCAGCTGAGTCCGTACTGACCATGAAAGCCAGCGCCGAGGCATGGTCCCGGCGCATTTCCTGGTCACGGCACCGGGATAAGCAAATCAAGATCAAATGAAAAGGCTGAGATCCGCAATAAAGAACTCAGCTCTTGAAACCCAGGTCGGTTCACTTCATCAACTTACCGGACTGAGAGTCCGGTAAGTTGATCGGTTTTAGAAGGACATCAGCAACAGTTGTCCACCCTCAACCAGCTCAGTGGCATTGGCGCCTGAGGCGGCCAGGTGACTTTGAACGGTCAGCAGGAAGTATTTGCGACCATCGCCGCGCCCAAGCAAAGTGGTCACGTCAATCACGCCCGAAGACTCTTCATCCTTGGTTAGACTTCCTGTCACGTTGGTGTAATAGTCACCAAAACGGGCTTCATCGTGCTGCGCCAGCAGTGTCAGCGCCTTGGTACTGGGTACGCATTTCCAGATTTTGGCGTTGTGTTTGTTATTTCCCGGGTCCTCCTGGAGGATCAGGTCACCCGTGCTGGTGATGGTCATGTTGTCAAACATTTGTGGCCCATGAACCCTGCCGCTGACTGTCACAGTCTCTGTTCCATCAAGGATCATTTCAATGATGCCCCCAAGCTGCGGGCGAGAGATGTCCGTAAAAGTCATTGCCCATACGCGGGTACGTCCGACTGCTGTGGCATCCGGGTTGTTACCATCCTTGGTGGCATCCATCGTATTGGTGGTGACAAAGTAGTAACGGTTGGGATTGACCGTATCCCACACACCGTCTTCTGGACGCAGGAAGGCTGTGCCCTTCGTGGTGTCGGCAAGATCACTGGACAAGGTAAATGTGCCAGCACCGTTCACCAAACCCAGGCCGGCGTCAGCAGCAGTGGTTTCAGTGGCAGCACCATTTACCAGCACGCGGTACATGGTGCCACCAATCAAACCGGCCTTCTCCACCTCATTGCCGGTGCTTGCTTTCGCACCCACATACAGATACACGCCGTTGTAGCCGCCATCGGAGTTGGCCATGACAATGGTTTTGTCGCCAGCGTTCGGATGTGCAAGCAAGTTTTCCCAGCCTACATTGCTCATCGTGGCCCAGGGCAGCACATAGGATTTTCCCTTGTCTGCTCCTGTAGCCACATGCGCAACACCCCTGCTCGGATATGCTGAAGCTTCTTCCCCGTTCAAAAAAATACGGGCAGAAGTCCCTTTGCCAGTAGCAGTGTTGTAGTAGGCGCCGGTCGCTGCCAGATCGGCTGAGCAAAAACGGTTGAAAGCCACTGTGCCAGCCGTCCATGTGCTGCCGCTCAGCGTATACACCGTCTTGATCAGGTCAGCTCCAGAACTCACGGCCAAAGTTTGTTTATTGATACTCCACTCCGAAACAAACGCGCCAATACTGCCATGCGCACGCGCGATACCTTTGTCTGCGCCCAACTCGTGGTTCATGAGCACGGTGATCGTGCCGTTCCCGTTGTCGTATGCACCGAGACCATCGGGAATACCAACCATTCGGTAGCCACCTACCGCATCACCTACCGTCAAGATCGAAGCAAACTGCAGGCCGGCCTGAATGGGTGTCAGGTATGGCGTCTGGCTGCTGTTCGGCCCGGTGCCTGTGACCAAAGCTGCCGCAGCCGACGAGTCACCGCCACATGCCGTCAACGCTGCCATCGATCCAACAGTACTTAAAAATGTTCTACGCTTCATATCAACTCCAGTTGTGAATGATCAATACACAAACAGTTTGATTGCGTTCTGTGACATGCATTCGAAAGAAAAATGTCAGGCAAGTTGCAACGGGAAAATCGAGGCCCCGTTTGACCCGGATCTCCAGCATCAATACTGGAAACGGTATAAACTGTATATACCGTTTCAAGGAGATTCCATGACCACTGCCACACCCGCCAAGAAAAACACATCCCCAACGCCTGTCAAAAAAGCCGTCAAAGCCCCTGCAAAAGCCCCCGTCAAGGCTGCTCGGACTGTTGCCAAAACAGCCCCCGCCACCACCAAAGCCGTGACAGCCAAGCCTGCACCGGCCACGCCTGCCAAGGCTGACAAGAAGAAAGACAAGCCTGAGAAGGTCAAGGTGGTGCGCGACAGCTTCACCATCCCCAAGGCCGAATACGCCCAGATCGCCGCCATGAAAAAGCGCGCCATGGAGCTGGGTCTGGAAGTCAAAAAGAGTGAGTTGCTGCGCGCTGGTCTGGCCCTGCTGGCCGCCACGTCCGAAGCAGCTTTCCGCAAGGCGCTGGGCAATGTGCCCACGCTCAAGACGGGCCGCCCCGGCAAGGCCTGATCAGAGTTTTTCGGGCGTCATGACCGACAGTATTACCGTCTGGTTCTGTCCTTCGCGCTGGCGGCTGCGCAGCCACCACACGGCGCCCTTGCGAATCGCCATAGGCTCTGTGCCCATACCAAACAGGTGCGACACCACCGCCCCCAGCGTGGGCTGGTGGCCCACCACCAGTACCGGGTATTTGGCTTGCGGCCAGCCAGCCGTTTCCAGCACATCCTGCACCGACGCACCCGGGGCCAGCGCGTCGCGGATTTTGTATTTGCGCTTCAACGCCTGAACCGTCTGTTCGGCCCGCACCGCAGGGCTGCAGAGAACCCGCACCCCCTCGGGCAACTGCTGTTCCAGCCACTTCGCCATGCGCTCAGCGTGTTTCTCGCCCCGTGGCGTAAGCCGACGACCCAGATCGTGCTCATCCTCATGAGGGTCATGCGCTTCAGCGTGCCGCCAAAGAATCAGGTCCATCTCAGTCTCCACGGTTCATGTACCGGTTGGCCAGCGCCTGCTGGGCACCTGGTTTGCGGCCTGCACGAACCACCGCTTCATAGCGGCCCTCGGCGTTCATGTCCCAGGCGTCGCGCTGGTCCATCAGGTAGGCAGTCAGGCATTCGTCCATGACACGCTGGCGCAGCACCGGATTGTCCACCGGCCAGGCCACCTCGACGCGACGCATCATGTTGCGGTTCATCCAGTCGGCACTCGACAGGTAAAGCGCGTCCTGCTCACCCGCGCGGAAATAGAACACCCGCGAATGCTCCAGAAAGCGGCCGATCACCGACCGCACCCGGATCTTGTCGGTCTGCCCCGGGATGCCAGCCGGCAGCATGCAGGCCCCGCGCACGATCAGGTCGATCTGGACACCGGCCTGCCCGGCCTCCATCAAAGCTTCAATCAGCACCTGATCGGTCAACGCATTCATCTTGAGGATGATCCGCGCGTCTTTGCCCTGTCGGGCCGCTGCGGCGGTCTGCTCGATCCAGCGCAGCATGCGCGCATGAAGATGGAAGGGTGCCACCAGGAGTTTTTGCATGCGGCGCAACGGATTCTGGCTGGCCAGGTGCATGAACAATTCGTCCATGTCGGCCGTGATCCGGGCATCGGCGGTCAGAAAGCTGATGTCGGTGTACAGGCGCGCCGTGCGCGGGTTGTAGTTACCGGTGGACAGGTGCCCGTAGCGGCGCAGGCGTTTGCCCTCGCGCCGCGTGACCAGCAGCATCTTGGCGTGGGTCTTGAGTCCCACCACACCATAAACCACCTGCACGCCAATGGCTTCGAGCTGTTCGGCCCAGTTGATGTTGGCCTCTTCGTCAAAGCGGGCCTTGAGTTCCACCACAGCCGTCACTTCCTTGCCACGGCGCACGGCTTCGCGCAGAAGGTCCAGCATGACCGGGTCACTGCCTGTTCGGTAAATGGTCTGTTTGATGGCCAGCACTTCCGGGTCGCGCACGGCCTCGCGCAGAAAAGCCAGTACCCCATCGAAACTCTCGAAAGGCTGATGGATCAGCACATCTTCCTTGCGCAGATGCGCGAGGATGGACGCCACGCCGCGCAACTGGTGCGGCAACGAAGCCTTCCAGGGCGGGAACAGCAGGTTGGGGCGTGCGGCCAGATCGATGAACTGCGTGAGCCGTACCAGATTCACCGGCCCGTTGACCCGCAGCAAGGCCTGATGCGGCAACTCAAGCTGCTGCAGCAGAAAGTCGGAGAGTTGTTCGGAACAACTTGAAGACACCTCCAGACGCACCGCCTGACCATAGTTGCGATGCTGGAGGCCCTGGCGCAGGGCCATGCGCAGGTTCACCACATCGTCTTCGTCCACCGACAGATCGGAGTGGCGGGTCACGCGGAACTGAGAGAATTGATCCACTTCGCGCCCCGGAAACAGCTGCGAAAGGTGCGCGCGGATCACGCTGGACAGGAGCACAAAGGCCTTGCCCCCACCAGCCAGCCGTTCGGGCAGCTCGATCACGCGCGGCAGCACGCGCGGCACCTTGAGAATGGCAATCTCGTTGTGACGCCCAAAGGCATCCCTGCCACGCAGATGGATGATGAAGTTGAGCGATTTGTTGGCCACCTGCGGCAGCGGATGGGCCGGGTCGATGCCCACCGGAACCAGCAATGGTTTGACCTCTCGGTTGAAGTAGGACTGCACCCACTGGCGCTGCTCCTCGTTGCGCTCACCGTGCGAGAGGATGCGGATGCCCTCTTTCCTGAAAGCCGGCAGGAGAACATGGTTGTAGAGCCGGTACTGCTCATCGACCATCGCACGGGCGCTGCCCATGATCTTTTCCAGATGCGCCGGCAGGTGCTCGCCTTGACCTGAGGCCAGCGCAGCTTCCACATGCGGCGCCACGCGCACTTCAAAAAATTCATCGAGATTGGAGGAGACGATGCACAAGTATCGCAGTCGCTCCAGCAGCGGCACATCCTTGCGGCGCGCCCAGTCCAGCACGCGCTCGTTGAAGGCCAGAATGCTCAGATCGCGGTCGAGCAATGCGGGAAGGCCGCTGGGCGAAGCGCTGGAAAGAACGGCTGGAACAGCCATGGAAGCATCCGTCAAAAAGTCAGTTCAATGACAGATTCTGGTCAGCAGTTATGACAGGCTTGTGACAGCCCTTGGGTCAAGCAACCACCTGCAGCGCAGAATGGATCCGCCGCCTGCTGACAGTGGTACTGGCCCAGTGCACGATTTCAAGCCGTCCGTCCATGTGCTCGACCAGCGCGGTGCGGCTCTCCACCCAGTCACCATCGTTGCAGTACAACACCCCCTCGACAGTCCTGATCTCGGCGTGATGGATGTGTCCGCACACCACACCGTCAAACCCCCGACGCCGCGCTTCCAGAGCCACTGCCTTCTCAAAATCCGAGATGAAATTGACGGCCTTCTTGACCTTGAGTTTGAGGTAGGCTGAAAGAGACCAGTACTCCAGGCCCATGCGCGCACGGATGCGATTGACATGGCGGTTGATCCTCAGGGTCAGTTCGTAGAGCCAATCGCCCACGTAAGCCAGCCATTTGGCGTACTGGATGACGCCATCAAACAGGTCACCGTGGACAACCCACAGACGCTGGCCAGTGGCCGTCACATGGGTCGTATCCTGCTGCACGTCCACACCACCAAAGGCATGACCAACAAAGTGACGTGCAAATTCGTCATGGTTGCCAGGAACGTAGACCACGCGGCACCCCTTGCGGGCACGTCGCAGCAGCTTTTGAACCACATCGTTGTGGCTTTGCGGCCAGAACCAGCGGCGCCGCAACTGCCATCCGTCCACGATGTCACCCACCAGATACAGCATGTCACTGGGGTGGTGCTTGAGAAAATCCATCAGCGCTTCGGCCTGAAAACCCGGCGTACCGATGTGCAGGTCAGAAATGAAGATGGCGCGGTATCGCGGTACCTCGTGTACCTCATCGCGCTCGTGCTCTGCCCTGCCACTGTCCAGCCCTGAAGGGTATCCGAGACGGGTGTGCAGCAGACTCGCCCCGGCACAAGGCATGTCTGCCTTCATGTCAGTGCGCCCCGAGAAAATGCTTGCGGTAGCGGGACGGCAGATCATCAACACGCATCATCATCGGCAGATCGGCGGTATTGAAGTCAGGATCCCACGCCGGTGCCCCCAGAATTTTGGCGCCCAGTCGCAAGTAACCTTTGATCAGCGCCGGAGGCTCCACCGCCAGGGTCTGGTCAAGCTCGTCCACCGGCAGTGGCAGACGCGGGAACACCTGGTGTTCGATGGGCGCCAGATGGCTCTGGCGCAGCTGGTGCCAGATGCTGGCGGCCAGATCGCCGCTGACCACGCCGTTGTGCAGCATCGGGATGCTGGCACAACCGATCATGGTGTCGAGCTGGTTGCGCACCATGAACTCGAACAACGCACCCCACAAAGCCATGATCACACCACCGTGGCGGTGCTCGTGGTGCACACAGCTGCGACCCAGCTCCACCATCTTGCTGCGCACGCTGCGCAGGCGCACCAGATCGAATTCGGTGTCACTGTAGGTGCTGCCCACGCGTTTGGCCTGCGCCGGCGTGAGCACTCGGTAGGTACCCACCACCTGGCGGGTGGCGGCATCGCGCACCAGCAGATGTTCGCAATAGTCGTCAAACAGGTCGATGTCGTGATCCGGCAGCGCCGTGTTCAGGCGCGCGCCCATCTCGCCGGCAAATACCGCGTACCTCAGACGCTGGGCTTCACGGACTTCGTCCAGGTGCCGAGCCCACTGGACTTCGATGCCGCCAGCGACCGCAGGCGCAACCACCCGGGGCGTGGAAGCCGGATGAAGTGACCCCCTGGGCAGATGGATCGGGGACAGCGCGAAGGTGGGATTGGGCAGATCTTTCATGGCATGTCTCGCTGAAGCTTCAATGGCATAAACTTTGAAGCCAATGCATGACCGGTCTGCGGCATTTCAATGAACTTTCGATGACATGCGCCGACACTGCATGGTCACACCCCATGCCTGACCTGATTTCCCACCGTCCACTGCACCCCGTCATGGACCTTACCGGAACAAGCACATGAAAACCCCAGACCCCGACCACATCAACACCGGGCCACACAGCCTTGACCAGCACATCCAGGCGGCCAATGCGAAACTGTTTTTTGGACTTTCCCCGATTTCGCTTGCATTGGCCAATGCAGACTGGCTGCTGAACCTGGCCAGCTCACCCGGCACCCTGCTGGATCTGCAGGAAGAAGCGTTTCGCAATGGCCTGCTCTGGCTGCAACGCACGGACCAGATTGCCCAAAGCTGCATGGCCAGACGTCTGGATGCGCTGACCGGCAACGCCAACAACGATGTTGCGGTCAATCGGGTCACGCAAGACCCGCGCTACACCCACGAGGCCTGGGAGTTCTTCCCCTGGCTGAGCTGGATCGAGGCCCACGCGCTCGGCGAGCAGTGGTGGCAGCACGCCACACAACTGCGCGGCATGCGCCCGCACAGCCAGGAGCAGATGCGTTTTTATGCCTCCAAGTGGCTGGACTTCATGGCACCGGGCAACACCCTGCTGACCAATCCCCAAGCCATGGACGCGGCCTTGCGCTCCGGCGGCCAGTCCCTGCTCAAAGGCATGAAGCACGCGGTGGACGAATGGCAACAGAAAATCGGCATGGCCACTGACAATGACGGAGAGCCGCCCCTGCAGCCCGGCCAGGGCCTGGCCATGACGCGTGGTGAAGTGGTGATGCGCAACCACATGGTGGAGCTGATCCAGTACGCCCCCACCACCGCGCAGGTGCATGCCGAGCCGGTGCTGATCGTGCCCTCCTGCATCATGAAGTACTACATCATGGACTTGTCGCCACACAACTCCATGGTGCGCTGGCTGGTCTCGCAGGGGCACACCGTCTTCATGGTGTCCTGGCGCAACCCGGACGAAAACGATGCCCTGCTGCTGATGGACGATTACGTCAACGAGGGCGTGCTGGCCAGCCTGCACCATGTGGCCCAGACCACGGGTGAAAGCGTGCACCTGATGGGCTACTGCCTGGGCGGCACCTTTGCCGCCATGGCAGCGGCGGCTCTGGAGCGCGAACGCATCACCACCGCAGCAGATGCCACAGAAAGTGGCATCTGGCTGGCCAGTCTGAGCCTGCTGGCAGCCGAGACCGATTTCCGCGAGCCTGGAGAAATGGGTGTGTTGATCGACGATGCGCAGGTGCGCATGCTCGAAGACATGATGGCCGAGACGGGCTATCTGACGGGCCGCCAGATGGCGGGCTCCTTCCAGTTCCTGCACTCGCGCGAGCTGGTCTGGTCCAGCCAGACCCGACGCTGGCTGCTGGGCGAAGAAGAAATTCCCAATGACCTGATGGTCTGGAACGCCGACGTGACCCGACTTCCGGCGGCCATGCACAGCCAGTACCTGCGGCAATGCTTTTTGCACAACGATCTGGCCAGCGGCAACTTTGTGCTGTCGGGGCACTCCATCAATCTGCGCGACATTCACCTGCCCGTGTTTGCCGTGGGCACGGTCAAGGACCACGTCGCACCCTGGCGCTCGGTCTACAAGCTGCACCGCCTGGTCTCCTCGCCCGTGACCTTTGTGCTGACCAATGGCGGACACAACGCCGGCATCATTTCCGAGCCGGGCCATGCGGGACGGCATTACCAGCAACTGACGCTGGAGCTGGACGATCCGCGGCTGTCGCCCGATGAATGGATGCAGCAGGCCCCGCGCCACGAGGGCAGCTGGTGGACCGCCTGGAGTCAATGGCTGGTCCAAAAAGGCGATGGTCGCAAGGTCAAGGCCCGCGTGCCAGCCCACGACGCCGAACTGGGCGCCGCCCCCGGACAGTATGTGATGGTACGCTACGGGGACTGACCGGACACCCTGCCTGTCTGGATCACGCGCAGCGCACCAGCGGCTGCCCCATGCGGATGCGTGCGCCAGTCTCGATGCCGGGCGCCAGCACCATGCCCAGCGGCACAAACACCAGGATGGTGGAGCCATGCTGGAACCAGCCCATCTCTTGACCTTTGGCGTAACGGGCATCGCAGTCAATTTCGTTGGGGCCCTTGTAGCGCAGGTGCAGCAGCACGTCGGCCGCGTGCAGACGCATGCTGGCCACCAGCACCGCTGCCACCGGCACCATCAGAAAAGGACGACCATCGTTCAGGCGCATGTGCAGCACAGCACGCTCGTTCTTGCAAAACAGCTGCTCGACCCGCTTGAGCGCGATCGGGTTGACGTTCCAGGTGTCACCCGAGAGGTAGGTCACATGCTCCAGCCGGCTGTCGTGCGGTGCATGGAAGCGGTGGTACATGCTCGACGTCAGACGCAGCGTGATGAACCGACCGCCTTCGAGTTGCTGCGGCCAGTGCCTGCAGTCTGGCGAGTCGCCCAGCAGGGACTGCAGGGTGTAGGGAAAGCCTTTGGCCTGGAAGACCTGGCCTTTTTCAATGCTGCCGCAGGCCCCCACGATGGCGTCGCAGGGTGAGCTCATCACCTCGGGCCGGGTGTCAATCGTGCGTGCCCCCGGGCGCAGTTCGCGGGTAAAGCACTCGTGCAGGCTGGCGAAGTGTTTTTGCTTTGCATCGCTGAGGTCCAGATCGCTGAACTGGCGCCACACCGCCAGCGACAGCCTGACCACCCAGGGGTTGCGGATCTGGCTCCACCAGCCCATGAAGTGGGTCAGCGTGATGCGCGGGATGCGGTTGGTGAGCAGAAAGTTCAGGTCTTCCTGATGCATCCACTGTCTGAAGCGTTTCTGGATTTTCATCGTGATGTCACGTCAAATTCATACAAATGGCATTCAGTCGCAACCAAGGAGGAACGACATGGATGTTTACTGGGCAGGCTTGGGTGTTCTGGCTGCACTCAGCCCCGCGATCAGGCGCCGGATTGAACTTTCGCGCGCCAAGCACCGCTCGCTGGCTGGCCATTCGCGCATGGCCAAGCGCCTGGCCCGCTGGATGCCGGGCTACAGCTTGGACGAAGACCGTTTTTTTGACTGCGATGGCGCCCCAGCCGATGTGGCCGCTCGGCGCAAGGCTGCGTTTTTCGAACTGGCCAAAAACTTGCAGATGCGCCACGAACTGTCGCTGCGCACCACACAGCAGGCGCGCGAGCACATCAGTGACCTGCAATTCACCGCGGCCTACCGCGTGCCGTTTCCATTCAGCAAGCTGGTGCGCGAACACCTCAAGGTGGGCGCTTTTCTGCAGTCTGCGCAGGGCGTGGAGGTCACCGATCTGGACGACCAGCGCTTCTACGACCTGACCGGCTCGTACGGCGTCAACATCTTTGGCGCCGACTTCTACAAGCAGACCATGGCACAAGGCATGGCCACGGCGCAGGCGCTGGGGCCGGTGCTGGGGGCCTACCACCCCTGCGTGGCCAGCAACGCGCAGCGCCTGTGCGCGCTGTCGGGCATGGATGAGGTGTCGTTCCACATGTCGGGCACCGAAGCAGTGATGCAGGCGGTGCGTCTGGCCCGCTACCACACGAAACGCAAGCACCTGGTGCGCTTTTGCGGCGCCTACCACGGCTGGTGGGAAGACGTGCAACCCGGCCCGGGCAACCCCCTGCCGCCGCGCGAGACCTACACCCTGAGCGACATGAGTGAACGCAGCCTGCAGGTGCTGCGCAGCCGCAAGGACATCGCCTGCGTGCTGGTCAACCCGCTGCAGGCCCTGCACCCCAACAAGAACGCGCCGGGGGACTCGACACTGGTGGACAGCAGCCGCAGCGCCGGCTATGACCGCGCTGCCTACACCGCCTGGTTGCGCCAGTTGCGCCAAGTGTGTACCGAGCGCGGCATTGCCCTGATTTTTGACGAAGTGTTTCTGGGCTTTCGTCTGGCGCAGGGCGGCGCGCAGGCCTACTTTGGCGTGCAGGCCGATCTGGTCACTTACGGCAAGACGCTGGGCGGTGGCTTTCCGGTGGGCGTGGTGTGCGGCAAGAGCACCTGGATGCGGCGCTGGCGCGACGAGCGTCCGGCCGACATCTGCTTTGCGCGCGGCACCTTCAACGCCCACCCGGTGGTCATGGCGGCCATGTCGGCCTTTCTGGACCAGCTGGATACCCCAGAGGTGCAGGCCATCTACGAAGGACTGGACGAGCGCTGGAACGCGCGTGCGCTGCGCTTCAACCAGGCGATGCAGGACCAGGGTCTGCCGGTACGTGCGGCCAACATGTCCAGCGTCTGGACGCTGAGCTACACGCAGCCGGGCCGCTACAACTGGATGCTGCAGTACTACCTGCGTCTGCATGGTCTGGCCTTGAGTTGGGTGGGAACGGGGCGGCTGATCTTCAGCCTCAACTACAGCGAGCAGGACTTCGATGCCGTGCTGGAGCGCTTTGTGCAGGCGGCTTCGCAGATGCGTGCCGATGGCTGGTGGTGGCAAGGCCCCGAGCTGAGCAACAAAACCATTCGCCGCCGCATCCTGCGCGAGACCTTCGGGTTGCAAGCGCGCTGAACGCCCATCAGCACGCCCGGTTCACCGGGCGTGCTGTGCACTCAGCGCTGCTGTTTGACCAGGTATTGCTCTGCCTCGGCGGCCAGCTCGGCAGCGGTGGCAAAACGTTTACCCTGCAGCAGCTGCCAAGGGGCCTTGTGGTAGAGGTAAACGTCGTGCAGCGGATCGGTCAGGATCTTGCTCATCCAGGCCAGTGCTTCTTGCGGCCCCTTCAGGAAGACCAGATGCACGGTGCGGAACAACAAGGCGCCAATGCCCAGGTAGAGCCAGGCCGTGCCGACGGCGCGCAGAAACTCGTACCAGCCCTCATGCTCAGGCAACAGACCAAACAAGCCGGGGTTCATGTAGATGCCCATGGGCAGCAAAGCCCAGATGCTCAGCAGCACCATCTTGCGGCGCAGGTTGTAGCCCACCTTGATGTCTTCCTTGTATTCGTTGCTGGCCTGGTTGATCTCGTCGTAACCCAGTGGCTCAAAGAAGAAGTGCCCTGCCTGGCGCGAGGTCATGGACACCAGCCAGCCGATCAGGGCCGACCACACCGGATCAATGAACAGCATCGCATAGGCCACCAGAAAGCTCAGGGCGCTGAGCAGGTGCAGCGACTGGTTGATGCGGCAGTGGTGGTAGTAGCGGTGATCGTCCCAGCGCTGGACTCTCAGGGTCTGCAGAAATTCTTTCACGAATGAACCTCACAATGGTGATGAGCCAACATCTTGGGCATCTGCTGTTAAAAATTGGTGACAGGCCGTCATGACACGGTTCGGTCACAACAATTTCAAAAGAATGCCGCCTCTGTCATCAAGCCGTTAAAGAGCCAGACCACCATGCCCGCATGGACCTGCCCGAACGCGATCGCATCCTGGTAGAAAACTACCTGCCCCCCACACAATCGCTGCGCATTGCCGTGGTCACCGAAACTTGGCCGCCCGAAGTCAATGGCGTGGCCATCACGCTCTCGCGGCTGGTGCATGGCCTGTGCGCCAGAGGCCATGCGATCCAGCTGATCCGCCCACGGCAGGACAAGCACGAAACGGCAATGGCTGACGAGGACATGTCCGAGCTGCTGCTCAAGGGACTGCCGATTCCACGTTACCCGCAACTCAAGCTCGGCCTGCCCAGCAAGAAAGCCCTGATTCGGGCCTGGACCCTGCGACGACCAGATCTGGTGCACATTGCCACCGAGGGCCCTCTGGGCTGGTCGGCCTTGCAGGCTGCACGACACCTGCGACTGCCGGTGACCTCCGACTTCCGGACCAATTTCCACAGCTACAGCAAGCACTACGGCGTGGGCTGGCTGAGCAAGCCCATCGTGGCTTACCTGCGCAAGTTCCACAACCACACGGCTTGCACCATGGTGCCCACACGCCTGCTGCGCAGCGAACTGCAAAAGCTCGGCTTTGACAGGCTGCGCGTGGTGGCCCGAGGCGTGGACACCACCCTGTTCCATCCGGCAAGGCGCAACGAAGCCTTGCGACAACAGTGGAACGCCCACCCCGACACGCTGGTGCTGCTGTCCACCGGACGGCTTGCTCCGGAGAAGAACCTGGATCTGGTGGTGAAGACTTACCTGGCCTTGCGTGCGGCCAACCGGTCGGTACGACTGGTGTTTGCCGGCGACGGTCCTTACCGCGAACAGCTGCTGATCCGGTGTCCGGACGCGGTGTTTCTGGGCATGTGTGACCACGAACAGCTGGCCACCATCTACCCGAGTGCAGACCTGTTCCTGTTCCCCAGCCTGACCGAGACCTTCGGTAACGTGACGCTCGAAGCACTGGCCAGCGGCACGCCGGTACTGGCGTTTGACAGCGCCGCGGCCTCCGAACTGGTGCAGCCGGAGCACAACGGCTGGCTGGTGCAAGGGGAGCGTGAAGAAGACTTCGTGGACAAGGCGCTTGAAGTGACACGTGACCCTGCCCTGCTCATGGGCATGCGCGCACACACCAGCGCGAGCGTGGCCACACTCGACTGGCAGCAGATCGTGATGCTGGTGGAGGGTCTTTTTCTGCAGACACAGGCCACGGCATCACAGCCCTGATCAGAAATGGCGGCGCCAAACGGGCCGGCACACCGGCAGCATGCCCAGCACCAGCACAAGCGACAGCATGAGCATCACGCCCCACAACGGCACGCCCAGCGCAAGGCTGCCGCTGTAGAACGCCAGCATCACCAGCACCGAGGCGTTTTCATTGAAACCTTGCACCGCGATCGAGCGGCCTGCCGTCAGGATGCTGGCGCCCCGATGCTGCAGCAGGGCATTCATCGGCACCAGCAGCATCCCCCCCACGGCACCGGCCAGCATCAGCATTGGAATGGCCAGCCAGAGCGAGCGGACCCATGCCAGTGCCGGCAGCAGCGCGGCCAGCAACAAACCCATGGGCAACACCCTGCGCGCCGAATGCAGGCGGTAGCAGCGCCCGGCCATGGCCGCGCCCACAATCACGCCCACTGCCACCAGCGCCTGCATCCAGGCGCCCTGCTCCAGACCCAGGCCCAGGCCCTGCTGCGCCCACACCAGCACTGCGAACTGCATCACAGCGCCCACACCCCAGTACAAGGTTGTGACGTAGAGCGAAACACCGCCCAGCGGATCGCGCCAGAGGCTGCGGTTGCTGTCGAGAAAGCTCGACCACGACACGGCACGCCAGCTCAAAGGCGTGAGCCGCATGCCGCCAGGTACCTGCCGGATGCCGGCGTTCAGCAGCGCCGCCGCACCATAGACCAGCACCACCACGGCAAAGCCATGCAACTGCTGCGTGGACAGTCCCAGCACACCTTCGGTCCAGTCCTGCATCTGTTTATCCATGCCTGGCGGCAGCTGCAGGCCAACCAGCACACCACCCAGTGCCGCCCCCAGAATCACCGACAGCACCACTGAAACCTCCAGCCAGCCGTTGGCATGCACCAGCCAACGCGGCGGCACCGATTCGGTGACGAGGCCGTATTTGGCGGGCGCGTAGGCAGAGGCGGCCAGCCCGATCACTGCAAAAGCCAGCACCGGATGCGCACCCATCAGCATGCACACCACGCCCAGGAGCTTGAGTGCGTTCATGCCGGCCATGAGCTTCGCTTTGGGCAAGGCATCGGCCAAAGGCCCCATGACAGGGGCAAGAAGCACATAGGCCAGATTGAAAGCAAATTTGAGCAGCGGCGCCCACCAGCCCGGATACCCCTGTTCCTGCAGGAAACGGATGCTGACGATGAGCAGCGCGTTGTCGGCCAGACCCGATGCGAATTGCGCGCCGATCAGGTAATAAAACCCAGGGGGCATCCGCAGGTACGCCTCGTCAAAGCAGCCACAATGATTTCAACATGCACATCTCAACATCCGGCACATGCTTGCACCGTTCGATGACGGCATTGGGGCAATCATTTGAAAATTTGATGACGAACGCACCCCTCATCTGTTGGGGCCGACACGGTAAACTGCCCGCATGATCCTCGAACTCGCAGACATCCGCATCCAGCCCGGCCAGCAGGCTGCCTTTGAAGAAGCCATTGCCCGTGGCATTTCCACCGTGATCAGCCAGGCCAAGGGCTACCGTGGCGCCAAGGTCAACCACGGCATCGAAAACCCCGAGCGCTATGTGCTGCAAATCTTCTGGGACACGCTCGAAGACCACACCGTGGGTTTCCGGGAGTCGCCGCTCTTCACCGAATGGCGCGCCATCGTCGGGCCCTTTTTTGCGGCCCCGCCGGTGGTGGAGCATTTCGAACTGGCGTTCAAGTCGGCCTGAGCCGGCTCATTCTGGTGCGGTGCCGGCTTCGTGACCGGCCACCAGCTGCGCCAGCAGGCGCATGAAAACTTCCTGATCCCGGGGTGCCAGCGGCGCCAGCATGTTCTGCTGCGCCCGTTCGACAGCCGCGTTCATGCGCCGCAGCGCCGCAGCCCCATCGGGCGTCACAAACAGCAACTTGCGGCGCCGGTCCTGCGCGTCGGCCTCACGCCGCACCCAGCCCTTGGTTTCCAGCCGCCCGATCACCGAACCCGAGGTGGCCGCATCAAAGGCCACGCGGTTGGCCAGCGTGATCTGGTCCACCCCCGGTGTGTCCATCATGGCGTTCATGAAGGCGAACTGCACCGGCGTGACGTCATGGTCCGCCGTGGCACGGGCGAACTCGGCCACCGCGATCTGCTGGGCACGGCGAATCAGGTGGCCCGGTGCATGGGCAAAATCAAAGCTGGTGGGCATGGTTTCAGAACAAGGGTAAACCCTAGGACAACCCGGAGCCTCAGGGAATTCTTCATAAGTATACTTATCAACACCCCCCGGTAAAGCCCTTATTCGGGTCACCGATCTGACAGGAGTTCATTCCATGGCCCATCTTTTCACGCCTCCCGCAACCGTGTCCGTTCCGGTGGTGGGGGAGTCCAGCGCCTTTCCGGTGCGCCGCATTTACTGCGTGGGCCGCAACTACGAAGAGCACGCCAAAGAAATGGGCTTCACCGGCCGTGAAGCGCCTTTCTTTTTCCTCAAGCCTGCCGACGCACTGGTGGTGATTGCGGCCGGCGAGACCGGCACCATGCCCTACCCCAGCCTGACGGCCAACCTGCACCACGAAATCGAGCTGGTGGTGGCGATTGGCAAAGGCGGCAAAAACATCCAGGCCGCCGACGCGCTGCAGCACATTTACGGCTACGCCGTGGGCATGGACATGACGCGCCGCGACCTGCAAAACGAGATGAAGAAACTGGGCCGCCCCTGGTGCATCGGCAAGGCCTTTGATCACTCGGCGCCCATCGGTCCGATCACGCCGCTGGCCAAAGCGGGCGATGTGGACAAGGCCGAAATCAGCCTGCAGGTCAACGGCACCGACCGCCAGCGCAGCAACGTCAGCAAGCTGATCTGGAACATCGCCGAGACCATCGAACACCTGTCGGCCGGCTGGGAACTGCAGCCCGGCGATCTGATCTACACCGGCACCCCCGAGGGGGTCGCGGCCGTCGTCCGCGGCGATCTGCTCGTGGGCGAAGTGGCAGGTCTGGGCCAGCTCAAGGTCCGGATCGTTTGAACATCCAGTTCTGGAATTCCAATGAAACTCCTTTCCCTGTTGGCGAATTTGTGCGCCATCCTGGCCGGTATTCTGATGACCGGCATCACGCTGCTGACCTGCGTCAGCCTGATCGGCCGCAACACCACGGGCTGGACGATTGCCGGCGACTTTGAACTGACCGGTGTCGCCACCGGTGCGGCAATCGCCCTCTTCATGCCGCTGTGCCAACTCAAGCGCGGCCACATCATCGTCGACTTTTTCACAGCCAAAGCCAGCGACGCCACCAACGCCTTGCTGGACCGCTTCGGCGCCCTGCTGGTGGCGGCCGTGTTCGCGCTCATGGCCTGGCGCACCGTGCTGGGTGGCCAAAACGCCTATGACAGTTTCTCAGGCACCATGATGCTGGGCTTTCCCGAGTGGATCGTCTATGCCGCCATGGTCCCGCCCTTTGTGCTCTGCAGCCTGATTGCCCTGATCCAGGCGTTTGGCCACGCCGCTGAAGGAGAAGCCGCATGAGCGCCCTGACCTTGTCCCTGATCATCTTTGGCCTGATGCTGTTGCTGATGGCCGTGCGCACCCCGATCGCGATCGCCATGTTCGGTGCCGGCACCATCGGCTACCTCATGCAAAGCGGCTGGGGAGCCTATTCCAATTTTCTCAACACCCAGGCGTTTGCGCGTTTTGCCAGCTACGACCTGTCGGTGATCCCGTTGTTCATCCTGATGGGGCACTTTGCAACGCAGGGCGGCATCAGCCGGGCGCTGTTCCAGTTCGCCGCCAGCGTGATGGGCCGCTTCAAGGGGGGCCTGGCCATGGCCGCCGTGCTGGCCAGTGCAGCCTTTGGTTCGATCTGCGGCTCGTCGGTCGCGACCGCAGCCACCATCACCGGCGTGGCGCTGCCCGAGATGAAGCGTCACGGCTACTCGGGCCGCATCTCCACCGGCACGCTGGCTGCAGGTGGCACGCTGGGCATCCTGATCCCGCCGTCGGTCCCGCTGGTCATCTACGCCATCCTGGCCGAGCAGAACATCGCCAAACTCTTCGCCGCCGCCATGGTGCCCGGCATCATCGCGATGGTCGGTTACATGATCGCCATCGGTATCTATGTGCGCATCGTGCCCGGCCAGGCCCCGGACAGCGAAGAGCGGGAGCCCTTCAACATGCAGGCCATGATGGGTATCCTGCCAATCGCCACTGTGTTCCTGATCGTGTTTGGCGGCATTTATGGTGGCTTCTTCACCCCCACCGAGGGTGCAGCCGTGGGTGCTGCCGCCACCTTCGTGGCCGCACTGGCCAAGCGTGAGATCACCTGGGAAAAATTCAAACACTGCTTTTATGACACCGCCATCAGCTCGGCCATGATCTTCCTGATTTTCATCGGCGCCGACGTGATGAATGCCTCGCTGGCCCTGACCCAGGTGCCTGCCCAGCTGGCCGAAGTGGTGGGCGGCTGGGGTCTGCCGCCCCTGATGGTCGTCACCGCCATCATGCTTTTCTACGTGGTGCTGGGCGCGGTGATGGACGAGCTGTCCATGATCCTGCTGACCATCCCGATCTTCTTCCCGATGATCATGGGTCTGGACTTCGGCATGGCCAAAGAATCCGTGGCCATCTGGTTCGGCATCATGGTGCTGATGACCGTCGGCTTTGGCATGCTGGCTCCCCCGGTGGGGCTGAATGTTTATGTGGTCAACAGCATGGCCAAGGATGTCCCCATTGGCGAAAGCTACAAAGGCGTCATGCCCTTCCTGATCAGCGACACCATCCGTACCACGCTGTTGCTGCTGTTCCCCGGCATCTCGCTGTGGCTGGTGCAGTACATCGGGTAAAGCCTGAAACCGACAAAACCGAAACCGATTTATCCTGATCCTGATTTTTTGGAGATCCTCATGAAACGCCGTTCACTTTTCAAGATTGCTGCGTCTGCCGCCCTTGCGGCCAGCGCATTGGCCGCCAGCGCCCAGCAGACCGTCACCCTCAAATTCCACACTTTCATGGCTCCGCAATCGGGCGTGTGGCTGAACATGCACAAGCCCTGGATGGCCAAGGTCGAAAAGGAATCCGGTGGCCGCATCAAGTTCGAGGCCTACCCTGCCATGCAGCTCGGCGGCACCCCGGTGCAGCTGTACGACCAGGTCAAGGACGGCGTGGTCGACGTGATCTGGACCCTGCCCGGCAACACCGCCGGCCGTTTCCCGCGTGTCGAAGTGTTCGAGTTGCCCTTCATGATGACCAACGCCGAAGCCACCTCGCGCGCCTACTGGGAGTATGTGCAGACCATGGCCCCGGACGAATTCAAGGACGTGCATGTGCTGGCGCTGCAGGTGCACGGCCCGGGCGTGATCCACACCGCAGACAAGCCGGTCAAGACCGCAGACGACATGAAGGGCCTGAAAATGCGCGCCCCGACCCGCCAGGTGACCAAGTTGTTGGGCGCCCTGGGTGCCACGCCGGTCGGTATGCCTTTGCCCAACATTCCGGACGCCCTGTCCAAAGGCACCATCAACGGCGCCGTGATCCCCTGGGAAGTGGTGCAGCCGACCAAGGTGCACGAACTGACCAAATACCACGCCGAATTCGACCCGGCAGGGGGCTCGCTCTACACCACCACCTTTGTGCTGGCCATGAACAAGGCCAAGTACAACAGCCTGCCGCCTGACCTGAAGAAAGTCATCGACAACAACAGCGGCATCGAAACCTCGGCCTGGCTGGGCAAGGTCCAGCAAGACAACGACATCCCCGGTCGTCAGGCTGCCGTGGACCACAAAAACACCATCTTCACCGTCAGCCCTGAAGAAGCACAGAATTTTCGTCGCAAGTCCCGCGCTCTGGAAGTCGAATGGGTGCAGGACATGAACAAGCGCGGCTACGACGGCACCAAGCTGATCGAAACCGCCCGTGCCCTGATCGAGAAGCACACCAAGGCCCAGCAGGCCGGCGCAGCCAAAAAGGCACCGGTCAAGAAGTAACCCCTTTACGCCACGCCAAAAGGCTCCTTCGGGAGCCTTTTTTCATGCGCGCATTACACTGTCAGCATGCAACGCCCGCCCATCAAGCACTGCCGCGAATGCGGTACGCCCGTGCACTACCGCCTGCCCGATGACGGTGACACGCGCGAGCGCGCCATCTGCACCGCCTGCGACACCATCCATTACGAAAACCCGCTCAACGTGGTGGGCACTGTGCCCTGGCTGGGTGACCGCGTGCTGCTGTGCAAGCGCAACATCGAGCCACGCTGGGGCAAATGGACGCTGCCGGCGGGCTTCATGGAACTGGGCGAATCCACCGCGCAAGGTGCGGCCCGCGAAACCCGGGAAGAAGCCGGCGCCCTTTTCGAGATGGAAGACCTGTTCACCGTCATGAGCGTGCCGCGTGTGGGGCAGGTGCACCTGTACTACCGCGCTCGCCTCACAAGTGAGGTGTTCGACCCCGGGCACGAAACGCTGGAAGCGCGGCTGTTCCGGGAAAACGAGATTCCGTGGGAAGAACTGGCCTTTCGCACCGTGCGCGAAACCCTGCTGCGTTACTTTGCCGACCAACGTGCCGGCCGCTTTGGCACGCATGCGTTCGACATCGAGTGATCGCCTCCACACTGGCCTCTCTTTGCCCCCGCAAATGACCCCATAATGCCAAGGCTTCCCGCCCGATGGGCCGGAGTGTTTGATCCAAGGAATCGCCATGAACAAAACCCTTTTGACCCTGCTGGCTGCTGTCGTGAGCTCGGCCGCACTGGCCCAGACCGCAGCACCTGCCGCCCCGGCCATACCGGCAACGCCCCCCGCCGTGGTGGCCCCGGCCACAGCACCTGCTGCAGCCCCTGCTGCCGAAGCCCCGGCCAAGAAAAAAGCCAAGGCCCATAAAGCCGACAAGAAAGCCAGGAAGAGCAAAAAGAAAAAGCACTGACACCCTGCGAGGTTCGGCCTCGCTGCAACGTCACCGCCAAGGCTCCGCATGGAGCCTTTTTTCATGGGCATTTTTGCCCGTCGATGCCGCTGCGCACACGCCATTCGACGTCATCAAATCTTCATGCCAGTTTCACGCGGTCATCACACAAGGCCAAGACACTCCCTGTGTTCTTTACATGGAGTTTGACCAATGAAATTTTCCAAATCCCTCGTTGCATCGGCCGTTGTGCTGACCGTGGCTTCTGCGGCGCACGCCGAAGTCAAAACCGATGGCCTGCTCGAAATCTATGGCCGCGCCAGCTTCTCGGTGGACAAACTCGACGACGGCGACAAATACAGCCGCATGAACCTGTCGAGCAATGCCTCGCGCCTGGGTTTGAGGGGCAGCAAGAAGATCGGTGAACTGACTGGCATCTGGCAGATCGAGCAAGAAATCCAGTTCAACATGAGCAACAGCAAAGACGATACCAACAACCGACTGGCCTCACGCGACACTTTCGCCGGTCTGCAGGGCGATTTCGGTACCGTCCGCGCCGGCAAGTTCGACACCCCCTTCAAGGTGGCGCGAGAGCCTTTCAACCTGTTCGGCGACCAGCTGGGCGACATGCGCAACCTGACCAAGGTGGGTAAGGCTAAATTCGACGAGCGTCTGAACAACATGCTCGAATACCAGACCCCGGTGATGGGCGGCTTCCAGGGAAAGCTTGCTTACTCCTTCCATTCGGGTACCAGCGCCGAAACCCTACCCAGCGGTGTTGATAAAAAACAGGACGCCACCAGCCTGGCATTGGGTTACAAAGCAGGCAACCTCGACGCTAACTTGGCCTTCGAGACCTATGGCTCCGATACCACCGACACCGGTAACCGCGAAGCCACGCGTGCTGCGGTCGCCTACAAACTCATGCCCGAGATGCGCGTGATGGGCTTCTACCAGACAGCGAAGTCCAAAGCCGGCACCACCGATGAAGGCGCCAAGGTGTCCGGTATCGGCGCAGAATACATGGTGACCCCAAAAACGGCTCTCAAAGCGCATTACATGAACCGCAAGGCTAACGCTGCCAATTCGGATGCCACCATGTATACCGTGGGCACCGAATACCGTTACAACAAAGAACTGCGCTTCTACGCCAGCTATGCTGCGGTAGACAACGGTTCGAAGGCCATACTGGCCCCATGGACAGAAGGTCGCACGGCCACTGCCCCTGTGGCAGCCACCGCTATGGGCAAGACCACGACGGGCCTGTCCGTCGGCATGCGCTACGACTTCTGATGGTCTGACACACCGCCTGCAACAGGCGGTGATCTCCAAGGTTCAGGAGGCCCTCGCGAGGGGCCTCCTGTTTTTTTGTGTGCTCACACGTCGATCGCCGCTGCAGACCCGGCCTGCTTGCGCAACTCGAACTTCTGGATCTTGCCGGTGCTGGTTTTGGGCAGCTCGCCAAACACCACCGCACGCGGGACCTTGAAGCCCGCCAGATGCTGCTTGCAGTGGGCCACGATGTCTTCCACCGTGACCTGTGCACCCGCTTTCAGCTCAACAAAGGCGCAGGGCGTCTCGCCCCAACGCGCATCGGGCTTGGCCACCACGGCCGCGGCCAGCACGGCGGGGTGGCGGTACAGCACGTCTTCGACCTCGATGGACGAGATGTTCTCGCCGCCCGAAATGATGATGTCTTTGCTGCGGTCCTTGATCTTGATGTAGCCGTCCGGGTACTGCACCGCCAGATCGCCGCTGTGGAACCAGCCGCCGGCAAAGGCTTCTTGCGTGGCCTTGGGGTTCTTGAGGTAGCCCTTCATGGCAATGTTGCCGCGGAACATGATCTCGCCCATGGTTTCGCCGTCCATCGGCACTGGCTCCATGGTTTCGGGGTTGAGCACGCGCACATCGCGCTCCAGGTGGTAGCGCACGCCCTGACGGGCGTTGAGGCGGGCGCGCTCGCCGATGTCGAGCTGGTTCCAGTCCTCGTGCTTGGCGCAGACGGTGGCGGGGCCGTACACCTCGGTCAGGCCGTACACATGGGTCAGGTCAAAGCCCATCTGCTCCATGCCTTCGATCATCGAGGCTGGCGGTGCGGCACCGGCCACCATGGCCTTGACGCCTGCGGGCACACCGGCTTTCATCTCGGCCGGAGCGTTGACCAAGAGACCATGCACGATGGGCGCGCCGCAATAGTGCGTCACGCCGTGCTGGCGGATGGCGTCAAAAATGGCCTGCGGCTCGACACGCCGCAAACACACGTTGACGGCCGCACGCGCCGCCAGTGTCCACGGGAAGCACCAGCCGTTGCAGTGGAACATGGGCAGCGTCCAGAGGTACACCGAATGCTTGGGCATGTCCCATTCGAGCACGTTGGACACGGCGTTGGTGGCCGCGCCCCGGTGGTGGTAGACCACGCCCTTGGGGTTGCCGGTGGTGCCGCTGGTGTAGTTCAGGGCAATCGCGTCCCACTCGTTGGCGGGCAGGCTCCAGACAAAAGCCGGGTCGCCCTTGGCCACAAAGGCTTCATAAGTGGTGGAGCCGATTTTCTCGGCCGGGCTTGTGAACAGGGTGTCTTCCACATCGATCACCAGCAAGGGCGACTTGGACTGGCGCAGAGCCATCGCCTTTTTCATCACGCCGGCAAATTCAGGATCGACGATCACGGCCTTGGCTTCGCCGTGGTCGAGCATGAAGGCAATCGTTTCCGGGTCCAGGCGGGTGTTGAGCGTATTGAGCACGGCGCCGGCCATCGGAATGCCGAAATGCGCCTCCACCATGGGCGGGGTGTTGGGCAGCATGACGGCCACGGTGTCGTTCTTGCCGATGCCCGCCTGAGACAGGGCACTGGCCAGCTGGCGGCAGCGGCGGTACGTCGTGGCCCAGTCCTGGCGCAGGCTGCCGTGCACCACGGCCAGCCGCGTCGGGTAGACCTCGGCGGTGCGTTCGATGAAGGACAGGGGTGACATCGGCGCGAAGTTCGCCGGGGTCTGGGGCAGGTCCTGGTCGTAAATGCTGCTCATGCAGTACTCCTCGGGTATTCAAAGGGCGATTGGACAACGGCCGTCTGACAATGGGCTGAAAGCGGATGGTGGACAATCCCCGCATGGCCATTCCCCAGTCCTTTTTGAGCGAACTGCTTGCCCGCGTCGACGTGGTCGAGGTGGTGGGCAAGTACGTCCAGCTCAAAAAGGGCGGCGCCAACTACATGGGGCTGTGTCCCTTCCACGGGGAAAAGTCGCCCAGCTTCAGCGTCAGTCCGACCAAGCAGTTTTACCACTGCTTTGGCTGCGGCAAGAACGGCAACGCCATCGGCTTTCTGATGGACCACACCGGCATGAGCTTCATTGAAGCCGTCAAGGACCTGGCCCAGCAGATCGGCATGCAGGTGCCCGAAGAGCCGCAGTCGCCGGAAGAAAGGGCGCGTGCCCAGGCGGCCAAGGCCAAGTCCGACAGCCTGACCGACGTGCTGGAAAAAGCCGGTGAGTCGTACCGGGAACACCTCAAGACCAGCCCCCGCGCCATCGCCTACCTCAAGGGCCGGGGCCTGTCGGGCCAGATCGCCAAACGCTTCGGCCTGGGCTACGCCCCCGAAGGCTGGCGCTCTCTGGCCAGCGTCTTCCCGGAATACGACAACCCCTTGCTGGCCGAATCGGGTCTGGTCATCGTCAACGAGGAAGACGACAAACGCTACGACCGTTTCCGTGACCGGATCATGTTCCCGATCCGCAACATCAAGGGCGAGTGCATCGGCTTTGGCGGGCGCGTGATCGGCGACGGCACACCCAAGTACCTGAACTCGCCCGAAACCCCGGTCTTCCACAAGGGCCGTGAGCTTTACGGCCTGTACGAGGCCCGCGAGGCCCTGCACAGCGCCGGCTATGTGCTGGTCACCGAGGGTTACATGGACGTGGTGGCGCTGGCCCAGCTGGGCTTTGCCAACGCCGTGGCGACGCTGGGCACCGCCTGCACCCCTGACCATGTCCAAAAGCTGTTCCGCTTCACGGATTCGGTGGTGTTCAGCTTTGACGGCGACGCCGCCGGCCGCCGCGCCGCGCGCAAGGCGCTCGACGGCGCCCTGCCCTACGCCACCGACACGCGCAGCATCAAGTTTTTGTTTCTGCCGGCCGAGCACGATCCCGACAGCTATGTGCGTGAATTCGGACAGGAGGCTTTTGCCGAGCAGATCCGGCAAGCCACACCGCTGTCGCGCTTCCTGATCGAAGCCGCCAGCGTGGACTGCGACCTGCAAAGCGCCGAAGGCCGAGCCCGCCTGTCGAGCCAGGCCCGGCCGCTGTGGCAGCTGCTGCCCGAGGGCGCGTTCAAACAGCAACTGCTGGCCGAACTGGCGCAGCTGATTGCGCTTGATGCCGCGCAACTGGAACGCCTGTGGGGCCAGCAGGCGGCCGGTGACCACCGCCATGCGCCCGCAGGCTCAGCTCAACCTGCAGCCCCACAAACTGCCATGCCAGCCGACCCCGCTGGCGCTTATGGCGCCCCGGCCGCACGCCAGTGGGACCGCCCTTTCCAGAAAAGCGGCGGCAAAAACGGCCGCTGGTCCGATCGCTGGAAAAAGGACGCCCCCCCCGCCTGGCCCTCCGGCCCACGCACGCAGCCCGCCAGCCGCGCCGACCATGCGGCGCGTTTGCTGCTGGCCAACATGGCCTTGTGGGAAAACCTGGCCGGCGAAGACCAGGCCATGCTGTGCGCCCTGCCCACGCCCCACGGCCCGCTGTTTGTCTGGATGGAGTCGCAGTTCCACGAGCATGGCCCCTTGGGCTGGTCGGCGCTGCAGGCCGAAATGCAAGGTCAGCCTTTTGCTGAAGAGGCCGCACGCTGGATGCAGCAGCATGCGCTGCACGCTGGCGCGGAAGCCAGCGCACCCGATGTGCACGAGTCGAGAGAAGAGCTGCGGCGCCTGCTCAACCTGATGCTGATCGACCGGCTCAAGCAGCTCGAAACCGAAGCGCTGTCGCAGGCCCAAAGCGGCGAAGACCCGGATGCGCTGCAGCGCTACAAAAGCCTGTACGAGCGGCGGCGCGAACTGATCGCACAACAAAGCCTGCGCGCCTGAGGCCTCAGACGCTCATTTGCCCACCAGCTGGTTGAGCTTGTCGGCCTCGAAGGCCTCGGTCTTGTGCGCGTCGCCCGGCATCTGCACCTGCTGGCGGGCGCAGACTTCTTCGAGTGCTTTCCACAACAGGGCAATCTGGTGTTCCTGCGAGGCGGCGTTGTCGATCAGGCCGCGCATGGCCTGGCTGAGCGGGTCGTCGTTTTGCGTCACGCCATAAGCCGAGAAGCCCATCTTGGAAGCGGCTTCTTCGCGTTTGGCATCCTGTTCGGCCTGGATGATGCGCGCCGGATTGCCGACCGCCGTGGCGCCGGCAGGCACGGGTTTGGTGACCACCGCATTCGACCCCACCTTGGCCCCATCCCCCACGGTGAAGCCACCCAGCACTTTGGCACCCGCACCGATCACCACATCGCGGCCGAGCGTGGGATGGCGCTTGGCCCCCTTGTAAAGCGAGGTGCCGCCCAGCGTGACCCCGTGGTAGATCGTGCAGCCGTCACCGATCTCGGCGGTCTCGCCGATCACGATGCCCATGCCGTGGTCAAAAAACACGCCGTTGCCGATCTTCGCGCCGGGGTGGATCTCGATGCCGGTGAACCAGCGCGAGAGGTGGGAGATGAAACGCCCCAGCCACTTGAAGCCATGGTTCCAGCAGCCGTGCGCCCAACGGTGCAGGATCAGCGCATGCAGACCCGGGTAACAGGTCAGCACCTCCCAAGTGCTGCGGGCAGCCGGGTCGCGCTCAAGAATGCACTGGACGTCGGAACGGAGGCGGGAAAACATGGCCGTAAGTCTATCGCTTGCCCCGCGCTGCCTCGGTCATCGCCTTGGCCACCCCGCGCAGGATGTGGATTTCTTCCGTCTGCAGATCGGCCCGGTTGAACAGCTGGTTCAGCCGTGGCATCAGCTTTTTGGGCGAAGCCGGGTCCAGAAAACCGATGTCGGTCAGCGCCTGCTCCCAGTGCCTGAGCATGCCGGCCACCTGCTGCGCATCGGCCTTGTCCGCCGGCGCCGTGGCGCTCTGGACCGGAAAGCC
>JAYRQF010000019.1:0-6131 GCA_041910735.1 Limnohabitans sp.
GCGCGTTCGGCCGCGGCCAGCGGGCCGATGATCAGCAGGCGGCCTTCGCTTTTGTAGGTGACCGTGGGCACCGGCTCGGGCTCGGGCAGGCGCGCTGCCGCCAGCAGGGCGGCCATCTTGGGCGTGGCCTGTGCGCCGTCGGCGCTCCAGCCGGCAGTTTCACGGATGTTGACGAACCGGATCGGCGCCACCGCGCCTTCGGTTTGCGTGGCCAGCTCGGCAAAGAGTTTCTGCTCCTGGGTGCAGGCCACCACCACGGTGTCCTGGCCTTGTGAGGCCCGCTGGAAGGCGCCCGCTTCGCGGCGGCACAGGGTGGTGTATTCCTTCAGGTCCTCACCGAGGGCCTGACCCAAGCTGCGGGTCTGCAGGGGCAGGGTCTGGTTGCAGTTGCAAATCAGGGTTGTCATGGGGTTGGGTATCAGCAGCAGCCGAAGAATCGGGCGACTGTGCCACAACTTCCATGCCATCTGCAGATGTTGGGTTGAGTGCCGGGGTCGGGACAGGGTCTGCCTGTCGCCCAGGCGCCTCCCGGGGCACCAGGCCCAGGAACTGGGCGCTGGCCATGCGACGCAGCATGCCCGCCGGCATGGGGTCGGGCTGGCTGTAGTCGTCGATGTAGATGTCCAGCCCGTCCATCACGTTGAAATGCGGATCAGCAAACAGCTTTTTCATGGCCGCATTGCGCACATCGGCTCCCACACCACTTTGCATGAAAGGCTGGAAGTCCGATTGGGGTGTAAGGGCACGCACATCGTCGAGGGTCGGCAACGCTTGCTGCCCGGCTTGGGCGCGGTCTTCGGCCTGGGCATGCTGGCCGGGCAATACATCGTCGCGCGCCAGACCCTGTGGCAAGGCTGGCGTATCGATCCCCACCCCGGCCACCCGAGTGCCTGGCGTCGGCTCCTGTTGCCCCTGCCCCGCCTCTTGCTTGCGGCGCGACCAGCGGCTGAAAAAGCCTTCGCTCATGCGCCGCCCTCGCGGTGGCCGCCTTTGCGTTTGCCTTCGGTGCTGATGCTGACAGGCTGGCCAAACCGGTCCGTCAGCTGCTGAAAACTTTGCGGCCGCTGGCGGCGTTTGGGCTCCGGCACGTAATGCTGCCCGGCGAATTCACGCACCCAGTCCACCACATCGGGTGGTGCGGGCACCGTCTCCACGGTCTCCTGGGCATCGAGCCATCGGCCCGCATCGTGGTAGCTCAGGCTCACGGCCTGCGGCACGGCCACGGGTTCGGAACCGTCTTGCGGCTCGCTCATGCGCCAGAGCACAAAAAATGCCGGCATGGGGGCGGTGACATTGAGCCAGTAGCCTTCGGCATCGTCGGTGAAGAGTTCAACCGTCTGGTCCGGGTACAGCCACAGCGCCTCCTGTTCGCTGCTGCGCAGGCAGCGGGGCAGCTGGCCAAAGCCCGGCTCGTGGGCTACCACATCGGCCAGCACCCAGCGCCAAGGCTGCCAGCGCGCCATGGCGCCTTGCACCGGTTCGCGGCGCATGAGCACCGCCACTCGCATCTGGGGACGAACAGTCATGGGGTCAAAAATCAGTGTCTGGTTTCAGGGTGTCAGGGAACAATCCCGGGCCGAGAGACGCAAGAAGAATACCGTACCCTCGCCCGGCGTGCTCTCAAAGTCCAGTTTTCCGCCATGCGACTGCACCACCGCCTGGCTCAGCCACAGCCCCACCCCCATGTGGCGCGAGCGCGCCGACTTGAACAGGTTAAAAACATCCGCCCGCGCTTGCGGATCAATGCCACAACCGTTGTCCTGCACACGCAACACAACCTCGCCTTCGCTCAGGCGGCATTGCACCTGAATGTGCGGCGCATCGCGCCCTTTGACGGCCTGGATCGCGTTGTTGAACAGGTTGAGCACCACTTGCTGGAGCTGGGTGGCATCGCCGGTGAGCCAGACATGTTCAGGACTGTCGATCTCCAGCAGAATGCCCTGCAGCCCGACATGGTTACGCACGATGCGGGCCACATCACCAAGCAGAACAGCAAAGTCCAGCTTGTCGAAACTCCCGCGCCCGATGTTGAACATGCTGCGCAAAGTACGGATCATGGCGCCGGCGCGGTGGGTATCGTCACGCACCTGCGCACACAGCTTGCGCACCTCGTTCGCGTATTTCGGATCGTCCAGGTAGCTCTCGATCAGCTCGGACTTGAGCACCACCGCGGTCAGAGGCTGGTTGACCTCGTGCGCGATGCTCGACATCAGTGCGCCCATACCGGCACTTTTGTTGGACAGGGTGAGCTGGCGGATGATTTCTTCGCGCTCGCGCAACAGTTGCGTGAGGTCCATCGACTCCTGTTCAGCCTGAGCGGTACGCTCCCGCTGGGCCAACAGGGCGTGCTCGGTGTGCGTACGTTCCTGCTGAAACTGGTCCACCAGCATCTGCATGAGTCCGAAATTCATCAGGCTGATGCCCAGAAACTGTCCGGCAAACAGCACCAGCTGATCCCAGCTGTTGTCGTACAGATCCGCAGCCCCCCAGCCGGCCAGCACACTCAGGCATTTGATGCCCAGTGTGGCCGACAGCACCAGGCCACTCCATTTCACGCTGCGCGCACCGGCTGAATCGCGTGACCGGCCTATCGCGCGTCCTGCCAGGTAGAAGTCAAGACAGCTGATGGTGTAGAAGGCAAAGAAGACCGCCATCATCAGCACGCGGCTGGCACCCCAAAAAAACAGCGCCCCGTTGACCGCGAGGTACACCAGATTGAACAGGCCATGCCCCCAGAGCCAGCGCCTCGATGGCGACCCGTCGATGGAACGCATCGCAAACTG
The DNA here is from genome assembly GCA_041910735.1 of Limnohabitans sp. Lineage (GTDB taxonomy): Bacteria > Pseudomonadota > Gammaproteobacteria > Burkholderiales > Burkholderiaceae_C > Limnohabitans_A. Next base: position 2,784 of record JAYRQF010000019.1, read on the forward strand.
GCGACCAAAGTTGCCTGCGGCCACCAGCACCTGTCCAAAGACCGCGACCATCCAGTCCGGGATCCAGCCTTCGCTGCCCAGAAATACCACCCCCGCCGCGCTGACGATGCCCCCTGCACTCCAGAGCGTGACCAGCCTGCTTTGGTAGCGCGCCAGACTCACCCAGATGATGCCGTGCAGCATCAGGTACACCACCGCATTCATCATGTAGATGGTGCGAACGTCGAATCCCAAACCTTGTCTCCGTGATCAGCCGGGCGCACTGCAGGCGCCCGGTGTGCGTTTGTTACTGTCCGGAGATTATGCGACCTGCGGGACCTGCACCTTCACAGCGCAGTACTTGAACTCGGGGATCTTGCCAAACGGGTCGAGCGCTGCGTTGGTCAGCAGGTTGGCTGCCGCCTCGCGGTAGGCGAACGGAATGTAGACCACACCCTCGGGGGTGCCATCGTCGCGGCGCACCACCAGTTCCACCTCGCCGCGGCGCGAGGCCACCTGCACGCGCTGGCCGGGCTCCACACCCAGCCGCTGCAGGTCAGCGCCGCACATCGAGACGGTGGCGGCCGGCTCGATCGCGTCGAGCACGCTGGCACGGCGCGTCATGCTGCCGGTGTGCCAGTGCTCGAGCTGGCGGCCGGTGATCAGCACCAGCGGGTAGTCGGCGTCGGGTTGCTCGTTGGCCGGGATCAGACCGGCGGGCACCAGCTTCACGCGGCCATCGGGCGTGGGGAAATGGTCGTGGAAGACGATGGGCTGCCCCGGGTCGTCGGCGCTCAGGCAGGGGTAGGTCACCGAGCCGGCGTTCAGGCGCGCCCAGTCGATGCCGCCAATGGCGGCGTGCATGGCCTGGCGCATTTCTTCGTAGACCTGCGCCACGCCGGCGTGTTCGCCTTCGTAGTGCCAGTCCAGGCCCATGCGCTGCGCGATCTGCTGGACGATCCAGAGGTCAGGCTTCGCATCACCCGGCGGCTGCAGGGCCTGGCGGCCCATCTGCACCGTCCGGTCGGTGTTGCTGACGGTACCGGTCTTCTCGGGCCAGGCGCTGGCGGGCAGCACCACGTCGGCCAGCCAGGCGGTTTCGGTCAGGAAGATGTCCTGCACCACCAGGTGCTTCAGACTGGCGAGGGCGTGCCGGGCGTGGTTGAGGTCCGGGTCGCTCATGGCCGGGTTCTCGCCCATGATGTACATGCCGTGCACCTTGTGCGGGTCGCTGTCGTCGGCGAGCGCCTTGTGCATGATTTCGACGACTGTGTAACCCGGTTGGTCATCGAGCTTCGTGCCCCAGAATTGCTCGAACCAGTCGTGCGCGTCTTTGTTAGCCACGCGCTGGTAGTTGGGGTACATCATCGGGATCAGGCCCGCGTCGCTGGCGCCTTGCACATTGTTCTGGCCGCGCAGCGGGTGCAGGCCGGTGCCGGGGCGGCCGATCTGGCCCGTGAGGCTGGCCAGCGCGATCAGGCAGCGCACGTTGTCGGTGCCGTGCACATGCTGGCTCACGCCCATGCCCCACAAAATCATCGAGGCTTTGCTGCTCGCGTAGGCCCGCGCCACCTCGCGAATGGTCCCGGCCGGGATGCCGCAGATGGGCGCCATGGCTTCGGGCGTGAAAGTCTGCACATGCGCCTTGAGCTCGTCCACGTGGTCGGCCCGTTCGCGCAGGAAGGTCTCGTCGCACAGCCCCTCGGTCACCACCACATGCAGCATGGCGTTGAGCAGGGCCACATCGGTGTCGGCCTTGAAGGGCAGCGTGCGCCAGGCGTGGCGACCGATGTCGGTGATGCGCGGGTCCATCAGCACGATGCGGGTGCCGCGTCGGGCCGCGTTCTTCATCCAGGTGGCGGCCACCGGGTGGTTGTTGGTCGGGTTGGAGCCGATCACGATGATCAGCTCCGAATGCTCCACATCGCGCACCGGGTTGCTCACGGCCCCCGAACCCACGCCTTCGAGCAGGGCCGACACGCTGGAGGCGTGGCACAGGCGGGTGCAGTGGTCGACGTTGTTGCTGCCAAAGCCGGTGCGCACCAGCTTCTGGAACAGGTAAGCCTCTTCGTTGCTGCCCTTGGCCGAGCCGAAACCGGCCAGCGCCTTGAGGCCGAATTGTTCTTTCAGTGCGCGCAGGGGTTGGGCCGCGGCATCCAGCGCTTCTTCCCAGCTCGCTTCACGGAAGACTTCGCGCCAGTCGGTGTGGCCGTCGAGCAGTGACACTTCCTTGGCCACGCCGGGTTTGCGGATCAGCGGCTTCGTCAGGCGGTCCGGGCTGTGCACATAGTCCATGCCGAAGCGGCCCTTGACGCACAGACGCCCTTCGTTGGCCGGGCCTGCGCGGCCTTCGACGCTGACGATTTTTTCGTCTTTCACCTTGAAGGTGACGAGGCAGCCCACGCCGCAAAAGGGGCAGACCGAGTCGACCTCGCGGTCCACCTTTTGCGCGCCGATGTGGCTCTTGGGCATGAGCGCGCCCGTCGGGCAGGCCTGCACGCATTCGCCGCAGGCCACGCAGCTGCTGGCCCCCATCGGGTCGGCCAGGTCAAACACCACCTGGGTGTGCGCGCCGCGGTGGCCCAGACCGATCACGTCGTTGACCTGCAGGTCGCGGCAGGCGCGTTCGCAGCGGTTGCACTGGATGCAGGCGTCCAGGTTCACGGCCATGGCCGGATGCGACAGGTCGGCCGGCACGGCCTCGCGACGAAGTTCAGCCAAGGCAGGCCGCACCTGTACGCCGTGGTGTTCAGCCCATTGGCTCAGTTCGCCATGGGGAGCCTCGGCACGGTCGTCCAGCCACTTGTAGCCCTGTTCGGGCAAGTCAGCCAGCAGCATCTCCAGCACCATCTTCTGGCTCTTGAGGGCGCGTTCGCTGTTCGTCTGCACCTTCATGCCCGGCGTGGCACTGCGGCAGCAGCTGGGCGCCAGCGTGCGCTCGCCTTCAATTTCGACCACGCAGGCACGGCAGTTGCCATCGGGGTTCAAGCCTTCCTTGTGGCACAGGTGCGGGATGGCGATGCCGAGGTCTTTGGCGATGTTGAAGATGCTTTGGCCTGCTGCGGCCTTGACGGGCTGGCCGTTGAGGGTGAATTCGACGGTGTTCATGCCTTGCCCCCCACTTCCTGAGGAAAATATTCCAGCACGCAGCGGATCGGGTTCGGCGCCGCCTGGCCCAGGCCGCAGATCGAAGCATCTCCCATGACCTGCGCCAAGTCTTCAAGCGTATCGCGGTCCCAGACGTCCCGTTCCATCAGCCGCGCCGCCTTGTCGGTGCCCACGCGGCAGGGCGTGCACTGGCCACAACTTTCGTGCGCAAAGAACTTCATCACGTTCAGCGCCGCATCGCGCGCCTTGTCCTGCTGGCCC
>JAYRQF010000020.1:0-3812 GCA_041910735.1 Limnohabitans sp.
TGTCCACCGTGATGGAGCGCTTGTTGCGGTTGGTGCAGAGGAAGTAGGCCGATTCGCGCGTGGGCTGGCCGTCGGCGTCCTTCAGCCAGGGCGGGCCCCAGGCGCGGGTGTCGTCGCCGCTGCCGGGACGCTCGACCTTGACCACATCGGCGCCCAGATCGCCCAGGATCTGGCTGGCCCAGGGGCCGGCCAGTACGCGGGACAGGTCGAGCACGCGGATGCCGGCCAGGGGCTGCGGGCGCGGGGGGGTACTTGTCATGGGCAGATGTTCCGGATGAAAAGCCCCGCCGCCACCGGCAAGCGCGCCGGCAGGGCAGGGGGAGGAGACAACAGGGTCAGAACGCGGCAATGCCGGTCTGGGCGCGGCCGAGGATCAGCGCATGGATGTCATGCGTGCCCTCGTAGGTGTTCACCACTTCCAGGTTCACCAGATGGCGCGCAATGCCGAATTCGTCGCTGATGCCGTTGCCGCCCAGCATGTCGCGTGCCATGCGCGCAATCTCCAGCGCCTTGCCGCAGTTGTTGCGCTTGAAGATGCTGGTGATTTCCACCGCGGCCGTGCCTTCGTCCTTCATGCGGCCCAGGCGCAGCACGCCCTGCAGGCCCAGCGTGATCTCGGTCTGCATGTCGGCCAGCTTCTTCTGGATCAGCTGGTTGGCCGCCAGCGGCTTGCCGAACTGCTTGCGGTCCATGGTGTACTGGCGCGCCGTGTGCCAGCAGGCTTCGGCCGCGCCCAGCGCGCCCCAGGCGATGCCGTAGCGCGCGCTGTTCAGGCAGGTGAACGGGCCTTTCAGTCCACGCACCTCGGGGAAGGCGTTCTCTTCCGGCACGAAGACCTCGTCCATCACGATTTCGCCGGTGATGCTGGCACGCAGCCCGACCTTGCCATGAATGGCCGGAGCGCTCAGGCCTTTCCAGCCCTTCTCCAGCACAAAGCCGCGAATCGCGCCTTCATCGTCCTTGGCCCAGACCACGAACACATCAGCCACGGGCGAGTTGGTGATCCACATCTTGGAGCCGGTCAGGCTGTAACCGCCATCGACTTTCTTGGCACGGGTGACCATGCTGCCGGGGTCGGAGCCGTGGTTGGGTTCGGTCAGGCCGAAGCAGCCGATCCATTCGCCGCTGGCGAGCTTGGGCAGGTATTTCTGCTTCGTGGCTTCGTTGCCGAACTCGTAGATCGGCACCATCACCAGCGAGGATTGCACACTGGCCATGGAGCGGTAGCCGGAGTCGACGCGCTCGATTTCGCGGGCGATCAGGCCGTAGCAGACGTAGTTCAGGCCGGGGCCGCCGTATTGCTCGGGGATGGTGGGGCCGAGCAGGCCGAGTTCGCCCATCTCGCGAAAGATGGCCAGGTCGGTCTGCTCGTTGCGGAAGGCGTTGAGCACGCGCGGGGCGAGCTTGTCCTGGCAGTAGGCGGCAGCGGCGTCGCGCACCATGCGCTCGTCGTCGCTCAGTTGCTGGTCGAGCAGCAGCGGGTCATCCCATTGAAAAGTGGCGCGGGGGGTGGTTCTCTGGAGCATTTTCTTGAACTTCCTTCTGGATACTAAAAAACGGGAGATGTCAGGTGGCGCTGGCCTCGGGCTGCAGATTCACCAGGGGAGCGGTGTTCTGCTGCGATTGTCCGCCGATGTTGAATTTCTGGGCGATCAGGCCCATGGCCACGATCACGGCAGCCAGCACGGAGGTGTAGATCACTTCGGTGCGGTAGGTGCCTTCAAACACCATCACGACCAGCGAGGCAGCAATGGCGACGATCACGGCGTAGGTCAGCCAGGGGAACAGCCACATCTTGAACGCAACGGGTTTGCCCGAAGCCTGCAGCTTCTGGCGCATCTTGAGCTGGGAGATGGCGATGCTCAGGTACACATACATGGCAACCGTGCCGGTGGCGGACATCAACACATCATAGATGTCCATCTTCTCGGTGGCCGTCAGGTAGATGGCGACGAAGGAGAAGATGCTGGAGATCAGCACGCCGACCCAGGGGCTGCCGCTGTTCTTGCCCGTGATCTGCATGATGCGGTGGGCATCGCCGCGGCGCGACAGTGAATACAGCATGCGCGAGCAGGTGTACAGGGCAGAGTTGAAGCAGCTGCACACGGAGGTCAGCACCACGAAGTTGACGATGTGGCGCGCTTCGGGAATGCCCAGGCGCGTGAGCGTGACGGTGTAGGTGCCGTAGGTGGCGTCCTTGAGCAGCGGGTCGTTGTAGGGCACCAGGCAGACGGCGATGAAGATGGAACCGACATAGAACAGGATGATGCGCCACACCACGGACTTGGTGGTCTTGACGATTTCCTTGCTGGGGTTGTCGGATTCGGCGGCGGCCACGGTGACGATTTCCGCGCCGATGAAGGCGAACATCACCCCGAGCATGGCGGTAACCACGGCGCCGAAGCCATTCGGCATGAAGCCTTCCTTGGTCAGGTGGGTGAAGCCGACAGCGTCAGGCTGGCCCCAGGGCCACAGGTGGGTAACGGCCAGCGCACCGATAATCAGGAACACCACGATGGCGGTGACCTTGACCAGTGCGAACCAGAATTCGAATTCGCCGTAGTTTTTCACCTTCATCAGGTTCACGCCGATGAGCGAGACGGTGACGATCAGCATATAGCCCCAGATCGGGATCATGGGGAACCAGCTGTGCAGGATCTTGCCGGCCACATAGGCTTCCCAGCCCATCAGCAGGGCCCAGAAGTACCAGTACAGCCAGCCGATGGTAAAGCCGGCCCAGCGCCCGATGGCACGGTCGGCGTAGGTGGAAAACGAGCCCGTGTCGGGCTGGGCCACAGCCATTTCGCCGAGCATGCGCATGACCAGCACCACCACGATGCCGCCTGCGATATAGGCCAGGATGGCGGCCGGGCCGGCGTTGGCGATCACCTTGCCGGAACCGATGAACAGCGCGGCGCCGATCACGCCCGCGATCGAAATCATGGTGAGGTGCCGCGAGCGCAATCCGTTTTTCAGCGTGGTGCCGCTCTGGGCACCGCAGGCTTGTGATGTCATGATGTCTCCTCGTTTATTTTCTCGTACCGGGGGAGCCGGAGGGCTCCGGATAAACATCGGGGTGCGCCGGCCCGGTGGCGGGAGGGCAGGACTGTTGCATGCCTTGTTCCCGCGCCAAGGGTGTGTGCCCGGCGCCCCCGACAAAAAACGGATCAGGCCTGCTTGGCCGCTTCCACGCTGGCGGCCAGGATGTCCAGGCCCTCGTCCAGCAGCGCATCGCTGGCCGTCAGCGGCACCAGGATGCGCAGCACGTTGCCGTAGGTGCCGCAGGTCAGCAGGATCAGACCGCGGCGCGCGGCTTCGGCAGAGATCGCCTTGGCCAGCTCGGGCGCGGGCTGCTGCATGTCGCCGTTCTTGCACAGCTCCACGGCCACCATGGCGCCCAGGCCGCGGATGTCGGCCAGTTCGGGGTGCTTGTCGGCGATGGCCTCGAGCTTGCTCACCATGCGCTGGCCCACGTCACGCGAGCGCTGCAGCAGGTTTTCCTCTTCGAAGGTGTCCATTACCGCCAGCGCGGCCACGCAGCCGATCGGGTTGCCGGCATAGGTGCCGCCCAGACCGCCCGGTGCCGGTGCGTCCATGATCTCGGCGCGGCCGGTCACGGCAGAAATCGGGAAACCGCCGGCCATGGACTTGGCCAGGGTGATCATGTCCGGCACCACACCGCTCTGCTCGATGGCGTACCAGGTGCCGGTGCGGCCTGCGCCGGTCTGCACCTCGTCCACGATCATCACGATGCCGTGCTGGTCGCACACCGCGCGGATGTGCTCGAGCAGCGCGCGCGGCGCCGGGTTGAA
>JAYRQF010000021.1:0-3677 GCA_041910735.1 Limnohabitans sp.
CCGCGTTCATCGAGAAATGCAAGACCGGCGGCACCACCGAAGCCGAGCTGGCCACGCAAGAGAAAAAGGGCATGCCCACCGGCCTCTTCGTCACGCACCCGCTCACGGGTGCGCAGGTCGAGGTCTGGGTCGGTAACTATGTGCTGATGAGCTACGGCGATGGCGCCGTGATGGGCGTGCCGGCGCACGACGAGCGCGACTTCGCGTTCGCGCTCAAGTACGCGCTGCCGATCAAGCAAGTCGTGTCGGTCAAGGACCTGTCTTTTGACGCGACGGCATGGCAGGAATGGTACGGCGACAAGCAAAACTGCGTGTGCGTCAACTCGGGCGAACTCGATGGCCTGAACCAGAAAGCTGCCGTCAACAAAGTGGCCGAGCTGCTCGCTGCCAAAGGTCTGGGCGAGAAGAAAACCACCTGGCGTCTGCGCGACTGGGGCATCAGCCGCCAGCGCTACTGGGGCACGCCGATCCCGATCATCCATTGCGAAGAGCACGGCGCGGTGCCAGTGCCCGAAAAAGACCTGCCTGTGGTGCTGCCGCAGGACTGCATCCCCGACGGCTCGGGCAACCCGCTGCACAAGCACGAAGGCTTCCACGCCGGTGTGACCTGCCCGGTGTGCGGCAAGCCCGCGCGCCGCGAGACCGACACCATGGACACCTTTGTGGATTCGTCCTGGTACTTCATGCGCTACTGCGACCCGACCAACGACCAGGCTATGGTCGCGGGTGGCGCCGACTACTGGATGCCGATGGACCAGTACATCGGTGGCATTGAGCACGCCATCCTGCACCTGCTGTACGCGCGCTTCTGGACCAAGGTCATGCGCGATCTGGGCCTGGTCAAGGTCGACGAACCCTTCAAGCGCCTGCTCACGCAGGGTATGGTGCTCAATCACATCTATTCGCGCCGCACCGCCAAGGGCGGCAAGGACTATTTCTGGCCGCACGACGTCGAGCATGTGCTGGACGAGGGCGGCAAGATCGTGGGCGCCCGGCTCAAGAACGAAGCTGAAAGTGGCGACGGCCGCCTGCCCGTGGGCACGCCGATTGACTACGAGGGCGTGGGCACCATGTCCAAGTCCAAGAACAACGGTGTCGACCCGCAGGACCTGATCGAAAAATATGGCGCCGACACCGCCCGCCTGTACACCATGTTCACCGCGCCGCCCGAAGCCACGCTGGAGTGGAACGACGCGGCCGTGGAAGGCAGCTACCGTTTCTTGCGCCGCGTCTGGAACTTCGCGGCCAAGAACGAAGCCCTGCTGAAAAAAGGCATTGCGGTCGACCGCAGCAAGAGTGTGGAGTTCAGCAAGGCTGCCAAGGCGCTGCGTCTGGACATCCACACCGTGCTCAAACAGGCCAACTACGACTACGAGCGCATGCAGTACAACACCGTCGTCTCGGCGGTGATGAAGATGCTCAACACGCTCGAAGACGTGCAGTTGTCGGACAGCGCCGAAGACTGCGCCGCGCTGGCCGAAGCCTTTTCCGTCCTGCTGCGCGTGCTCTACCCGGCCTGCCCGCACATCACCGACCAGCTCTGGAACGAGCTGGGTTACGCCGCCTGTTGCGGCGACCTGCTCGACGTGGCCTGGGCCGAGGTGGACGAATCGGCCCTGCAACGCGATGAGATCGAACTCATGCTGCAAGTCAACGGCAAGCTGCGCGGCTCGATTCTGGTGCCCGCCAGCGCCGACAAGGCGCAGATCGAGCAGATCGCGCTGGCCAGCGAGGCCTTTGCCAAAGCCGCCAATGGCGCGGCGGCCAAAAAGGTCATCGTGGTGCCGGGGCGCCTGGTGAACGTGGTGGCCTGAGGTGCAACGCCGTCTGTTCGTGCTCGGGACCGTGGCAGCCGCGTTGGCCGGCTGCGGCTTCCAGCTGCGCCAGACGGGCGACTTTCCATTCCGCACACTGTATGCCGGGTTCCCGACCACGTCGCCGCTGGGCGCAGAGCTCAGCCGCCAGTTGCGCGGTACTGGCCGCATCGAGCTGCTGACCGAAGCGAAGCAGGCCCAGCAGGCCGAGGTGATTCTGGACATCCTGCAGGAACAGCGCCAGCGCGTGGTGGTGGGCACCAACGCCTCGGGGCAGGTGCGCGAACTGCAGCTGCGCATGACCGTGATATTCCGGCTGCGCACCCCGGAGGGGTTGGAGTGGATTGAGCCGGCCGAGCTCTACCAGCAGCGCGACCTGAGCTTCAATGAAACGGCTGCCCTGTCCAAGGAGGTCGAAGAGGCGATGCTCTACCGTGACATGCAAAACGACATCGTGCAGCAGATCGTGCGACGCCTCTCGCGCGTCAAACCGCCGGTGGTGCGGTAAGGCCATGCAGCTGGCTCTGGCGCAACTGGGCGCGCACCTGCAAAAGGGGCTGCGCAGCCTCTACACCCTGCACGGCGACGAGCCGCTGCTGATGCAGGAGGCTGCCGACGCCATCCGCTCCGCCGCGCGTGCCCAGGGCTACACCGAACGCACCGTGCACACGGTGCAGGGCGCGCATTTTGACTGGAGCGAGGTGCTGGCCGCGGGCGGGTCCTTGAGCCTGTTCGCCGACAAGCAGATCGTGGAGGTGCGCATTCCGTCGGGCAAGCCCGGCAAGGACGGCAGCGCCGCCATCCAGCAGCTGGTGGAACAGGCCCAGGGCAACGATTCCACCCTCACGCTGTTCATGCTGCCCCGGCTGGACTTTGCGACCCGCAAAGGGGCCTGGTTCGGTGCGCTGGACAACGGTGGCGTAAGCCTTCAGATCGACACCATCGAGCGCGCCGCCCTTCCGCAGTGGATTGCCCAGCGCCTGCAGCAGCAGGGCCAGCATGTGGCGCAAGGCGAGGAAGGCCAGCGCACCCTGCAGTTCTTTGCCGACCGGGTGGAGGGCAACCTGCTCGCCGCGCATCAGGAAATCCAGAAGCTGGGCCTGCTTTTCCCCCAAGGCGAGTTGTCGCAGGCGCAGGTGGAGTCGGCGGTGCTGAACGTGGCGCGCTACGACGTGTTCAAGCTGTCCGAGGCGGTGCTCTCCGGTCAGGTCGCGCGGGTGCAGCGCATGCTCGACGGTCTGCAGGCCGAGGGCGAGGCTGAAGTGCTGGTGCACTACACCCTGGCCGAAGACATCCGCGCCCTCAAGCGGGTGAAAGACGCGATGACCGCGGGCCAGCCGCTGCCGATGGCGCTCAAGGCCCAGCGCATCTGGGGCCCGCGCGAGCGCCTGTTCGAACGGGTGCTGCCGCGCCTGAGCCCGGTGCGGCTGAACAACCTGCTGCAGTCGGCGCATCAGGTGGACGGCATCGTCAAAGGCCTGAAAGTGCCCGACTGGCCGCAGGACGGCTGGCAGGCGCTGCACCGTCTGGCCCTGCGCTTCGCGCGCATGTGCATGGTGCGCGGCTGATCCGGCGATCTGCGAAAATCGGGGGATGAACGCCCTGAACACCACCGAGCACATGCAGGCACTGGGTCTGCAGGCCAAGCAGGCCTCGGCACTGATGGCCAAAGCCTCTGCCGCCGTCAAGAACCACGCCCTGCGCCGCCTCGCGGCCCTGTTGCGTGAGAATGTGGACGTCCTGCAGGTGGACAACGCCAAAGACCTGGAGCGCGCCCGCGCCGCCGGGCTGGCCGAGCCGATGGTGGACCGCCTCAAACTCACCCCCAAGGTGCTGGAGACCTGCGCCCAGGGCTGCGAGCAG
>JAYRQF010000022.1:0-2007 GCA_041910735.1 Limnohabitans sp.
CAGGTGATGGGCTCGATGTAGGTGACGTCGGCGGTGGCAGGGTCGGTCATGATCGTGGCGGGGTTGCTGTTGATCAGGATGACGCGGTAGCCCTCTTCACGCAGCGCCTTGCAGGCCTGCACGCCGGAGTAGTCGAATTCACAGGCCTGGCCAATGATGATGGGGCCGGCGCCGATGATGAGGATGCTCTTGATGTCTGAACGTTTTGGCATGGTGTGTCTTTTTCTGTGCGTTCGCGGAAGGGGCGCGGCCTGTTGGGTGCGCCCTGCTCCAGATCAATCAGGCGGCCTTGCTCTCGCGCATCAGCTTGGTGAAGCGATCGAACAGGTGGGCGATGTCGTGCGGCCCCGGGGAAGCCTCGGGGTGGCCCTGGAACGAGAACACCGGCTTGTCGGTGCGCTCCATGCCTTGCAGCGTGCTGTCGAACAGGCTGACGTGGGTGGCGCGCAGGGTGGCGGGCAACGTTTCGGGATCGACGGCAAAGCCGTGGTTCTGGCTGGTAATGCCGACGCGACCGCTGTCCAGATCCTTGACCGGGTGGTTGGCGCCATGGTGGCCGAACTTCATCTTGAAGGTTTTGGCACCGCTGGCCAGGGCCAGCAGCTGGTGGCCCAGACAGATGCCGAAAGTGGGCTTGCCGCTGTCAACGATCTGACGGATGGCCTCGATGGCGTAATCGCAAGCTTGCGGATCGCCGGGGCCGTTGCTCAGGAACACCCCATCGGGGTTCATCGCCAGCACCTCGGCCGCGGGGGTCTGTGCCGGCACCACAGTGATCTTGCAGCCGCGCTCGGCCAGCATGCGCAGGATGTTGTACTTGACGCCGAAGTCGTAGGCAACGACGTGGAACTGTGGCTCGGCCTGCTCGCCATAGCCTTCGCCCAGTTGCCATTCGGTCTGCGTCCAGGGATAGCTGGCGGTGCAGCTCACCACCTTGGCCAAATCCTGACCCGCCATGTCGGGAGCGGCCTGGGCAGCGGCAATGGCCTGGTCGATTTCGGCCTGTGAAGGTGCACCGGTGTGCTCGAGCGCCAGGATGCAGCCGTTCTGCGCCCCATGCACCCGCAGGTGGCGGGTGAGGCGACGCGTATCGATGTCGGCGATGGCGACGGTGCCGTTGGCTTGCAGGTAGCCCTGCAGGCTGGCGGTGCTGCGGAAGTTGGAGGCGATGAGCGGCAGATTCTGGATGATCAGGCCGGCGGCAAACACCTTGCAGGATTCGACATCCTCGGGGTTGGTGCCGTAGTTGCCGATGTGGGGGTAGGTCAGCGTGACGATCTGCTTGCAGTAGCTGGGATCGGTCAGGATTTCCTGGTAGCCGGTGAGGGAGGTGTTGAAGACGACTTCGCCGGTGGTGCTGCCAGCGGCGCCGATGGAGCGGCCGGTGAAGACCGTGCCGTCAGCGAGGGCCAGTACGGCTGTGGGAAGGGGTGCCTGTTGGGACAAGAGCACGTGGTTCTCCGTAAAGGGGTGCGGGATCAGAAGGAAGGCGGTACGCCAGCCCGACCCAAGAACCACCATGCCCTCGTGGGGGGTGCACGGTCTCAGCACCGTTGCTGCATGTGAACTTGAATCGCGGCAAGCGCCGGGTGTGCTGTGAAGCATCCCATTATAGACGGTGAGGGTTACCCCTTGTTTACTCTGTGCAGCAAAAAGCCACACTGCCAGCGCAATTGCTGGCGGTGTGGCTACCAGAAACGGAATGGCCGGAGCGTCAGACGCCGATGCGGCGCGCCTCTTCCATCACGGCCTCGTGCGATTTCAGCATGCTGGCCGACGGGCTGCCCGTACGGCTGACCAGCACGACGGCGATAGTGGACAGGATGAAACCCGGGATGATTTCATACAGGCCCAGCCAGCCGAACTGCTTCCACACCAACACGGTGGCGGCGCCAACGATGATGCCGGCCAGCGCGCCGTTGCGCGTCATGCGGCTCCAGAACAGCGACAGGATGATGATGGGGCCGAAGGCAGCGCCGAAGCCGGCCCAGGCGTAGCTCACCATGC
>JAYRQF010000023.1:0-8239 GCA_041910735.1 Limnohabitans sp.
CTTCACAAAGGTCTCGGTCACCACCCTGGAGAGCTTGTCGTCCATGGTGAAGTACTCGCGGCTCCAGTCCACGCTGTCGCCCATGCGGCGCATCTGCTGGGTGATGGTGTTGCCCGACTGCTCTTTCCACTCCCAGACCTTGGCGACAAAGTTCTTGCGCGCCTCGGCCGGTGTCGGCCCCATGTCGTGGCGGCTGATGCCCTGGCCCTGCAGCTGGCGCTCCACCACGATCTGCGTGGCGATGCCTGCGTGGTCGGTGCCCGGAATCCAGGCGGTGTTGAAGCCACTCATGCGGTGGTAGCGCGTGAGCGAGTCCATGATGGTCTGGTTGAACGCATGGCCCATGTGCAGCGTGCCCGTCACGTTGGGCGGCGGCAGCTGGATGGCAAAAGCAGGCGCGCCCTCTTTGGCGGCCTGCGTGCCACGGAAACCGGCCACGCCGTAGCCACGCTTTTCCCATTCGGGGCCCCAACGGGATTCCAGGGCGGCGGGTTCGAAGGACTTGGACAGGCTCTCAAGGCCGGGCTGCGCGGGGGTGGTGCTCATGGTCTGTACAGGGGGTCGGGCGGACCGCAAGGGGGGGCCGCCGGGTTTGCGGGCACACGGGGCCTCGCCCGCATGCACAAAAAGGCAATTTTACCGGTCCGACCAGCGGTTTTCGGAGGCTGACCCGGGCTCAGTCCGGCCGGATGTTGGCGGCCTTGATGGCTTTGCTGAACTCGGCGATGTCGTGTTCCAGCACGCGCGTGGTGTCTGCAGGCGGCAGCCAGCGCACCTCAATGCCTGCCGCATGGGCACGCTGGCGGGCTTCGGGCATCTCCAGCGCCCGTCGCAGGTCGCTCGACAGCTTGTCCACAATGGCCGCTGGCGTGCCCGCTGGTGCGTACAGGGCCACCCAGGAGGCCAGCTCAAAGCCGGGCAAGCCCGCTTCTGCGGTGGTGGGCACCTGCGGCAGACTGGGCAGCCGGCTTTTGCCGGCCACGGCCAAAGCCCGCAGCTTGCCGTTTTGCACATGCTGCAGCATGGACGGCGGGGTTGAGATGAAGACCGGCACCTTGCCCGCCAGCACGTCCGCAATGGCCTGCCCCGAGCCTTTGTAGGGCACATGGTCCATCTGCACACCGGTCTGCATCTTGAAGACTTCGGTGCCGATGTGCGAGACCGAACCATTGCCCTGCGAGGCGTAGCTCAGCCGCTCCGGGTTGGCCCGGGCCCAGACGATGAACTCTTTCAGGCTGCCCGCTGGCACCGAGGGGTGGATGGCGATCACGTTGGTGGCCACCGTGACCATGCCGACCGGGGTCAGGTCACGGAGCTTCCAGGGCAGCCGATCCTGCAAAAGCGGGCTGGCGACGTGGTAGCCCGAATACGAGGCCAGCAGGGTGTAGCCGTCGCGGGCACCGTGGGCCACCCTCTGGTAGGCCGGGGTGCCGCTGGGGCCGGGTTTGTTTTCTACCAGCACCGGCTGACCCATGACTTTGGCCAATGCGTCGCCGGCCAGACGGGCCGAGGTGTCCACCAGACCGCCGGGCGGGTTGGGCACCACGATGGTGATCGCCCGCGAGGGAAAAGCCTGCGCCCACACCAGCGCAGGCATGGCCAGTGCCATGGCTGTCAGGGTCTGCAACAGACGGCGCGGGCGGTTCAAGCTTGTTCCAGTGCAGGAGGCGGTGCCGGTTCAGCGCATGCCAATGCGCGCGTTCGGCCCGAAGATGCCCGAAGCTTCTTTGGGCAGGCTGCGCCAATATGGAGGATGAGCCTGAACCTGACCTTGCAGCTGCGCGGCAGCCTGCCAGCCCCAGCGCGGCTGGTAGAGGAAGGCGCGGCCCAGGGCCACCAGATCGGCATCGCCGCGTTGCAGCACCGCCTCGGCTTGTGCGGCCTCGGTGATCAGCCCCACCGCCAGCGTGGTCAGCCCGGATTGCGCCTTGATCTGCCGGGCCAGTGGCACCTGGTATTCGGGGCCTACCGGAATCTTTTGCTGCGGTGACACCCCGCCCGATGAAATGTGCACGAACTGGGCGCCGGCTTCCTTGAGCACACGGGCGAGTTCGGCGGTTTCGTCGACGGTCCAGCCGCCTTCGACCCAGTCGGTGGCCGACAGGCGCATGCCCAGCACACCGCCAAAGACCTCGCGCACCGCGCAGAAGACCTCGAGCGGAAAGCGGATGCGGTTGTCAAAGCTGCCGCCGTACGCGTCCTTGCGCTGGTTGGACAGCGGCGAGAGGAATTCGTGCAGCAGATAGCCGTGCGCACCGTGCAGCTCGATCGCCTGCAGGCCCATGGCACGGGCGCGTCGTGCGGCCTGCACGAAATCGTTCTTGATGCGCCCGATCTCGTCCGGCGTGAGTTCGCGCGGGGCGGGTTCTTGCGGCAGGTGGGGCAGGGCGCTGGGGCCCAGTGGTGTCCAGCCGCCCCGGTCTGCCGGGATCAGCATGCCGCCGTCCCAGGGGCGTGCACTGGAGGCCTTGCGTCCGGCATGGCTGAGCTGGATGCAGACCGGCATCGGGGGCGCGATCGTGCTGGCTCGCGCCAGATGCTCGTCGAGTGCGGCGGCGGTGGCGTCGTCCCACAGGCCCAGGCAGTTCGGGGTGATGCGCCCCTCTGGCGAAACCGCGGTGGCTTCGATGATGAACATCCCGGCACCGCTGTTGAGCATGTTGGCCCAGTGCGCCAGATGCCAGTCGGTGGCGCAGCCGTTGACCGCCGAATACTGGCACATGGGCGCGATCACGATGCGGTTGGGCAATTCGACCGGGCCGTTGGGCGTCTGGAAGCTGTAGGGGGTGAAGAGCAGGCTCATGCCGGGATGCTAATCAATTTCAGCATTGAGGCGGTGACGCATGGCGGACGCCGGGGCCGGCTTTGGCTCAAAACGCATGCCAAAGACCCCATTGTGGCGGTAGAGGCGCTGAAATCTCCAGTGGTCGCGTGTGCACCGGATGCCACAGACGCAGGCTCAGGGCATGCAGCCACAGCCGCCCGGTACCCAGATGTGCAGCCACCGCCCGGTTCAGTGGCCCTTTGCCGTGGGTGGCGTCGCCAATGATCGGGTGGGCGATGTGCTTGGCGTGCCGCCGCAGCTGGTGGCGGCGGCCGCTCAAAGGCTGCAGCGCCACCTCGGCCCAGCGCAGGCTTGGGAAGCTGCCTTGGGGAATCGGCAGCTCACCGCGGCGCAGGGTGTGCAGCCGGGTTTGGGCGCTCTGGATTTCCTCGCGCTGGCTGCGCATGTCGTCGGGCATGCGCTTCAAGGGGTGGTCGATGAACTGCTCGTCGGCCGGCCAGCCGCGAACGATGGCGTGATACAGCTTGTGCAGGCCCTCGCCGGTCTCAAAAGACTGTCCCATGGCGCGGGCCACCTCGGCGCTGAGCGCAAACACCAGCACGCCGCTGGTGCCCTTGTCTAGCCGGTGTACCGGCCAGACCGGTTGTCCGATCTGGTCGCGCAGCGTCTGCAACACAAAGCGCGTTTCCCCCTTGTCCAGCGGGGTGCGGTGCACCAGCCAGCCGGCGGGCTTGTTCACGACAGCGAGATAATCGTCGAGATAAAGGATGTCGAGCATGCTGTTCCTATTGTCCCCCGCCAAATCCCTTGATTACGACACCCCCGCCGGCGATGTGCCGCACACCCTGCCTCAGTTTGTACCGCAGGCGGCCGAGCTGATCGACGTGCTGCGCCCGTACTCGCCCCAGCAGATCGCCGAGCTGATGGACCTGTCGGATGCGCTGTCGGTGCTGAATGTGGCCCGTTACGAAGCCTGGAGCCCGAAGTTCACTGCCAAAAACGCCAAACAGGCGGTGCTGGCCTTCAACGGTGATGTGTACGAAGGGCTGGATGCCAAAACCCTGAACGCCAAACAACTCGAATGGGCGCAGGAGCATGTCTGCATCCTGAGTGGCCTGTACGGCGTGCTGCGCCCGCTGGACTGGATGCAGCCCTACCGCCTGGAAATGGGCACCAGCCTGAAGAACCCCAAGGGCAACAACCTCTACAAATTCTGGGGCCCGCAGATCGCGCAATACCTCAATGAGCGACTGGCCAAAGACAAGAGCCCGGTCATCGTCAATCTGGCCTCGCAGGAATACTTCAAGTCGGTGGACCGCAAGGTGCTGCAGGCCCGTGTGGTCGAATGCGTGTTCGAGGATTGGAAGGGCGGCAAGTACAAGGTCATCAGCTTCAACGCCAAACGTGCGCGTGGCCTGATGGCCCGCTGGGCCATCGAGCACCAGGCTAAAAAACCGGAGGACCTGCCGGCCTTTGACAGCGAAGGCTATGCCTTTGACAAGGCAGCGTCCGAGCCGGACCGTCTGGTGTTCCGTCGCAAGCAGGAGGGCTGAAATGTCCGGCAACACACCCGAACAGTCCCAGCTGGGCAAGGCCAGCAGCTACGCCGACCAGTACGACCCCAGCCTCCTGTTTCCGATCGCGCGCCAGACCAAACGCGACGAGATCGGCGTGACCGGACGCCCGGTGTTTCTGGGCGCCGACCTCTGGACCGCTTTTGAACTCTCCTGGCTCAACCCCAAAGGCAAGCCGCAGGTGGCGATCGCGCACATCACCATCCCGGCCGAGAGCACGCACATCGTTGAGAGCAAGTCTTTCAAGCTCTACCTCAACAGCTTCAACAACACCCGGTTTGAGTCGCACGACGAGGTCAGGGCCCGCATCCGCAACGACATCAGCGCCGCCATCTGGAGCGGTGGCCCCGTCATGGCCAGTGCGGGTGTCAAGCTGCTCGTGCCCGAGCAGTTCGACGCCGAGCCGGTGCATGAGCTCGACGGCCTGAGCCTGGACCGGCTTGATGTGGAGTGCACCCGCTACCAGCCCGCGCCTGAACTGCTGAGCGCCAACACCCTGGAGGCTCCGGTGACCGAGACGCTGGTGAGCCATCTGCTCAAGAGCAACTGTCTGGTGACCGGCCAGCCCGACTGGGGCAGCGTGCAGATCAGCTACAGCGGCCACCAGATCGACCAGGCAGGGCTCTTGCAGTACATCGTGAGTTTTCGCAACCACAACGAATTCCACGAGCAGTGCGTCGAGCGCATCTTCATGGACATCTGGACGCGTTGCAAACCGACCCAGCTCACGGTGTACGCCCGCTACACCCGGCGTGGTGGTCTGGACATCAACCCCTGGCGCTCCAGTGCGCCTGCGGCCCTGCCGACCAATGTCCGCACCGCGCGGCAGTGAGTTGCAGGCCTGATGCAGCCACCGATCGACACCCTCCGCTCGCTGGCCAGCCAGCTCAACCACGACTGCGCCTGCTATTCGCTGGACATGGAGGCGCTGCGTCGGACGCTGCAGGCCGACTCGGTGCTGTCGGCCTGGTGGCCGCACTGGCAAAGCACCCATGCCCACCTGTTTTCCAGCACGGGCCTGTTCATCAGCCAGCGGCAGCTGCAGTCCATGCAGGAAGCGGTGCAGGTGCTGCATGAGGTCATGGCCCTGCCCGCCTGGCGGCAGCAGGCGCTGGCGCAGGCGCCCGAACTGGCGCGCATGGCCACGGGTCAGCGCGGCGTGTTCATGGGCTATGACTTTCACCTCACCGAGTCCGGTCCCCGGCTGATTGAAATCAACACCAATGCCGGCGGTGCCATGCTCGCCCTGGCACTCACGCGGGCGCAGCGCGCCTGCTGCGACGTGGCCCGTGACTGGCTGCACACGGCTACCGACATCACGCAGCTTGAAACATGTTGGCTGGACATGTTCGCGCAGGAATGGGCGCAGCAGCGACCGCATGAGCCTTTCATTTCCTTGCAAGGCCAGGCCCGCACACTGGCCATCGTGGACGAAGACCCGACCCGGCAGTACCTGTACCCCGAGTTCCTGCTGTTTCAGGACCTTTTTCGCCGGGCTGGGGTAGATGCCCGCATCGTCGATCCGCAGGAGATGGTCTGGGCAGACGGACAGCTGCAACACCAGGGCCAGCGCATCGACATGGTGTACCTGCGGCTGACCGACTTTTACCTGGAAGCGCCCGCCCACGCGGCCCTGCGCCAGGCCTGGCAGGCCGGGGCCTGCGTGTTCACGCCCAACCCCGAAACCCATGCGCTGCACGCCAACAAGCGCCACCTGGTGACGCTCAGTGATCCGCAGTGGGCCGCGCAGCTGGGCCTGTCCGGGCCGGTGCGCGCGGTGCTGGCCCGTGTGGTGCCGCAAACGAAGCTGCTCACGCCGGACAACGCCGAACAGTTGTGGGCCGGGCGCAAGGGCTATTTCTTCAAACCGCTTTCGGGCTATGGTTCCAAAGCCGCCTACCGGGGCGACAAATTGACCACCAAGACCTGGGCGCAGATCCAGACGCAGCCTTATGTGGCGCAGGCCCTGATCCCGCCCAGCCAACGGGTGGTGATGGTGGGTGAGGAGCGCAAGACACTCAAGGCCGATGTGCGGGCCTACGCCTACAACGGCCAGGTGCAGCTGTTTGCTGCCCGCCTGTACGACGGGCAGACCACCAACTTCCGCAGCGACGGGGGCGGGTTTGCGCCTGTCTTTGTGACGCCGACCTGATGACTGGCTCAGGGGCCATGTCGGCTAATGTGCGCACAGCGCTGCAGTCAATTCGACTGCGAAATAACGTGTGTCGCTCCAGCCGGGTCGGGAATCTGGATTTTTACTACCTGCTGCCCTTGGTCGTCTTCGCGCGAGCACGTGTTTTTGGCTTCGTCGCTTCGGCCGGTAAAATGTCGGCAAGCAAATCAGGCTTGGTTGACGCGGCCAGGTAATTGGATTTGCTCACCACCTTCTTACCCGTTTTGGCCTCTAGCGCTTTGCGGGCGTTGCCGGCAATCTTTCCCCCCTCTTTGGCGGAAGTCCGGTTTTCATCAAAGCCTTGTGCATCGCTTCGGCGGGCAATCTCGGTGGTGCTGGCTTCGCCCAGCATGGTGAAGATCAATTCCAGGTCGGTCATGTGGTCGCGCAGGTTGTTGCCGGTCTTCACCACATCCAGGCCTTTGAGCTGGCTGTGTTCGACGGGCGTCACGCCAAAGGTGGCGCGGGCAATTTCGGCGGTGAGTATTGAATACTCTTTGCCCTCGGCCACGCCGCGTGCTTTCCACTCGTCGGTCAGCTCCCCGCGCACGGAGATGGAGCGCAGCCGCTTTTCGATCCATGCCTGCGGGTAACCCTTGGCCTGATACAGCTCGCGGGCACGGGCGCTGGCCAATTCGGGGCTTTCGATTTCTTTGACCCGCTCGTAACCCACCTGCGCCAGCCAGCGTTTGAAGGGCTCGGCCTTGGGCGACGGGATGGATTGGATGATGCGGAACAGGCCTTCGGTGTTGGCGCAATTCACCCGCTGTGCACCGCCTGCGGTCGTAACACGAAGGGGGGTGGCAATTTGCCCCCACCCTTTGGCCAGCTCCGGGTCACGACGGCGCAGGTCTTTCACGTAGCCCTCTGGCTGCACCGAATCGGTCAATACACCCACTACGTCAACAATGGCAAACCACCACTTCTCGTTGTGCCAGACACGGCGAATGGTGGTTTCCTGGAATACCGCGATGTGGTGCGCGGGATCGTTGGGGGTGGAGATTTTCTTCATATGGCTCCCAGGGGTGCTGTAATTTTATACAGCTGTTTGCAATGGTCCCAAGTGCTATTTCTACCCTGAACTGACTACAGCACGCACGCTCACGTGGGCACCGTCGATTCGTTTCAGGGCGAAGAGCGAGAGATCATTGCTATCAGCTTGACGCGCAGCAACCCCCAAGGCGAGATCGGCTTTCTGTCAGACATCCGCAGCATGAACGTGGGCATGACCCGCGCACGGCGAAAGCTGCTGCTGGTGGGTGACTCGTCCACGCTTTGCAGACATCCGTTTTTGAGGAGTTGTTGGCGTATGTGAAGGGAGTGGGGGGGACCGCACGGCGTACGAGATGGGCAAACAGAACTGAACCGGGGATGGCCACAGCGAAGAATAGGGCATGCGAGGCTAGGCTCCTGGCTAGCGGTGAATTTGCCGTTTTGCTTTTCTCGTACTGTAGTCAATGGCGTGCTGGGTTGAGACTTTTATATTCATCTCTTGAAAGACCTGCTGCTTCTCTGTTTCTGAAGTCTTGTACATATAAATCCTAGATAAAACGATCATTCTCAGAAGGGCGTGTCCTGAATTTTGTGTAAACGGGGCGGACATCAAATATCGGAGAGGCGATCTCCGAACTCGATGGTAAACCGGGTCAATGCAGCCTTCCAATCGCGGATGGGCATCGACCACTTCAAGCTGATGTTGCGCAGTGC
>JAYRQF010000024.1:0-5352 GCA_041910735.1 Limnohabitans sp.
CGTCGCCGTAGTAATCGCTGTCGTACTCAAAGCCGCCGTAGTCGGCCACCAGACGCCGGGTGTTGGGGCTGTCGCGGCCGGTGTACCAGCCCAGCGGCCGCTCGCCGGTCAGCTTTTGCAGGATGTCCATGGCCTCGGCCATGTGGGCGCGCTCGGTGGCTTCGTCGATGTTCTGGTAGTGGATCCACTTGAGGCCGTGGCAGGCGATGTCGTAGCCCAGTTCCTTGAAGGCGGCGGTCACGTCGTCGTGCTTTTGCAGCGCGGTGGCCACGCCAAACTCCGTGAGCGGCAGGCCGCGCTTTTCAAACTCGCGCAGCAGGCGCCACACACCGGCACGCGAGCCGTATTCGTAGATGCCTTCCATGCTGATGTGGCGGGCCTCGAAAGCAGCGGGGTTGAACATTTCCGACAGGAACTGCTCGCTGGCCTTGTCGCCATGCAGCACGCAGTTTTCACCGCCTTCTTCGTAGTTCAGCACGAACTGCACGGCCACGCGGGCGCCATGGGGCCATTGCGCATGCGGCACATGACGGCCGTAACCCTTGAGGTCGCGGGGGTAGGGGAGGGTGGAGTCGTAGGTTGTCATGTTGAGGCGATCTCAGGTCAGGGCGATGGCGATGTCGTGGGAGGGGACCTTGCGGTCGTAGATCAGGCTGGCTTCGACGTGGTCGAGGTGTTCCTGCATCAGCTGCACGGCCTTGTCGGCGTCTCTGGCAGCGAGGGCGGCGACGATTTCGGCGTGCTCTTCGGTCGAGTGCTGCGCTTCGCTGCGCGACTGGTACATCAGCGTGATCAGGGCGCAGCGCGAGATCAGGTCGCCCAGCAGCTGGGCCAGCACTTCATTGCCCATCAGTTCGGCCATGCGCACATGGAAGTCGCCCAAGAGCTCGGTGCGACCGGAAACATCCTCCTTGGCCACGGCCTCGCGCTCCTGCCGGATGTGGTCTTGCAGCGAACGGATCATCTTCGGGGTGACGTTTTGCACAAACTCGCGTGTCATGCCAGTCTCCAGCATGCGCCGCACGGCGAACACCTGGCGCGCCTCTTCCACCGAAGGCGCCGCCACAAAGGCACCGCGCGCCGGTTCCATGCGGATCAGCCGGTTTTGCGAGAGCTGGAACAGGGCCTGGCGCACCAGGGTGCGCGAGACGCCAAAGTGGTCGGCCAGTTTTTGCTCGGCCAGTTTGGCGCCGGGCAGCAGGCGGTGCTCGACGATCGCGCGTGTCAGCGCCTCCACGATGCTGCGGGTGGTGGATGTTTCCGGGGCTTGGGTGCTGTCCATGGGGGCATGATAGCCAGAAAAACCAAAAGTGTATACACTTTGGTGGACCGAATTGGTTTTCAAACAGGAAAGAGAGTTCCCATGGGTCTGAGCACACACGTCCTGGACACGATGAATGGCTGTCCCGCCGCCGGCATGCAGGTGGCGCTGTACACCACACAAGGCGAGCAGGCCACATTGGTCAAGCGCTTCACCCTCAACCACGACGGCCGCAACCCGGACGGTCCGCTCTACGACAACGCCAGCCTGCGCAAGGGCACCTACCGTCTGGTGTTCGATGTCAGCGCTTATTTCAAGGCCAAAGGCGTGCAGCTGCCCGAGCCGAACTTCCTCAATCAGGTGGCACTGGATTTCGGTGTGGCCCACGAAGACCAGCACTACCACGTCCCGCTGCTGGTCAGCCCGTGGAGCTATTCGACTTACCGCGGTTCCTGAATTAATCGGGATCTGACCCCGATTAACCAATTAATCCGTCGCTTCCAGGCCCCGATTCCCTAAAATCGGGGCTTACCGTTTATTTATCCCGCACCATGACCCAAGTCACCAACACCGTGCGCTTCGTCCTCGACGGCCAGATCGTCGAAGCCCAGGGCGAACGCCGCACCACCACCGTTCTCGACTACCTGCGCGAACAGCTCCACCGCACCGGCACCAAGGAGGGCTGCGCAGAAGGCGATTGCGGCGCCTGCGTGGTCATGGTGGGTGAACTCAACGCGGCCGGCACCGGCGTCAACTATGTGCCGGTCAACGCCTGCATCCAGCTGCTTCCTTCGCTGGACGGCAAATCGGTCAAGACCGTCGAGAGCCTGAAAAAGGCGGACGGCACCCTGCACCCGGTGCAGGATGAGATGGTCAAGTGCCACGGCTCGCAGTGCGGTTTCTGTACGCCTGGCATCGTCATGAGCCTGGTCAACCTGGTGCAGGTGCTGCCGCAGCCCAGCCGCCAGCAGATCACCGACTCATTGAGCGGCAACCTGTGCCGCTGCACCGGCTACAAGCCGATCATCGACGCCGCCAGCAAAGCCTGCGAGCGCCAGAGCGAGCTCAAGATCGACGACAGCGCTGACGTGCCGCTGCTCAAGGAGATCGCCCGCAGCAAGACGCCCACCTTGAGTCTGGACGGCGACATCATCGTGCAGCCGGTGGTGCGCACCAAAAAGGGCAATGAATTCGTCTCGCCCGCCACCATCGCCGAAGTGGCCGACTACCTGCAAAAGAACCCGACGACCACGCTGCTGGCCGGCAGCACCGAGATCGGTCTGCAGGTCAACAAACAGTTCAGCCGTCCCGACCACATCATGTACCTGGGCAATGTGGACGAGTTGCGCAAGGTCGCGGACAGCGCGAAAGCCTGGCGCATCGGTGCCATGGTGTCGCTGGCGACCCTCGAAGGCCTGATCGCTGAGGCTTACCCCGACTTTGCCGAGGTGCTGCGCCGCTTCGGCTCGCCGCCGATCCGCTCGACCGCTACGCTGGCTGGCAACATCGCCAACGGCTCGCCGATTGGCGACTCCATGCCTTGCCTGATGGCCCTCGGTGCCACGCTGGTGCTGCGCCGCGGCGACAAGACCCGCACCGTCGCGCTGGACCAGTTCTACACCGGCCAGAAGCAGAACGTGCTGCAGGCCGGTGAATTCATCGAAGCCATCGAACTGCCCAAACCCGTGGCCGGTCAGGTCTTCCGCGCCCATAAGGTCAGCAAGCGTTTTGAACAGGACATTTCGGCCACCTGCGCCGCCATCAGCTACTCGCTCAAGGGCGGCAAGCTCAGTGGTGTGAAGCTGGCCTACAACGGGCTGGCCCCGGCACCGTGCCGTGCCCCCAAGCTCGAAGCCGTGCTCGAAGGCAAGGCGCCCGCCGACGTGAAGGCAGCCGATCTGGATGCGGCGATTGCCGCCAGCTTCACCGCCCGTGACGGTCTGCGCGCCACCTGGGCCTACCGCTCGCTGGTGGCCCGCAATCTGGTGCTGGAATTCATCGAAGAACAGAAAGAGGTGGCCTGAATGAACGCTCCTACGCCCATCAAGAATTTGCTGCCGGCTTCCGGCATCCAGCAAGGCACGGACATCGTCCACGAATCGGCCCACCTGCATGTGACCGGTGGCGCCACCTACATCGACGACATTCCTGAAGTGGCGGGCACGCTGTACGCCGCCCTCATCAAGTCGCCGGTGGCGCATGGCGAGCTGATCGGCGACGGCATCGACCGTGCGGCCATTCTGGCGCAGCACGGCGTGGTGGCGGTGTTCACCGCCAAGGACATTCCCGGCGAAAACAACTGTGGCCCCATCATCCACGACGACCCCTTCCTGGCCGATGGCAAGGTGGAGTTTGTCGGTCAGGCCGTGGCCGTGGTGGTGGCGCGCAACATGCTGTACGCCCGAGAAGCAGCCGCCAAAGCCAAGGTGCTGGTCAAGGAACTCAAGCCCATCCTGACCATCGAAGAAGCCCTCGAAGCCCAGAGCTTCGTGATGCCGGCCAAGGGCATCGTGCGGGGTGACGCCGCTGCCGCCATTGCCGCCGCGCCGCGCAAGATCAAAGGCACGACCCGCACCGGCCAGCAGGAGCAGTTCTACCTCGAAGGCCAGATCACCTACGCCGTGCCGAAAGAAGACGGTCAGCTCACGCTGTACGTGTCGACCCAGCACCCGGACGGCAACCAGCGTGAAGCCGCCCATGCCCTGAACCTGCACACCAACGATGTGGAGGTGATTTGCCGCCGCATGGGCGGGGGCTTCGGTGGCAAGGAAGGCAACGCCAGCATCTTCAGCCAGAGCGCTGCGCTGGCGGCGTTCAAGCTGCAAAAGCCGGTCAAGCTGCGCGTCAACCGCGACGACGACATGACCATCACCGGCAAGCGCCACGACTTCCGCATCGATTACGAAGTGGGCTTCGACGACAACGGCCGCATTCTGGGGGCCGACATCATGCTGGCCTCGCGTTGCGGTTACAGCACCGACTACTCGGGTCCGGTGAACGACCGCGCCTGCCTGCACATCGACAACGCCTACCACATCCCTGCGCTCAAGCTGGTCAGCCACCGCTGCAAGACCAACACGCAAAGCGCTACTGCCTTCCGCGGTTTTGGCGGTCCGCAGGGCATGTTCGGCATCGAGACGGTGATCGACGAGATCGCCGCCACTCTGGGTAAAGACCCGCTGGAGGTGCGCAAGCTCAACCTCTACAAGGACCCGGCCGTCAGCGGCACGCCCGACACCATGACCACCCAGTACAACCAGCTCATTGAAGACTGGGTGGGCGACAAGGTGATCGCGCAGGTCGAGCAGGAATCGAAGTACGCCGAGCGCCGCGCCGCAGTGCAGGCCTTCAACGCCCAGAGCAAGACGCGCAAGCGCGGCATCGCGCTGGTGCCGCTCAAGTTCGGCATCAGCTTCACCGCCACGCACCTGAACCAGGGCGGCGCGCTGCTGGTGGTCTACATGGACGGCTCGGTCAGCTGCAACCACGGCGGTACCGAAATGGGCCAGGGCCTGAACACCAAGATGGCACAAGTCTGCGCCGACGGTCTGGGCATCAGCGTGGACCATGTGCGCATCACCGCCACCGACTCGCAAAAGGTGCCCAACGCCTCGGCCACCTCGGCTTCCAGCGG
Source organism: Limnohabitans sp. (assembly GCA_041910735.1). Lineage (GTDB taxonomy): Bacteria > Pseudomonadota > Gammaproteobacteria > Burkholderiales > Burkholderiaceae_C > Limnohabitans_A. The sequence continues at coordinate 4,896 of JAYRQF010000024.1, forward strand.
CGCTGACATCAACGGTGCGGCCATCATGAACGCCACCGCGCAGATGCGCGAGCGCCTCAAACCCGTGGCCGCCCGCATGCTGGGCTGCTCGGCCGAAGAGGTCACCTTTGCCAACAACCAGTTGCATGGCGGTGGCAAGTCGGTCAACTGGGCGGACGTGACCAAACAGGCCTGGCTGGACCGCGTGGGCCTGTCGGTCACGGGCTTCTACATGACCCCCGAGATCAAGTACGACTTCACCACGCTCAACGGCCGCGCTTTCTACTACTACTGCTACGGCGCTGCCGTGAGCGAAGTCGAGATCGACACCCGCACCGGCGAGTGGTGGCTCAAGGCCGTGGACATCGTGCACGACGTGGGCCGCAGCATCAACCCGGCCATCGACAAGGGCCAGATCGAAGGCGCCTACATCCAGGGCATGGGCTGGCTGACCATGGAAGAGTGCATCTGGGACAAG
>JAYRQF010000025.1:0-4638 GCA_041910735.1 Limnohabitans sp.
CCCGCCTGCGCGGAGGCGTCGAACAGCGCCTTGGGCCCCTCCGCGTGCGTCGGCCAGATCGGGCGCCGCCGCGTGTCGCGCAACACCCCGACCGCGTTGACCACCGCGTCCACGCCCTGCAACCGCGGCAGCCAGTCGGCCGCCGACGTCGCCTGCGCCAGATCGACGCGCGGCCCGGTCACCAGCTCATGCCCCGCCGCCGACAGCACGGCCGACACATGCCGCCCCACGAACCCCGAAGCGCCCACGACATAGACCTTCATCGCCATCTCCTGGTTGATTTCCGTAATTTCTGCCGAAACAGAAATATGAACCCCAAAAAAAACCCCTGCGATCGCTCAGGTCTCGGAGCGCACGAACTTCTGCACCGATGCGCCCAAGCGCATCACCTTCTCCAGCGTCGCAGGCGAAAGCCGCAGCATCTCGTCCGTCCACACGCCCAGCGTCTGCATGAAGCGCAGCGTCTCGCGCACCCGGTCCTGCGCGTCGGGCGACTCCTTTTCGAACTCCGGTGTACCGACCAGCGACTGCAACATCTGCACCGTCGGCTGGAACTCGCGCTCCTTGCGCTGGCGCACGATGGTGCGGAACAGCTCCCAGACGTCGGAGGAAGTTTCGAAGTAGTCGCGCCGGTCGCCCAGCACCTGCGTCTGCCGGATCAGGCCCCAGTTCTGCAGCTCGCGCAGGCTGGTGCTCACGTTGGAGCGCGCGACCACCAGCGTGGTCGCGATGTCCTCTGCGTGCAGCGGGCGGCCGTGAAAGAAGAGCAGCGCGTGAATCTGCGCCACGGTGCGGTTCACGCCCCAGGCAGTGCCCATCTCGCCCCAGTGGACCACGAAGCGTCGTGCGGTGTCGGTCAGTTCCATGGGCGGGATGGTGCGCCGATCTATAATTTCTGTCAAGACAGAAAAGTATCACTATCACAACGAACGTTCATCTCGGCTTGGACACCCGAGCCAAGGCCAAAGGCTTGGCCTTGAAAAGTTCCCAAGCCCACGCACCAAACAGTGCCACCGCCACCCATTCACCGGCCGCGAGCAACACAGCGAAAAAGAACAACATCGCCTTCGCGGCCAACACCAGGAAAAGCCACGACCAGTTCCCCCCCAGCGACCAGCTCAGCCCTTGCCGGCCTTTGAAGCGATAGAACACCAACCAGCCTGCCCACATCCAGATCACGAGAGCCACGCCAGGCATGTCCAGGCCTGCCCGAACCCACCCGCCGACCAGCAAAATCAGGGGAACGCACAAGGTGTGCAGCCACGCCAACCGTTCCACCTCCGCCTCTTCACGCGCCTGCCAATGCACGAGAGGCATCCACAGTCCCCGGTAAAAGCCGACGGCCACGCCCAAGGCCGCAACGCCCAACTCGAGGTCCCATGCAGCGCCTGGCCTGCCGTCGCGAAAAAACCGTGCGATCACCAGCAGCAGGACGGTCAGCAACACCACCACAGCGCTCTGGGCAAACACCACCGCCAGCCGCTCTTTGCTGAACCGCGTGTGGTCATGCCCCCGGAGCCAGAAGCGCACCTGGTCGCCGTTGAGCGGTGGCGACAGCGCGTTCTGCCATTCATTGCTCAGCCATGCCAGAAGACCCACCATCCTGTCCATCTGTCCCCAACGCAAAGCCCGCAGCACGTTCGTCCACAGCCCGGCCGAGCCGCCAAGCCAGCCTAGGTGCTGCCCCAGAGCGACGACGGCGTAGCTCACCCCCACGAAACCCGGCGCCCATGCCGCCTGCAGCCGCTGCAAGTTTTCGGGCAAGCACAACCATGCCTGGTTGTTGCCCACCATCAGCCAGCGCAGGCTCAGCTCATGCCGCTTGCGCTGGTACGCATAAGTGCGATTCAAGTGCGAGCCATCGGTCACCTGATCGAGATCGAAAAAGGCCCACACAACATCCAGACTGTCGGCCAACAGCGGGCCTTCGAAATCCTCCAGAACCCAAGGCAGCACGTCTGCCACCGACTGCTTGAGATCAAGCTGCCACAACATCTCCTGTCCGGCCAGCCACTGCTGCACCGCCTCCGCGGTGGTTTGCTCGGCAACCTGATCCAGAACCAGCCGAGCAATCTCGACCGGCGTCACGATCACCTGCCGTTCTATGTGCCCCGGTGCAGACACTGCCTCAGGCTCTGGAACCGGCACCGGCACCGGCACCGGATCGTGCAGCGCCTCGGCGCCGCTCCAGCCTGACGCCTCATCGGACACTGCAAGGGCAGTGCCCGATGAGGCGACGGGGGCGGGAGGGTGGTCTGCGACCGGTTCGCACAATGCCGCCTGAGCAAGCGCAGCTTCGTAGGCTTCGCGCAGGCGCTGAAAACCATCCGGATCTTCCGCTGGCCGGGTTTCTTTCAACAGGCGGGCGTAAGCGCGCTTGACGTCGCGCTCGCCCGCGTCGGGCCGCAGGCCCAGGTGTTCAAATGCCCAGCTCATGCCCTGCCCTCCACTCCGTCAAGCCGCTCACGCAAGGCTTCGCGATGCTCCTTGACCACCCTCAGGTCCTGCGTATCCAGCACCTGACGAAACAGCGCGATCCACTGCTGAACCTCCGCCCGGTCATAGAGGTGCTCTTCGTACACACGTTCGGCGCGTGCCAGCAGGGCCACGTTCTCCTGCTGGTCACGGGGATGAACCTTCAAAGCATCCAGCGCCGCGACCCGAACCCTCAACTCCTCCTCCGACAGGGTGGTCTCGCCCTGTTGCAGCACCAACTCATGGCGCTCCCCGCTGGCCAGCGACCACGCCTCGACCTGGAGGATGCCGTTCACATCGTAGGTGAACCGCACACGAACACCACGCTCGCCACTGTGTCCCGCGGCACCCAGCGGCACGCTCAACTCACCCAACTGGATGTTGTTGCGTACCCAAGGGCTCTCGCCCTGATAGACGCCAATCTGCACCTTGGTTTGCCGCTCGGTCAACGGGTAAAAAGTCTCTTCCCGACTCACCGGCACCGTGCAATTGCGCGGAATGATTGGATGGAAGTAACCAGTGTCGATCTTCCCGCCCTCCAGCTGGCGCCCCACGTCGGTGCCCAGGGAATAGGGGCACACATCGGTCAGCACCACCTCACGCAACCGCTGGTCGTTGGCCTTCATGCCAGCGGCGACGGCGGCGCCCAGCGCAATCGCGTGATCCGGGTTGACGTGGCGCAAAGGCAGGCGACCCATCATCCGCGCCACCAGTTGCGCAGCCATGGGCATGCGGCTCGCACCGCCCACCAGAATCACCTCGTCGATGTCCGTGGGACGGAGCTTGGCATCGCGGATCGCCCGCTCCAGCGGCGCGCGCATGCGCTGCAGCAGGGGCTCGGACAAGTGGGCAAAACGGTCCTGCGACATCTGCCAGGAAGCCGTCTGCTCGACACAAATGCCGTCGAGGGTCACCTGCTCCTGCGACGACAGTGCCTTCTTGGCCTGCTCAACGCGCCTCCGAACCTGCGCCCGCGCGCCAAGGGCCAGCCCATCCATGCCTGTCGGTGGCAAGCATCGCGCAGCGAAATCCTTGACCAGAACGTCCAGGAAATCCTCACCACCCAGCCAGTTGTCGCCCGCGCTGGCGCTCACTTCGACCACTCCCTCGAACATCTCCAGGATGGACACATCCAGCGTTCCACCCCCAAGGTCGAAGACAAGAAAACGGCTCTCGCGGTCCAATTGCTGCAGGCCATAGGCCAGCGCCGCAGCGGTGGGTTCGTTGATCAAAAGCTCGACTTTCACACCGGCCATCTCGCCGGCTTGCCGAGTCGCTTTGCGCTGCGCGTCGGAAAAATACGCCGGCACGCTGATCACCGCCTCCTTCACGTCCGTCCCCAGGTGCGCTCGCGCATCATCCAGCAGCGAGCGCAGCACCAGGGCTGACAACTGCTCGGGGCGGTACTGGCCAGCGCCCAACGGTGTCTGGCGGTCCGAGCCCATCCAGCGCTTGAACGTGGCCACCGAAGCGCCAGGGCGCGTGATCAGCAGGTCTTTCGCTCCCTGCCCCACCAGGACACGACCCTGCTCGTCGACTGCCACCACCGACGGGGTCAGGGTTTCGCCCAGCGCGTTCGGTATCAGCGCTGGACCCTCGGGCCCGAAATGCGCGATCAGCGAATGGGTCGTGCCCAAGTCAATACCCACCAACATGCAACCTCCCTCTGGTGCGTTCTTCAATGCGGTGGCGAATCGTAAAGCAAGGCCGAGGCCGCTCACCCGCCGCCCTAGAATGGGCGAATGAGCTCCAACACCCCCTCTTCCTCCTCTAAAAACAACGCTCCCGCCGCCGCAGACGGCGAGGAGCACAAGGTCTCCAACTTCCTGCGCCAGATCATCGAGAAAGACCTCGAGACTGGCACCTATGCCAGCCGACAGTGGGGCGGTGGCCCCGGCGATGCGGCCTTCCACGACGCCGGCCAGCCCGACCCGGCCAAGATCCGCACCCGCTTTCCGCCCGAGCCCAACGGCTACCTGCACGTCGGCCACGCCAAGAGCATCTGCCTGAACTTCGGCCTGGCGCGAGACTACGGCGGCGTCTGCCACATGCGCTTTGACGACACCAACCCCGAGAAGGAAGAAAAGGAGTACGTGGACTCCATCCTCGACGCGGTGCAGTGGCGGGGCGTCAACTGGCAGAGCAGCTGCGACGGCAATACAG
>JAYRQF010000026.1:0-2272 GCA_041910735.1 Limnohabitans sp.
GGATTTGCGCGGCGATCAGGTTCACATCGCCCCCGGCGCTGGCCAGCAGCACGCCGGCTTCGCCCGTGACGTACAGCCCGGCCACGCGGTCGATACCTTGGGAGGCAAAGACGCCGTTGCCGGCCGCGCCTTGTCCTTGCGCGGTGGTGCTGCGCACGTTCAGGTCGCCATCGGCGTGCACCGCCATGCCCGTCTGGGCCAGTACCTGTCCGCCCTGGATGTCGATGTCGCCCCGGGCGCTCAGCAGGGCCACATCGCCCTGGAGCAGACCGCTGTTCTGAATGTTCTGCGCGCTGATGTCCAGCAGCTGCCGCCCGGCGATCGTGCCGCTGTTGGTCAGGTCCCCGCTCAGGGCCAGCTGGATGTCGTGCGCGTTGATGAGGCTGGCGCCACCGAAGAGCTGGCCGTTGGCCGCGAGGTCGCCCTGGCAAGGTGCCAGGTACACCTGCGGCACCAGCGCCGTGGTGGTGCTGCCATCGGGCAAACTCACCTCCCGCGTGACCAGCCAGACGATGTCGCTGGTCAGCTGCGCCACCTGGGCGGCTGAGAGCGCAATGCCCGGACGCAGCTGGTGGGCCTGGGCAAACGTGGCGCCCGCGGTCATAACTCAATCCGAAAACACGGCAAGTGCGAGAAAGGCAAGGTAAATCGCAGCAGTTGCCCAGAAGACCACTGCTCGTTCAATCGGATTGCCTTGTCCTCTGCCTCGTAGCTCTACCCAAACCCACGGAAGCATTTGCCTTTCAAAGCCATACGCATAGTAGTTCCACGAGAATCCTGCCCAGATGACCCACATTGCTTTCACGTTACCAGCGTCAAAGTCCTTGACGCTGGTGACTATCGCGGTTTGCGCAAAGGTTACACAACCAATCCACAGCGACTTAGTTCTTGCGGTCATCTTGCCTCATCCCAAACAAATCGACCTTGACGCGGTTCACAAACGCATCCCAGCCACCGGACAGGTTGATGAGCGCAGTGGCTCTTGCTGCAGTACCAGGGGTGTGGCCGAGCATCTCACTAAAAAATGCTTCAGCTCCTTTTTCCGTAACTGCTTTTAAAGCCTCATCTCGACCTGTTTCGAATGATTTTTCGCTCGTGGCCGCTTGCCCAGCTGAAGCTCCAATACCGAGCAGGAACAGAACTCTTGCCCCCACGCCAACCGGCGTAACGAGAGTCCCCGCAGTCGCCCCAGTCCCAATGTCCTTGAACACCTGCTGATCCAGCGCCCTGACGTAGGCCTGAGTCTGAGGGTCCGACATGTCCAGGTTGCTGCCCGTTCGCAGGCATTCTGCTGTCCCGCAGGGCAGGTATTTCGGTTCATAGGCCTTGCCATCCAGCACCACAGTCTGGCTGTACCGACCCTTGTCATCCAGCGGCACGTTCGTCAGGCGGTCACGGAGCGCGCTGGTGCTGCTGTTGCCTGCACTGCTGGGCGGTGCGTACCAGTTGTAGGTCGGCCCGGTGTTTTGCTGGATGAAGGCTGCCAGATCGGCATCAGGCTGAGGTGGCAGCACCTGCACCAGGAGACCGTTTTCTCCAACACGCCAGACGGCCCCCTTGTCGTAGATGGCGTCTCGCTCCTGCGGGTTGACCACCATCCCTGCGACGATGCTCTCGCCGGTCTGTGTGTTGCCCGCACTGCGCAGAGCGTTCTCAATTTCTTCCTGCGTGTACTTGCCACCGCTCTTGCGGGCCAACTCCGCAGCCCTTCGCCGTTCATCCGGATGCAACTGCCGGTTGTTGGTGTCCACACCGAAGGCCGCTGCAGCGCCGGCTGTCCCGGCCACCGCGCCCAGCGTGGCGCTGGTGACCATGCCCAGGGCCTGCTTGACCTCTGCGGGCAGATCTGTGCTGTCGATCAGCTTGCCGATCTCGGGCATGGCGCTGGCGCTGAGCAGTGCCCCGGTGGCACCGCCGACGCCACCACCGAGCGCACCGATGAGCGTGTGGCCGGCACTGCGGTAGGCACCGCCTTCGGACCATTTTTCGGCCTCGGCCAGGTCGCCTCTGTCCAGTGCGGCCTTTTGCTGGGTCTGTGCGTGATCCGCCCAGGCCTTGGGGGCCTGCTTGAAGAACTCCGCTGTGATCGCCACCTGTGCTGCGACTTCCTGTTTGACCTGTTCCTTGTTGAAGATCGGCTCGATGCCCGTCTGCACGTCGCCCGTGCGCGCATCCCTGTTGCCCGCCACGCCCGAGATGGCCGCTTGCGTGGTGCTGCTGGCGCTGCCTTTGTCTGAGCCCGCCCCTGCGCTGCCGCCTTTCATGCCACCCA
>JAYRQF010000027.1:0-3365 GCA_041910735.1 Limnohabitans sp.
GAATCGAGGCCGACGACTCCCAGCCCGATGGCCTGACCCGCATCCGTGAAGACGACATGGCAGCCGGGCAATGGTGCGAGGAGCTGGGCGAATGGATCGCGCCCACCCACAAGGGCAAGGCCGGGCGGGCTGCTGCTGATGCTTGGGTGGCCCATGCGCTGGCCGAATCTGCTGCGCGCAACCGATGGGAGGGGCCGCCTGCGTAGCCAGCACCAGACCAAGCCAACAGAGATCAATCAATTTTTGGAGATGTGAACATGGGAATGGGAATGCTTTTTGCCGGGGCACTGACCGGTGGAGCCAACGCCGTGGGTCAACTGGCAGACAACGCCATCCAGCAGCGTGATCGGCAAGCCGAGCAGCAATCAACCATCATGGCGCGGCGCAATGAGCTGCTTTTCGAAATGAAGGCCAAGGCCGACATGGCGCGCCAAGCGGACGAAGCCGAGTTTGCGAACAAGGAGCGGGCGCGCACGGATCGGCGTGATGCCATCGCTGGCCGGGTGGAAACCAACGCAGAGCGGGCGCTGTCTCAGCGATACGCCGAGCCAGTCATGGGTGATGAGACGATGAGCCAGGAGCAGCAGACGGTCATGGCTGATGGCCTGCGCCGTCAACGCATTGAACGCGAACGCGACAAGATGCGATTCATGCGCGACCCTGAGCAGATGACACGCGCGGCGGTGGAGGAGGGTTTTGAGAACCCCGCTGTACTGATGCAAAACGAGACGAAGCAGCAACTAGCCCAGATGCGCGCCGATGGCGAGGCCAGCAAGCAGGCCCATGCCATCGAGCTGGCTCTGGCGAAGATGGAAGCCAAGGCAGGCAACCGCGCGCCATCCGGCTACCGTGAGACGGGAGACGGAGGGCTAGAGCCAATCCCAGGAGGCCCGGCCGACCCGCGCACCAAAGAGGCCAGCGGCAAGCCGATGCCCGCAAGCGCGGCGAAGTCGCTCTTGGAGAATCAAACCAACCTGCGCAGAGCCGAGCAGGCGCTGGAGCTGGCCCAAGGCAAGGAGCTGCCTGGAGGTATCAAGGGCGACACGGCCGCAACAGGGCTGAAGGGGTTGATCCCGAATCAGGTGCTCAACCGCATAGACCCCGCAGGTGTGGACACGCGCGCAGCCATCGCGGACTTGGGCTCTATGGTGATCCACGACCGAAGTGGCGCGGCGGTGACTGCTGCCGAGTTCCCGCGTCTTGCTCCTTTCATCCCGAGCCCCACCGACGATGCCGAGACGGTGCAAAAGAAGCTGCGCCAGTTTGTGAGCAGTTATCGCGCCATTGTGGATGACCAGATCGAGTTTCACCGAGAGCTGGGCTACAAGGTGCCCGCCCAGGTGTTGCGCTCTGGGGCTCAAGGCACCGAGCAGAGGCCGCCCGATGGAAGTGCGCCCAGGATCAACAGCCGGGCCGAGCTGGAGGCGCTGCCGTCTGGATCGTTGTTCACTGCGCCTGATGGCAGCGTTCGGGTGAAGCCATGAGCGGCGGCAAGTGGTGGTTGGACACGCCGGAAGTGTCCCCCCTGGACGTTGCCCTACAGGCTGAGGGCGTGTCTGGAAAGCTGGCCGAGCTGGCGCGCAGCATCTACACCCAGGAGAGCAGCAGCGGCAAGAACACGGCCACATCCAACGCCGGGGCGCGTGGTGGGATGCAAATTCTGCCCGGTACGTTCCGCGAGGTGGCCGAGAAGGGATGGAACATTGATGACCCGGTGGACAACGCGCGCGCCGGGGTACGCTATCTGCTGAAGATGGCCGAGCGGGCCGGTGGTGATCCTGCGCTTGCTGCGGCTGGCTACTACGGCGGGCCGGGCGGCATGGACAAGGCCAAGCGCGGCGAGGCTGTCTCAGACCCGCGCAACCAGGCGGCACCAACCACGCTGGAGTACGCCGAACAGGTGGTGGGCCGCATGGCTGGCGACACAAAGGCCCAGCCAAGCACCAGGAAAGGCCAGGACGGGGCCGAATGGTGGAAGGACTACCCAGAGGCCCAGCCAGACACAAAAGAGCCCCTGCGGGCCGATGCTGCCGCTGACAAGCCCAAGGACAAACCATCCATGGGCCGTGAGCTGCTGCGGCAAGTGGGTCTCACTGCGCGGGCCGGGCTCAATGGCGTGGCATCCATACCGGCGATGTTGTCTGATGCGGTCACTGGCCCCATCAATGCGGGCCTGGACCTGGTGCGCGGCGAGGGTAACGGGTTCCGGTTCAAGAGGGCCGGGGCATCCATGAATGACCTGATGACTCGCGCCGGGCTGCCCGAGCCCCAGAACGCGACCGAGCGGGTGGTGGGTGATGTGGCTGCTGCCATGGCCGGTGCCGGTGGCTTTGTGGGTGCTGGCAAGTATCTGGCCCAGACCGGTGGCGAAGTAGCCAAGGGGGTGGGCAATGCTTTGGCCGCTGGCCCAGGGCTTCAGGTGGCAAGCGCTGGGGCTGGTGCTGGTGCATCGGGTGTTGTCCGTGAAAACGGCGGCGGAACAGGTGCCCAGGTGGCGGCAGGCGTGGCGGGGGCTCTGGCTCCTTCGGTGCTGCCCGCTGCTGCTGGTGCTGCTGTCCGTAGGGTGCTGCGCGGTGGCGAGGCTGGACGGCAGGCCGTTGCAGATTCTGTGGAGACGTTCAAGGCCGCCGGCACATCGCCGACGCTGGGGCAGGCGACTGGAGGACGTGTTGCGCGTGCTACTGAATCGCTACTTGCCAAGGTGCCGGGCGGCGCGGGGGTCATGGGTGAGTTTGCCAACAAGCAGGCCGACGACATGGCGAAGGCGGTGCAGCAACTGGCAGACGAGCTGGCCCCAGGTGCAAATGCGGTGAACGCGGGCGAGGTCATTACGCGCGGCGTCCAAGGGTTCAAGCAGGGGATGAAGGTGGTACAGCAGCGCCTGTATCGCAACCTGGACAAGCACATCCCGGCTGATTCCATCGTTCCTGTGGACAACACGCGCCGGGCGCTGGCTACCCTGAATGCCGACATTGATGGGGCGGTGAATCTGTCCGCGATGTTCAAGAACGCCAAGATCAGCGGGATCGAGCGGGCCTTGCTGGCAGACCTGGACGAAGCAGCCAAGGGGGCAGCAGGCGCAGCCGATGACGTGGCAGCCCAGGCGGTGGGCTTGCCCTTTGAGGCCGTCAAGAAGCTGAGGACGCTAGTGGGCAACGAGCTGGCAGACACCACACTGGTGTCCGATGTTCCGCGCAGCAAGTGGGCAGCGCTGTATGGGGCTCTGTCCGATGACATGGGGGTGGCTGCCAAGAACGCCGGGCCTGAAGCGGAGTCCGTCTGGCAATGGGCCAACCAGTACACCAAGACCCAATTGGGCCGCCTGGAGGAGCTATCGGGAATCGTCTCCAAGGATGCGCCCGAGA
>JAYRQF010000028.1:0-4030 GCA_041910735.1 Limnohabitans sp.
ACACCCACGCATCACCGAAAATACAGCCCATGGACATTCCCCAAAAAATGGAAGATCGCCTGGTCGATCTGGAAGTGAAGGCCGCTTATGCCGACGATCTGCTCGACCAGCTGAGCGACCAGATCTACCGCCAGCAACAGCAGATCGACCTGCTGCTGCACGAGCTGCGCCTGTTGCGCGAACGCCTGCCCGAAGCCGGCAGCGCAGCCCCGCGCAACCTGCGCGACGACATTCCCCCGCATTACTGAACATGGCCTTCTGGAGCGTCAGCGACATCCGCGCACACCTGCGTGCACTGGGGGCCAACCCGAAACACGAACACCGCGTGCTGCGCCTGTGGTCGCAGGCCCTGCCGCAAACGCAGGGGCGCCGTCCGCTGGACAGCTTCATGCCGGCTGCCGTGCGCGAAGCCCTGCCCGACATCGAGGCGCAGTTCAAGGCCTTGACCACCTTGCGCGAGCAGCACCCGGGCGAAGACGGCTCGGCCCGCCTGCTGGTGGGTCTGCAGGACGGGCAGTCGGTCGAGAGCGTGCTGTTGCCGCGCGACGGCCTGTGCGTGTCCACCCAGGTGGGCTGCGCGGTGGGCTGTGTGTTCTGCATGACCGGGCGCGAGGGGCTGGTGCGCCAGGTCGGCAGTGCCGAGATCGTGGCCCAGGTGGCGCTGGCGCGCACGCTGCGGCCGGTCAGGAAAGTGGTGTTCATGGGCATGGGCGAGCCCTCGCACAACCTGGACCAGGTGCTCGAAGCCATCGAGCTGCTGGGCACGGCCGGCAACATCGCCCACAAGAACCTGGTCTTTTCCACGGTGGGTGACGAGCGCGTGTTCGAGCGGCTGCCGCAGCAGCAGGTCAAACCTGCGCTGGCGCTGTCGCTGCACACCACCCGGGCCGATCTGCGCGCCGAGCTGCTGCCGCGTGCGCCGCGCTTCGACCCTGAGGACCTCGTGGAGGCAGGGGAGCGCTATGCCCGTGCCACGGGTTACCCGATCCAGTACCAGTGGACGCTGATCGAAGGCGTCAACGACGGCCCCGATGAACTCGATGGCATCGTGCGTTTGCTCAGTGGCAAATATGCGCTCATGAACATGATCCCGTTCAACAGCGTGCCGGGCCTGCCTTACCAGCGGCCAAGCTGGGAACGTGCCGCCGAGATCGCGCGCACGCTGCACCGGCGCGGCATCCTGACCAAGCTGCGCCAGTCGGCCGGGCAGGATGTGGACGGCGGCTGCGGGCAGTTGCGTGCCCGCGACGTGGTGCAACGCGTCAGGATCGTGAGGTCACCTGTACCCGGCGGGGCAGGTTGACAAGGCCGCTGGCCAGCGAGGTGCCCGCCATCACGATGGCGCCACACAGCAACATCCACAGCGTGACCGATTCGCCCAGCAGCATCACACCATAGCCCACGGCGAACACCGGAACCAGATACGTCACCGTCAGCGCTCGCGCCGGCCCTGCGCGCTCGATCAGGCGGAAATACAGGATGTAGGCCACACCGGAACACAGAGTTCCCAAAGCCAGCAATGCGCCCACCGTGGGCAGGCTGGGCAGCTGCCGGGGATGCCACCACAGGGCGGGCAAGGCCAGCGCCAGTGTCGCGCCGATCTGGCTGCCTGTGGCTGTGACCAGCGGTGGCAGGGGCGGAATGTGCTTTTTGGTGAAGCTGGCCGCCAGTGCATAGCAGGCGGTGGCACCCAGGCAGGCCAGCACCGCCCAGATTGGCGAAAGGCCCGAGTCGTTCGGTTTGAAACCCACCTGACCGCCAGCCAGCAGAACGATGCCGGCAAAGCCGATCGCCAACCCCAGACTGCGTGAAGTTCCCGGGCGCTCCCCCAGCCAGACCCATGCGACGAGTGCGCCAAAAAGCGGCACGGTGGCGTTCAGGATGGACGACAGGCCAGTGCTGATGTGCATCACCGCGAAGGAGTACAACGCAAACGGGATGCCCGAATTGAGGACGCCGACGAACAGGACCGGCTTCCAGTGCTGGCGCAGCAGGCCAGCCTGTCCGCGCAGGCGCAGGATGGGCCAGAGAAACATCGCTGCCACCGCAACACGCAGGGCAGCCGTTGGCAGGGCGCCCAGTTCGGCGGACCCCATGCGCATGAACAGGAACGATGCCCCCCAAATGGCGGACAGCATCAGAAAGTCGCCCAGCCAGTGGCGTGAAGAAGATGAATTCAAGGGATCTGTTGCCTTCAGAACAGCGAATGGCCTTCGAGTTGCAGCAGCGCCTGTTTGCGCCACAGGCCCCCGGCATAACCGGTGAGCTGGCCGGTGCTGCCCAGCACCCGATGGCAGGGCACGATGATACTCACCGGATTGCGCCCTACTGCAGCGCCCACCGCGCGGGTGGCCGAGGGTTTGCCCAGCGCGCTGGCCAGGTCCAGGTAGCTGGCGGTTTTGCCGTGCGGGATGCGCAGCAGGGCCTGCCACACCGCCTGCTGAAAGGCCGTGCCCGAACCCAGATCCAAAGGCACATCGAAAGTGGCCAGACGGCCGCCAAACCAGTCGTTCAGCTGTCGGGCCGCCGTTTGTAACAGCCGGTCGTCCGGGCAGTGCTGCGCGGGTGCAAAGCATGTGGGCACAGGGGCGTGCTTCTGGTCTTCCACAAACCAGGCACCGCACAGACCCTGCGGGGTGCGCGCGAGCCTGATCGGTCCGAGCGGGGTGTCGGTGATGACATGCAGCCAGTTGGCTGGGGTGTGTGCCATGGAAAAGGCTCCGGAGGTGCGGTCAAAGTGCATGGTAGCGCGCCCTTGGGCCTTGTGGTCAGGGACCTACAATCCCTGCAGTTTCTGAAACCTTTTCTCCATGCAAGTCACCGCATCCATCTTCAAGGCCTACGACATCCGCGGCATCGTGCCGTCCACCCTGAATGAAGAAGTGGCCGAAGGCCTGGGCCGTGCTTTTGGCTGCGCCGCGCTGGCCGAAGGTCAGACCACCGTGGCGGTCGGGCGTGACGGGCGCCTGAGCGGCCCGGCGCTGTCGGCTGCGCTGATCCGGGGGCTGGTGGCGGCGGGCATCCGCGTCATCGATGTGGGTGTGTGCACCACGCCCATGCTGTACTTCGCGGCCAATACCTTGTGCACCAGCGGCATTCAGGTGACCGGCAGCCACAACCCCAAGGACTACAACGGCTTCAAAATGGTGCTGGCCGGCCGTGCCATCTACGGCGATGAAATCCAGGCCCTGCGACGCACCATGGAGGCCGAGAGATGGCAGCTGCGCGATGGCGGTCGTGTGGAGCAGGCCGATGTGCTGGCCGAATACACCCGCCGCATCACCGGCGATGTGAAGCTTTCGCGTCCCATGAAGATCGTGGTGGATTCGGGCAACGGCATCGCCGGTGCCTCGGCCCCCGGCATCTTCCGCGCACTGGGTTGCGAGGTGATCGAGCTCTTCAGCGAAGTGGATGGCGACTTTCCGAACCACCACCCCGACCCGAGCAAGCCCGAGAACCTGCAGGACCTGATCCGCGCCCTGCAGGAAACCGACGCCGAACTGGGTCTGGCATTTGACGGCGACGGTGACCGGCTGGGCATCGTGACCAAAGACGGCAACAACATCTTCCCCGACCGCCAGATGCAGCTGTTCGCGCAGGACGTGCTCACGCGCGTGCCGGGCGGCACCATCCTGTTCGATGTGAAATGCTCGCAGCGTCTGGCGCCGGCCATCGAAGCCGCAGGCGGCCAGCCCCTCATGTACAAAACCGGCCACTCCCTGATCAAGGCGCAGATGAAAGCCATCGAAGCGGCGGGCGGTCAGGCGCCGCTGGGTGGCGAGATGAGCGGTCACATCTTCTTCAAGGAGCGCTGGTTCGGCTTTGACGATGGCACTTACGCCGGCTGTCGCCTGTTGGAGATCCTGAGCCAACACCCCGACGCCAACGCCGTGCTCAATGGTCTGCCCACCAGCTTTTCCACGCCCGAGCTCAATGTGGCCTGCGCCGAGGGCGAACCCCATGCGGTCACGCAGGCCTTGCAGGCGCTGGCCGGCGAACGTTTCAAGGCGCCCGCCAGGGTGTTCATCAT
>JAYRQF010000029.1:0-21520 GCA_041910735.1 Limnohabitans sp.
CCAGGTTCATTTCGTCCAGAAACTCACGCTTGCGCGTGCGCTTGGTGACCAGCTCGAATCCGGTGTGGGCAAGGCTCATTTGCTTCATGACTCGACTGTCTCAGATCAGACCGTCACGGGGCTGACTTTTGCAGACCATCCCTAGGACTGAAAAAATCTCTCGTAAATGGTTTTGTTTCCCCGCATTTCCGGCAAGTCCGCTCGTCCATTTCAAAAGCTCCATTCAACGTCTACATTCAGCGACCTATCAAATTAGCTCAACTTCTTTTTCAGCAACTCATTCACCTGCGCCGGATTGGCCTTGCCCTTGCTGGCTTTCATGATCGGGCCAACGAGGCCGTTCAGGGCCTTGGCGTTGCCGGCCTTGAACTCTTCGACATTCTTAGGGTTGGCGGCCAGCACTTCGTCAATGATCTTTTCCAGCTCACCTGTGTCGTTCATCTGCTTGAGGCCTTTGGCCTCGATGATGGCGTCGACTTCACCGCCTTCGGTCCACAGCGCCTCGAACACCTGGCGCGCCGCGTTGTTGCTGATGGTGTTGTCGCTGATGCGGCCGATCAGGGCGGCGAGTTGCGTGGCGCTCACGGGGGCTTGTTCGATGCCAATCTCGCCCGCGTTCAGGCGGCGCGAGACTTCGCCCATGATCCAGTTGCTGGCCAGTTTGGGCTGGCCGCAGGCCTTGGCCGCCGCTTCAAAGTAAGCGGCCATGGCCTTGCTCTGGGTAAGCGTGGTGGCGTCGTATTCGGGCAGGGCATAGTCCTTGACGAAGCGCTCGGCCATCACACGGGGCAACTCGGTCATTTCGCCTTTGACGCGCTCGACCCAGTCGCGGCTAATCACCAACGGTGGCAGGTCGGGGTCCGGAAAGTAGCGGTAGTCGGCCGAGTCTTCCTTGGTGCGCATGGCGCGGGTCTCGCCGGTGTCGGGATCGAACAGCACGGTGGCCTGCTGGATGGCGCGGCCGTCTTCGATTTCTTCGATCTGCCAGCGCACTTCAAAGTCGCTGGCCTGCTGCATGAACTTGAAGCTGTTCAGGTTCTTGATTTCGCGGCGGGTGCCCAGCGGCTGGCCGGGCTTGCGCACCGACACGTTGGCGTCGCAGCGGAAAGAGCCTTCCTGCATGTTGCCGTCGCAAATGCCGATCCAGGTGACGATCTTGTGCAGCTCCTTGGCATAGGCCACGGCTTCTTCGCTGGAGCGAATGTCGGGCTCGGTCACGATTTCCAGCAGCGGCGTACCCGCGCGGTTGAGGTCGATGCCGCTTTGGCCGATGAAGTCTTCGTGCAACGACTTGCCCGCGTCTTCTTCGAGGTGGGCGCGCACCAGGCGCACCGTCTTTTTCTCATCACCCAGATAGAAAGACACCTCGCCACCCTGCACCACCGGGATCTCGAACTGGCTGATCTGGTAGCCCTTGGGCAGGTCGGGGTAGAAGTAGTTTTTACGCGCAAAGATGCTGCGCTCAGCGATGTGCGAATTGACGGCCAGACCGAACTCGATGGCGCGCTCGACGGCGCCCTTGTTCATCACAGGCAGCGTGCCGGGCAGGGCCATGTCCACCGCGCAGGCTTGCGTGTTGGGCTCGGCGCCAAAGGCCACGCTGGCGCGGCTGAAGATCTTGCTGCTGGTCGACAGCTGGGTGTGGGTTTCGAAGCCGATGACGACTTCGTAGCCTTGAACGAGTTTGCTCATGTTTCTTGTACCTGCTGAATCAGGATCTGTAGGAGGCCGCCCCTGCGGCCGAAAGATTCGCGCGCAGGGGCGCGCTCCTACAGGGTGCCGCGTTCACTGAAGGCCCTCCGGCTTGCGAAGGTGGAAATCGGTGGCTTGCTGCAGGCGATGCGCCACGTTCAGCAGCTGCGCTTCCTTGAAGTAGTTGCCGATCAGCTGCAAACCCACGGGCATGTTGTGCGCGCCAAAGCCGGCGGGCACGCTCATGCCGGGCAGGCCGGCCAGCGAGGCCGGCAGGGTGAAAATGTCGGCCAGGTAATCGGCCACCGGGTCGTTGGCGTTTTCGCCGAGCTTCCACGCCACCTTGGGCGCCACCGGGCCGGCAATCACATCGCACTGTTTGAAGGCGTTCTGGAAGTCGTCGGCGATCATGCGGCGGATTTTTTGCGCCTGCAGGTAATAGGCGTCGTAGTAACCGTGGCTCAGCACATAGGTGCCGGTCATGATGCGGCGCTTGACCTCGCTGCCAAAGCCCTCTGCACGCGAGTTCTTGTACATACTCTCCAGGTCGGTGTAGTCCTTGGCGCGGTGGCCGAACTTCACGCCGTCAAAGCGGCTCAGGTTGGAGCTGGCTTCGGCCGGGGCGATGATGTAGTACACCGGAATCGACAGCTCGGTGCGCGGCAGGCTGATGGGCACCAGCGTCGCGCCCAACTTGGTCAATTCACCCAAAGCGCCATCGACAGCAGCGCGCACATCGGCGGCCAGACCTTCACCAAAAAACTCTTTCGGAATGCCGATGCGCAGACCCTTCAGATCAGCGTTGAGCGAAGCGGTGAAGTCTTCGGCCGGCACGTCCAGCGAGGTCGAGTCGCGGTCCGGGTCCGGGCCGCACATGACTGACAGCAGCAGCGCGCAGTCCTGTGCGGTGCGGGCCATGGGGCCGCCCTGGTCCAGGCTGGAGGCGTAGGCGATCATGCCGTACCGGCTGGCGCGGCCATAGGTCGGCTTGATGCCGGTGATGCCACAAAAGCTCGCGGGCTGGCGGATGGAGCCGCCGGTGTCGGTACCGGTGGCGGCGGGCACCATGCGGGCCGCAATGGCGGCGGCGCTGCCGCCCGACGAACCGCCGGGCACGCGGCTGGTGTCCCATGGGTTCTTCACCGGGCCATACGCACAGTTCTCGTTGCCCGAGCCCATGGCGAATTCGTCGCAGCTGAGCTTGCCCACGGTGACCATGCCTGCCTCGGCGAGGCGGCGCACCAGCGTGGCGTCGAACGGCGAGCGGTAGCCTTCGAGCATCTTCGAGCCTGCCGTGGTCGGGAAGTCCTTGGTGACAAAGATGTCCTTGTGGCCCAGCGGCACGCCTTCGAGGGCGCCCGCCTGGCCTGCGGCGATGCGCTCGTCCGAGGCTTTGGCCTGCGCCAGCGTGGCCTCGGGGTTCAGGGCCAGAAAGCTGCCGGTGGCATCGGCCTGGGCGCGGGCCACAAAGTGCTGGGCCACCTCGGTGGCGGAAAAGGTTTTGGCCTTCAGGCCGGCGGCCAGTTCGGCCACGGTCATGTCATGCAATACGGTCGTCATGGCCAGCCTCACTCGATCACTTTGGGCACCAGGAACAGCCCGCGCTCAACGGCGGGGGCGCTTTGCTGGTTGGCCTCGCGGTTGTTGGGCTCGCTCACCACGTCGTCCCGCAGGCGCAGCTGCACGTCCTGAATGGCCGCCACGGGGTGGGCCATGGGGGCGATGCCGGTGGTGTCGACCGCCTGCATGGCCTCGACGATGGAGAAAAAGCCGTTGATCTGGGTGAGCATGCGAGCGCTTTCCTCGGGCTGGAGTTCCAGCCGGGCCAGATTGGCGATGCGGTCGATATCCTGCGGGGTCAGGGACATGGTGGATTCAGGTCTGGAGATTCACAATCTTTTACCCCGGCAAACCGCGCCAGAGGCGGGTCCGTACCGGGGGGATCGGGTATTATCCAGTGTTTGTTTTATGGGCAGGAGCGCATGGCTGGCTCCGCCCTTGGCTGACACGGGCCGACCTTGCAGTTCCGACCCGAAAAGGCGCCCGATGCGCCTTGCTCACGCCGCTCAAGGATTCGCACATGTTTTCCTCCTTCCGACGTTATTTCTCCAGTGACCTGGCCATCGACCTGGGCACCGCCAACACCCTGATCTTCGTGCGCGACAAAGGCATCGTGCTGGACGAGCCCTCGGTGGTCGCCATCCGTCACGAAGGTGGCCCCCAGGGCAAAAAGACACTGCAGGCCGTCGGCCACGAAGCCAAGGCCATGCTGGGCAAGGTGCCCGGCAACATCGACGCCATCCGCCCCATGAAGGACGGCGTGATCGCCGACTTCACCGTGACCGAGCAGATGCTCAAGCAGTTCATCCGCATGGTCCACCCGCGCAGCACCTTCCGTCCCAGCCCGCGCATCATCATCTGCGTGCCCTGCGGCTCCACCCAGGTCGAGCGCCGTGCCATCCGCGAATCCGCGCTGGGCGCCGGCGCCTCCGAGGTCTACCTGATCGAGGAACCGATGGCAGCAGCGATCGGCGCCGGTCTGCCGGTATCCGAAGCATCCGGCTCCATGGTCGTGGACATTGGCGGCGGCACCACCGAGGTGGGCGTGATCTCGCTGGGCGGCATGGTCTACAAGGGCAGTGTGCGCGTCGGCGGCGACAAGTTCGACGAAGCCATCATCAACTACATCCGCCGCAACTACGGCATGCTGATCGGCGAGCCCACCGCCGAAGCCATCAAGAAAAGCATCGGCTCGGCCTTCCCCGGCAGCGAAGTCAAGGAAATGGAAGTCAAGGGCCGCAACCTTTCCGAAGGTGTGCCACGCAGCTTCACCATCAGCTCCAACGAAATCCTCGAAGCCCTGACCGATCCGCTCAACCAGATCGTTTCGGCCGTCAAGACCGCGCTGGAACAGACCCCGCCCGAGCTGGGCGCCGACATCGCCGAGCGCGGCATGATGCTGACCGGCGGCGGTGCGCTGTTGCGCGACCTGGACCGCCTGCTGGCCGAAGAAACCGGTCTGCCGGTGCTGGTGGCCGAAGACCCGCTGACCTGCGTGGCCCGCGGCTGCGGCATGGCGCTGGAGCGCATGGACCAGCTGGGAAGCATCTTCACCAGCGAATAAGCCTCGCGTCCGGCGGCCCGCGGGTCGCCCGGTCCGCCGGCCTTTGCCCTGACGCACCCCCATGGCCCTGGACTCCATCGACCGCAGCCCCCCACCGTTTTTCCGGCAAGGCCTCCCGGCCCTGTCGAAGCTGGTGCTGTTTGGCCTGCTGTCGGTGCTGCTGATGGCGGCCGACCACCGGCTGGGCCTGTCGCAACCCGTGCGCTCGGCCGTGAGTGTGGTGCTGGCCCCGGTGCAGTGGCTGGCGCTGCTGCCCCAGCGAACCGGTAGCGCATTGCAGGACTGGTTTCAGGGCGTGGATGAGGCGCGCGATGCCGCCCGCCAGTACCAGGCGCGCACCATCGCCCAGGCCCAGCGCCTGCAGCAGGCCGAACAGCTGCTGCAGGAAAACAGGCACCTGCGCGAACTGCTGGAACTGCGCAACGACAGCCCCGGCCCGGCCAAAGCGGTGCAGGTGCTCTACGAAACCCCGGACCCTTACACCCGCCACATCGTCATCGACAAAGGTGCCCTGTCAGGCATCACGGCAGGCTCGGCCGTGGTCGATGTGGCCGGCGTGGTGGGGCAGGTGACGCAGGTGTACCCGATGTCCAGCGAAGTCACACTGCTGACCGACCGCGACCAGAGCATCCCTGTACTCAACACCCGCACCGGCCAGCGCTTCATCGCCATGGGCGATCCGCTCACGCTGGGTGGCTCGCTCGAATTGCGCTTTGTGCCGGCCAGCGCCGACCTGCAAAAAGACGACCTGCTGACCACCAGCGGCATTGACGAGGTTTACCCGGCCGGCCTGCAGGTGGGGCGCATCCGCCAGATCGACCGGCGCATCGACACCGCTTTTGCCCGGGTCCATGCCGTGCCCATGGCGCAGGTGCGCGGCCGGCACATGCTGGTGCTGCCGCCCGTCAGCGACTGGCCCGCGCGCCCAACCAAAACCGAAGTGCCCGGCCGCACACGCAAGGCCGGCAGTGCAACCGCGGCCAAAGCTGCGGCATCGGCCCCGGGAGGCACACCATGATCATGCCCGCCGGCCGGCCACTGCTGCTGCCCGTCAACCCGCGCTTCATCGTCCTGAGCCTGTTTCTGGCCCTGCTGCTGAACATGCTGCTGGGCCTGACCGGCCAGAGCTGGCTGCCCGATGTGCTGGCGCTGGTCCTGGTGTTCTGGACCATCCACCAGCCCTGGCGCGTGGGCATGCTCACCGCCTTTGTGCTGGGGGTGGCCGTCGATGTCCACGAATCGGCCCTGCTTGGCCAGAACGCGCTGGCTTATGTGTGCATGAGCCATCTGGCCAACATGGTCCACCGCCGCGTGCTGTGGTTCCCGGCGCGCGAGCAGACCCTGCAGGTGCTGCCGCTGTTCGTGGCGGCCAACGCCATCGAGTGGCTGACCCGGCTGGTCACGCAGGATGTCTGGCCGCACTGGCCGCAGCTGATCGCCCCGCTGCTGCAAACCGCACTTTGGCCGGTTTTCAGCCATGTGCTGCTGGCCCCCCAACGCCGACCGGTCGAACGCGACGACATTCGCCCCCTGTAACCATGGCGCTGCACCTGCCTTCGCTTGCCGAGCTGCGCGACACCCAGGCCGAAATCCGGCGTTTCCGGCAAAGGGTGCTGATCCTCCAGGGGGTGGTGGTGCTGTGCTTTGTGCTGCTGCTGAGCCGGCTGGTATGGCTGCAGGTGGTGCAGCACGAGGACCTGCTGGAGCAGGCCGAGAACAACCGCACCGCCGTGCTGCCCACGGTGCCGCCGCGCGGCACCATCATGGACCGCAACGGCATCGTGCTGGCCAGCAACTACTCGGCCTACACGCTGGAGATCACGCCCTCGCGGGTGGCGGACCTGGAAGCCACCATCCAGGAGCTGGGCAACATCGTCGACATCCAGCCACGCGGCCGCAAGCGTTTCAAGCGCCTGCGCGAAGAGTCCAAAAGCTTCGACTCGCTGCCCATCCGCACCCGCCTGAGCGAAGAGGAGGTGGCCCGCTTTTCGGCGCAGCGTTACCGCTTCCCGGGCGTCGAAATCAAGGCACGGCTGTTCCGCCAGTACCCTTACGGCGAACTGGCCAGCCATGTGATCGGCTACATCGGCCGCATCAATGCGCGCGAGAAAGAGCGCATCGAGGAAGAGGACGAAGACGGCAACTACCGCGGCACCGAGTACATCGGCAAGCTCGGCGTGGAACAAAGCTACGAGCGCGAGCTGCACGGCACCACCGGCGTGCAGGAAGTTGAAACTTCAGCCGGCGGCCGCGCCATCCGGCGCCTGTCCAGCCGCCCGGCCATCCCGGGCAAAAACATCGTGCTGTCGATCGACATCAAGCTGCAAAAGCTGGTGGAAGACCTGTACGGCCCGCGCCGCGGCGCGCTGGTGGCCATGGCCCCCGGCACCGGCGAGGTGCTGGCCTTCGTCCGCAAGCCCACCTTCGACCCCAACCTGTTTGTCGAAGGCATCGATGTCGAGAGCTGGCAGATGCTCAACGAATCGATCGACAAGCCGCTGCTCAACCGCGCCCTGCGGGGCACCTACCCGCCGGGCTCGACCTACCAGCCCTTCATGGCGCTGGGTGCGCTGACCACGGGCAAACGCAGCGCCAGCGCCATCATCAACGACGCCGGCTCGTGGACCTACGGCGGCCACACCTTCCGCAGCCACGGCGACCACGGTCTGGGGCCGGTGGACATGATCCGTTCCATCGTGCTGTCGAGCAATGTGTACTACTACTCGCTGGCCAACGAGATGGGGGTGGACGCCATCCACGACTTCATGAAGCCACTGGGCTTTGGCCAGATCACCGGCATCGACCTGCCCGGCGAGGTGCGCGGCGTGCTGCCCAGCACCGAGTGGAAGCGCAAGACCTACAAGCGCCCTGAACAGCAAAAGTGGTACGGCGGCGAAACCATCTCGCTGGGCATCGGTCAAGGCTACAACACCTTCACCATGCTGCAGCTGGCCACCGCCACTTCGGTGCTGGCCAACGGCGGCACCCGCAACACCCCCCGCGTGGTGCGCGCCACCCAGGACGCGCTCAGCCACCAGAACCAGCCCACCCCCACGCCCGAAGCGCTGAAGCTGGACTTCAAGCCCGAACACCTGAGCGTGGTGCGCAACGGTCTGGTGGGTGTGACCACTGGCGGCACCTCGGCGCAGGTGTTTGCCGGTGCGGCTTACACCAGCGCCGGCAAGACCGGCACCGCGCAGGCGGTGACCATTGGCCAGAAGGACAAATACAACGCCGCCAAGCTGGCCGAACACCAGCGCGACCACGCGCTGTACATGGCCTTTGCCCCGGCCGAGGCCCCGCGCATCGCGCTGGCCGTGATCGTCGAGAACGCCGGCTTTGGCGCGGCCCACGCCGCCCCGATCGCGCGCCGCGTGTTCGACTACTGGCTGCTGGACCAGTACCCCAGCAAGGAAGACATCGCCGCCACCCGGCAGGGGCAAACCAGCCGCCCCATCGGCACCCCGCGCAACAAGGCCGAAGTGCCGCTGGACGAGGCGCCCTGAGGGCGTTCACCCCTCACCAGCCGAAACGCCGCCCCAGCTGAACGAAAGCGTTGCTGGCACCGCCACTGCCGCGGGCCAGCCCGAGGTAGATGTCGCCGATCTTGCTGTCCACCGCCATGAACACCGTGCCGCTGTAGCGGGTGCTGTGGTCGTGCCCGTTGAACCAGGCGTCGCCCGCTTCGACGGTCATGCCAAGAAAAGTCTTCTGGCGCAGCAGCCCGCCATCGGACCAGCGGTACATGTAGGTCATGTAGGCATGGGCCAGCCGGTCGCCCACCAGCTCGCCCATGCGAAAGGCGCCCATGTTCTGGAAGCCGCCGAGGTACAGGTACGTCGGCGCGCGACATGCCGTGCAATCGGGGGGCACCTCGGCGCTGGCCAGGTTCAGGCCGAGGTTGATGACATGGGTGCGGAAGGGCCAGGCCCAGCGCGCGCTCAGGGCATGGTGTCTGTAGGGCGTGCCGACCACGCCCTGCTCGGTCACCGCGTTCACGTAGTGGCCGTTTTCCGGAAAACTCACCGAATCGAGCTTGTCCACCAGCCACTGCAGGCGCCAGCCACCGTAGCGCAGGCGCTGCTCGTCCAGGGTCAGGTTGTAGTTGCCACCGCCCTGCAGCGGCACGCTGACGGTGCCGGCGGTGTCCAGCTGGTAGTCCAGCTGGCGCGCCACCCAGCCCAGACGCAGCACAGCGCCGCGCCCCCAGTCCTGCGTCAGGTCGATGCCGGCCGAACGGTTGGACAGTTGCGCATAGGCCAGCCGTCCGGTGGTGGCCACCGGCACATCCACTGGCGCGTACACCGGCCACAGGTTGCTCTGGTAGTCCGCATGGGCCTGCAGGCCCAGTCCGTTGCGCACCGGCTGGTAGAGCTTGAAGCCGAGCTGGGTCTGGGTGCCGGCCTGCGCGTCCACGGCCAGCTCCAGCCCGGATTCGGTCAGCCACGGACGCCGGTAGCCCAGCCCCACGGCAAACTGGTTGACGCCATGGCGTTCGGCGGAAAAACCGAGGCTGGTCTTGAAATAGTGCGGCCCGTAAGGCTTCTCGTGCACATCGACCAGCAGCGCGTAGCGTCCGTCATGGATCTGCGCCAGGCTGTAGCTGACGCGCTCGAAATAACCGCTGGTGTAGAGCTGATCGATCACCCGCGCCACCGCCTGCGCCGAGAACTGGCGGCCCCGCAGCGCCTGAAATCCGGCTGCCACGAAGCCGGCATTGGTGTGCGAGGTGCCGGACACGCGCACTTCGTCGATCAGCATCTCGCGCTCGTCAAAGCGCTGGCGCATGCCGTCTGAGGCGCCTTGCCCGCCTTGCGCCTGCGCCAGCGCCGCAAAACGCGCGTCCTGCGCGCGCACCGCCTGCTCGCCCATGGCCACGATCTCGCTGGCACGCCGGAAATCGGTGAAGCCCACGTCCTTGAGTTGTGGCTGCACCAGTACATCCTGCTCGCGCAGCAAGGCGAGGTTGCGCTTTTCGTTTTGCCGGATCAGGATGTTGAGCATCTGGTTGGCCACCACCAGCGCGTTGCCACTGGCGGCGTCGGCGTTGTCGGGCGCCTGACCCAGGTACGAGGCCACAATGACCTGCGCGCCTTCCTGCAGGGCCACTTCCACCGGCAGGTTGGCGACCAGCCCGCCGTCGACATAAGTTTCGCCGTCCACCTCCACCGGCGCGAACACGCCCGGTGCCGCCATGCTGGCCCGGATCGCCAGATGCAGCGGACCACCACGGAAAACGGTCGGCTCGCCGTCGCGGTAGCGCGTGGCCACCGCACGAAAGGGGATTTTCAGTTCGTCGAAATTGACATTCGGCGGCACATGCGCCGTCAGCTGCTGCAGCAGGGCCAGAAAGCGCTGACCATCGCTCACACCCCTTGCAAAACCCAGTTGCCCGTTTTTCAGGCCGAACTCCATCTCGATCGGGTACTGGCGCTGGTACTCGCGGGCACGCAACGGCAACTCCAGCCGGTCAATCTGGTCCAGCGCCACCCTGGCCGGGTCCAGATCACCGATCACGCGTTCAATCTCGTCGGTGCTCAAGCCGCTGGCGTAGAGCCCGCCGATCACCGCACCCATGCTGGTGCCCACCAGCCGGGCGATCTTCACGCCGTCGCGCTCCAGCCGCCGCAGCACCGCCAGATGCGCAAAGCCTTTGGCACCGCCGCCGGCCAGCACAACCACCACGCCCGGCGACATCTGTGGGGTGGGCGGCGATGGCTGTGCATGAACCCATGTCACTGCCCATGCGAATACCCAGGCCCAAACCCGTTTTTTCCCCACCTCTGCTCTCCTGTGACTTTGAATTGTGCAGCGGGACAGAAAAAAACGGTGAAACCTCGAATTCGGCCCCCGATTCGGGGCTGACGGATTGATCACAGGCTCATATCGTCACATTCCACGATTTCATTGTTTTGATTCGCACATTTCATCATTAAACATTTTTTGGATCGGTCAAACAATTAACATTAAAGAATTAATTTATGATTCACAAAAACCATAAAGATAACTATATGCTCAACCGGATGCTGCATGTTTGTTCTTCGTAATTGCCCCGTCTGGCTGCTTGCAAGCTGCTGGGTGCTTGCCAGCTGGAACGCACAGGCACAGACACTGACAGAGGTGGTACAGCAGGCACTGGCCGCATACCCCTCACTGACCTCGGCCCAGGCCAAAACCGATGCCGCACGCGCCGACATCGCCCGGGCCCGCAGTGCGCATTACCCGCAAATCAGCATGGGAGCCGGTCTGAACTCCTATGCCTCGGGCTCCATCCCCTCATCCATGGGGCGCACCAGTCTGTCCCCATCAGCACGCCTGAACCTGTGGTCCGGCGGACGGGTCGAGGCCGACGCCGAACGCTCCGAGGCCCTGACACTTGCCAGCGAGGCACAACACCGTCTGACCCGCGACGAGGTGGCGCAGCAGGCCAGCGAGGCATGGCTCAACTGGATCCGGAACTTTGACCTCTTGACGCTGGCGCAACGCAACCTGGATGGTCATCTGGACACTTTGGAAGACATCCGCAAGATCGCGCAGGTCGATACCGGGCGGCGCATCGATCTGGAACAGGCCAGGGTGCGGGTGGACAACGCCCGCCTGACCGTGCAGGCACGCCAGGCAGACCTGGCCATCGCTGTGCAAAGACTGCGACGCTTTTGGCCCGCCGCGCTGCCGGCCACCCCTCACACCCACCTGATGACCGCCAGCCTGGCAGGCACCCCGCTCGAGCCAATGCCGGCCACTTTGTCCGACGCGCTGGCACATGTGGATGACGGGCTGCCGGCACTGGCTCAGTTGCGCGCACAGGTGCTCGCGGCACAGGCCGCCGTGCAACAGGCCCGAGGACTGTACTGGCCCACCGTCGATCTGGTGAGCTCGCGCCAGTTCAACACCAACACACTGCGCTTTGAAACCCTGACACAGCTGCAAATGAACATGCAGGTTTATAACGGTCAGGCCACCACCGCCCAGGTCGATACCGCCATGGCCCAGTTGCGTGCCGCCGAAGCCGCGCTGGAAGAGGGCAGGCTGCAACAAAAAGAAAAAGTCGCCCAGGCCTGGGAGGAGTGGGTGTCCGCCCGCGGACGCGCCGAAGTGGGCGCTGCGCAATCCGATGTGGGCGACAGGGTGGTCGATGGCTACCGCCAACAGTTTCGCCTGGCACGCCGCTCACTGCTGGATCTGCTCAACATCCAGGCCGACAGCTTCAACTACCGCAACGCAGCCCGCACCGCATTCCACGAGGAGCGCATTGCCCGCACGCGTTTGCTGGCCGTCACCGGCGAACTCGCCAGACGTTTTGCGTCCATCACTCCAGGCGAGCCACGCTGATGCACGGCCCATGCACAAGACCTGAAACCCAATGTCCGAATTTCCACCTCCCCTGACCATCGCGCCGGCACAGGCCACTTCAGCCCCGCCATCTCCACCAGCCACAGATCCGTTGCTGGTTTGCATGGCCTTGATCACCGAACTGCTGGGCAAGCCCGTGCACCTGCAGGTACTTCGGTCGGGCCTGGCACTGAACGACAACGGCCATGTACCGCTGGCCAGTTACCCCGACATGGCCCACGAGTACGGATTGCTGGCCGCCTGGTCGCGCACACCGGTCACCAAAATCCCGACGTATGTGTTGCCCGTGCTGGTTCCAATGCAGGATGGTCGCGCCTGCGTGCTCAAGTCGGCACAGGGCGATATCGCCACCGTGCTGTGGCCCGAGACCGGCATGGAGCCGCATACGCTGTCACTGCAGGAGACAGAGCGACTGGCAACGGGCGAAGTGTTACTGGTCAGAGCGCCCGCCCAGCGTAACGACCAGACCCTGGCGCCCATGCACGGCGCTGCCTTTGCATGGTTCTGGGACACGCTGTGGCGCTTTCGCCATTACTACATCGAATCCATGCTGGCCACGGTGGTGGCCAACCTGCTGACCCTGGCCAGCGTGTTCTTCACCATGAACGTGTACGACCGCGTGGTCCCCACGCAGGCCTACGCCTCGTTGTGGACACTGGCCATCGGCACCGTGCTGGCGGCATTGCTGGAATTTTTGATGCGCTGGCTCAAGGCGCGTCTGGTGGACCTGGGCGGCAAGAAGGCCGATCTGGCCATCAACGCCACGCTGCTGCGCGAGATCATGGCCATCCGCCTGGAACACCGCCCCCAGTCGGTCGGCATCTTTGCCAGCTCGATGCGCGACTTTGAATCGTTGCGCGACTTTTTCTCCTCGTCTTCGCTGGTACTGCTGGCCGACATGCCTTTCGTGCTGCTGTTCCTGGCCTTGATCGCCATGGTGGGTGGTCCGCTGTTCTGGATCCCTGCTCTGACGGTCCCGGTGCTGCTGGCAGCGGGTCTGGCGGCGCAACGCCCGCTGATGAAGGCGATGCGCGAAAACATGAAGGAGTCAGGCGACAAGCAAAGCGTGCTGGTCGAAGCCGTGCTCAACATGGAACTGCTCAAGGCACACAACGCAGAGGGTTACCTGCAGCGCCGCTGGGAGCAGTCCAACCTGGCGGGCTCTGAAGCCTACAAAAAAATCCGCTCTCTGACCAACCTGATCATGGGCGCCAGCACCACGATGCAGCAGCTGGTGACGGTGGCCATGGTCGTGGTCGGGGTGTACCTCATCCACGCCAACCAACTCACACAAGGCGCGCTGATCGCCTCCGTCATACTGTCCGGCCGTGCACTGGCACCACTGGCAAGCGTGATGTCACTGGCGGCCCGGTTTCAGCAGGCGCGCAGCTCACTGGAAACACTTGACGGTCTCATCAAACGACCACGCGACCGCATCCACGGCCGCACCCATGTGGTCCCCGAGACCGTGCACGGCGCCCTGGAAGCCAACGCACTGGAGTTCGCCTACCCTGGCGAACACAAGATTCCCGTCATCAAGAAACTGTCTCTGCAGATTCCGGCGGGTCAAAAGGTGGCCATGCTCGGGCGCGTGGGCAGCGGCAAAAGCACGCTGCTGCGCCTGATGTCCGGCCTGTATGTGCCGTTGGGCGGCAGCGTGCGCCTCGATGGTGTGGAAATGCAGCAGCTCGAACCCAGCGAGGTGCGCGCCCGCATCGGCTACGTTGGTCAGGACCCGCAGCTGTTCATGGGGACCTTGCGCGAGAACCTCGTGCTCTCGGACAGCTGGATCACCGATGCGCGCCTGCTCGATGTGCTGCGCACGCTGGGCATGTACGACATGGTGGCTGCGCACCCGCGAGGTCTGGACATGCCCATCACCGAAGCCGGCGGCGGACTCTCCGGTGGCCAGCGCCAGCTGCTGGCCATCGCCCGCATGATGCTGCGCGATCCCCAGATGGTGTTCATGGACGAGCCCACAGCCAACATGGACCAGAACACCGAAGCGCGGATCATTGCCGTGCTCAAACCCTGGCTGCAAGGCCGCACGCTTCTGATGTCCACCCACCGCCCGCAGCTGCTGGAGTGGGTGGATGCCATCGCCGTGATCGAAGGCGGTCAATGCCTGGCCTTTGGCCCCAAACAGGAAATGCTCGAGAAGCTGACCCGCGGCATCGATGTTCAGGCACCCCGCACTGCCGCTGCATGAAAAAGCGCCCCACATGAGCAAACACAGTCTTCAATCTGCCGGTTTCGGCATCCGCACCGTCGAAGATGACGAGCGTCGCACAAGCACCCTTCTGGTCTGGGCCACCGCCATCACCCTCATGCTGGCCCTGCTGTGGGCTGGCTTTTTTGAACTCGATGAAATTACCCGGGCCCAGGGCAAAGTCATTCCCAGCAGCCGTGAGCAGGTGATTCAGAGCCTGGACGCCGGCGTGCTGAGCGAATTGCTGGTGCGCGAGGGCAGCACGGTCGAGAAAGACCAGGTGTTGCTGCGCATCGACGACACGCGCTCCGGTGCCGTCTTTCGCGAGGTGCAGGAAAAATACCTGTCACTGCTGGCCATGGCTTCGCGTCTGAAAGCCGAGGCCACCCACAGCAGCGCCCCCGCCTTTCCAGCGGAGCTGCAATCTGAGCCCGCCCTGGTCGCGCAGGAAAGCCAGGCTTTTCGCGCCCGCAAACGGGCGCTTGAAGAATCGCTCAAAGCGCTCGATGTATCGATCGCCGCCGTCAGCCGCGAATTGGCCCTGACAGAGCCACTGGTCAGCCAGGGCGTGATGTCCGAAGTCGAGCTGCTGCGCCTGCGTCGTCAGCAATCCGACCTGATGGGCCAGCGCGCAGAACGTCTGAACCGCTACATCACCGATGCCAACAACGAGTTGGTGCGCGTGAACTCCGAACTCTCGCAAACCAGGGAAACCGCCTCGGCGCGCGAAGACGCCTTCAAACGAACCACCTTGCGTGCGCCCATGAAAGGCGTGGTCAAGAACGTGCAGGTCACCACTGTGGGCGGTGTGATCCAGGCCGGCCAACCGATTCTGGAGATCGTGCCGACCGAAGACGAAATGCTGGTCGAAGCCTATGTCAAACCCGCCGACGTGGCCTTCCTCAAGCCGGGACAACCTGCCGTGGTCAAGCTCACCGCGTACGACTTCAACAAATATGGCGGGCTGGACGGTGTGGTGGAACACCTCAGCCCCGACACCCTGCGCGACGAGCGCCAGCGCCGCCCAGGCACCCCGGTCGAACTGGAAGAAGGCCTCTACCGCATCCTGGTGCGCATCCGCAACGCACGTGAAGTGCGTCACGGCCTGCAGCTGGACCCGACCCCCGGCATGACCGCCATGGTGGACATCCGCACCGGCCAGAAAACCGTTCTCGAATACATCTTCCGCCCCCTTCAAAACGTGAGCATGGCATTACGCGAACGTTGAAGTCTCCTGAAAACGCCATGAACGACAAGACCCCCCAATTCCTCAGTACCGCTGCCGCAGCCCAAATGCTGGGCCTGTCCACCACACTGATCCAGACCCTGGTGGACAAGAATGAACTTCAGGGCTGGAAAACGCGTGGCGGCCACCGGCGCATCTCGCTGCAGTCGATCCACGACTACCAGACCCATGCCCGCATGGCCACCCCCGCCCCCGGCCGGGTCAGAACGATGCCGCGGATCATGGTGGTGAGCGAAAACCCGGCCACCCTGCAGACGCTGGACAGGCAACACCGCCAGTGGAACTTTCCGGTCAACCTGAAATTCCTCGACTCGGTCACCGAGGCGCTGTTGAACCTGGGCAGCGAACGGCCAGACCTGCTGGTGGTTGAACTGACCATGCCCCGGGCGCAGCAGCAGAAAACCATTCAGGCGCTGGAGAACTTCAACACCCGAGGCCGTCCCATCTCGATGGTGCTGGTCACCGAAGAGGCCGGCCTGCTGGACTCGCCGCCTGATGCCGCCAACCTCATCCAGATCGCTCCCGGCCCGCTGTCGGAAATCTGGTTGCATGCCTACCTGACCGGGGTGGCCGCAAGATGCCAGGCCTGAAATCCCGGGCCGCTCAGGACAGCACAGACCTGCTGTCCAGCCACCGCCAAAAGCATGCCCCAGCTGGCGCCCTGAGCGCGGCCAATGCCCTGGCCCGGGGCAGCTTCGACCAGCCGCTGCCCCCTCAGAGCATGGATGTGCGTGGTCAGCACCTGCGGCAGCTGCGCCTGCAGCGCGATCTGGACCCCGTTGTGCTGGCCACACAGGCCTGCATCTCGCTGCGCCAGCTGCAGCAGCTTGAAACCGGAGAGCACTCGCTGTTCTACAGCGCCGGGCTGCGCAACCAGGCCGGCCGGCGCGTGGCCGCCCTGCTGGGCGCGCAATGGGATGAACTCGACAGCGCCCTGATGCCGCTGCAAGGCAAACACCTCCAACTGGTGACTGCGTCAGTACCGGACCAACCTGATGCGGTACCCCCAAAACGCCAACGCCCACCGGCATGGGTGCTGGCAGGCGTTGTGCTGGCCTTGCTCGCGGTCAGCGGGATGGCGGCCCATGCACTGCGCGGTGATCACCCGGCAGGCAAGAAGGCAGGCGGTCAGGTCAACGTACCGGCCACCCCCGCAGCGCAGGCCGCCGCCGCACAGCCCTGAGTCAGGACGGCGCGGCAGGCCGGGTCTTCAGCCTCAGAGCTTGGCTCGGACCTTGTCGATTTCGGCCAGGATTTCCTTGACCAGCGGCTCACCCAGTTCGCGGGTGTACTGCTCGGTCACCGGACGGGCACGCTCGCGCAGACGCACACGTTCCTGGGGCGTGATCTCGGTGACCACGGTGCCCTGGGCCTTGACCTTCTCGATCGCCTTGGCTTCCATCTCGCGCGAGACGCGGCGCTGCTCCACACCGGTTTCGCGGGCGGCGTCCTGCAGGACCTGGCGCTCGTCAGCCGACAGCTTTTCCCAAGCCTTCTGGCTCATCAGCACGATCAGCGGGTTGTAGACGTGGCGGGTCAGCGACAGGTGCTTCTGCACCTCATTGAAGCGGTTGGTTTCGAACGCCACCACCGGGTTGTCCTGACCGTCCACCGCCTTGCTTTCCATGGCGGTGTAGAGCTCGGTGAAGGCCATGGGCACGGCGTTGGTGCCCAGCGCTTTGAAGGTATCGACCATCAGCGGGGTCTGCACCACACGCAGCTTCAGGCCCTGCAGGTCTTCCACGCGGGCGATCGCGCGCTTGCTGTTGGAGACATTGCGAAAACCGTGGTCCCAGTAGGCCAGACCGACCAGACCGTTGGGCAGACGCTCCATGAAGCGCTTGCCGATCGGGCCGTCGAGCACCGCATCGGCTTCGCGGAAGTCGTTGAACAGGAAAGGCAGGTCAAAGGCATTGAAGTCTTTGGACAGACCGGCCAGCAGGCTGGGGGGCATGGTGGTCAACTCGATCGTGCCGCCCTGCAGGGCCGACACGGTTTGCAGGTCACCGCCCAGGGTGCCGCCGGGGAAGACGCGCACGGTCATCTTGCCGCCACTCTTCTTGCTCACCAGATCGGCGAATTTCTGCGCGCCAAAGCCCATGTGGCTTTCCTTGGGCTGCACATACGAGAACTTGAATGTGCGTTCCTTGATGTCGGCGGCGAGCAGGCTGCCGGAGGCCAGCACGGTGGTCAGGCCCAGGGCCAGCAGGTTCTTGAACAGGGTTTTCATGGGTTTGTCTCTTGTCTCTTTTTTTCAGGGGGATGGATACGCGCTCAGGCGAACATGTCGGGCTGGGTGGCGACCAGGTCTTCCCAGATCGGCTGGAAGTGCAGCCAGCCGATGTAGTCGCTGCCCACATGCTCGCGGCTGTAACGGGCCTTGTCTTCGGGCAGCAGGATCGGCTTCTGGCCAGAGGCTTCGATCATCAGCTGCTGCTGGCAGCAACGCTCCAGCGCGATGAACCAGAAGGCCGCAGCTTCGATGCTGTGGCGGCTGGCGGTCAGCAGGCCATGGTTTTGGTGGATGGCGGCCTTGACGCCACGGAAGGCCTCAGCGACACCCAGGCCAGCCTTGACTTCCACCGCGACCTTGCCGCCTTCGGCGCCAATGACCACATGGTCTTCAAAGAAAGCGCAGGCGTCCTGGGTGATGGGCTCGATCTTCTTGCCCAGCGAAGCAAACGCGGTGCCGTACACCGTGTGGGCGTGGCACATGGCCAGAATGTCGGGGTGCGCCTCGTGCACGGCAGCGTGAAGCACAAAGCCGGCGCGGTTGATGGCATGTTTGCCCTCGACCACATTGCCGGAGTGGTCGGCCAGGATCAGGTTGGAGACCTTGACCTGACGGAAGTGCACAGCCATGGGGTTGGTCCAGTACAGGTGCGGGTGCTCCGGGTCGCGGATGGTCAGGTGACCGGCAAAGCCGTAGTCCAGACCGTGCAGCGCAAAAGCGCGGCAGGCGGCGACCAGACGTTCCTTGCGATGCTGGCGCTCTTCGGCAAAGCTGTTGAACTTCTTCTCGTAGGGGAAGATCAGGTCCTTGTTCTCGGGCTGGTAAATCGACACCCGCCCGTCCGTGAGCTGGATCGAGCTGGCTTCCTGTTTTGTGACTGCATTCATGCCTGTCTCCTGAAACGGTGCTGTGTGAGGCGTTTGCGGCTAAAAAGCCACCCTCGCCGCCGGTCTGCATTGAGGTGGCGCAATCTTTGCCGTCATGCGGGCGATTGACAACCGAAGAGTGTTCATAAGAAGATGAACCTGATTCATCAATTCGCCCGATCCTTGAGAAAAATTCCTAATTTCGTGCTGCTGCGCGCCTTCGAGGCTGCGGCCCGTCTGGAGAGCTTCACGCTCGCTGCGGTCGAGCTGCACCTGACGC
Organism: Limnohabitans sp.; assembly: GCA_041910735.1. Lineage (GTDB taxonomy): Bacteria > Pseudomonadota > Gammaproteobacteria > Burkholderiales > Burkholderiaceae_C > Limnohabitans_A. The sequence goes on from JAYRQF010000029.1 coordinate 19,004, forward strand.
CCTCGGCCATCAGCCACCAGGTGCGCGAGCTGGAGGCGTATTTCGGCCGTCCGCTGTTCATCCGCCGCAACCGCCGGGTCGAACTCACGCCCGAAGGCCGGCGCCTGCTCGACAGTCTGGCGCGCGTGTTCGACGTGATCGAGGCCGCCTGCCGCGAGGTGGTGCTGGCCCCGCAGTCCGAGGTGCTGGCCCTGTACTGCCCGCCCAGCCTGGCCACGCAATGGCTGGGGCCGCGCCTGCCGCTGTTCATGCAGGCGCACCCCGAGATCAACATCCGCCTGACCAGCGGCGCCGAGCCGATCGACCTGACCCGGGTGCAGGAGGTGGACGTGGCCATCAGCTACGGCCTGCCGCCGCAGCGTGCCGGCGTGGTCTGCACGCCGCTGGGCAGCGAGCGCGTGGTGCCGCTGTGTTCGCCACGTCTGCTGCGCGAGGGCGTCAGCCCGGGACAGCTGCTGACCGAGGTGGTGCTGATCGACTCGCTGCTCAGCGACATCGGCTGGTCACGCTGGTTTACGCAAAACGGCCTGGAGCTGCCGCCGCGCCCGCGGCCCTCGTTTGACCGGGCCGCGCTCGCCATTTCGGCGGCGGTGGACGGCGTGGGCGTGGCGCTGGAGAGCAGCCGGCTGGCCGAACGCGAACTGCAGCGCGGCGAACTGGTCGAGCTGGGGCAGGGCGTGTTCAGGCCGCTGGAACAGGCCATCCACCACCTGTCCTACCGCGCCAGCGAACGTCAGCGGCCCAAGGTGCGCATCTTCTGCGACTGGCTGCTGGAGACGGCCGGGGTCGGCACACCATCCGACGCCGCACCCTGAAGGGCCTTCGGCTTTTTGCCTCAGCCCGGCATGTCCTTGCGGAACAGCGCTTCCTGCTCGCGGCGCACGGCCACGGCCTGTTTGGTGGCGTCGTAGTCCACATCGTTCCAGGTCACCACTACACCGGCAGCGATGTCGCGCTTGAGCACCATGTTGTGGGCCAGGCCAATGGGCAGGGCATTCATGCGCAGCGAGTCGGCGGTCTGCATCAGCTTGCCGTAGACGGTGAAGCCGCCTTCGCCGTCGAGCTTCTCGCCCTTTTTGAGCGCACGCTTGGCCGTGGCGCCCACATCGCCGCGCCACCCGCCGGTGGCGCCCGTGGCTTCCTGGCGCACCGCGATGCTGGCCACCGAGATGCCCAACTCCAGACCGATCAGGTGGTAGGGCTTGTACATGGCGGCGTAACGGCCCGTCGAATCGGTCTGCAGGCCATATTGCCTGAAGCAGTCCATCACATAGGGGCTGGGCGCCTCGAACACGGCGTACACGCCCCAGCGCAGGTCGCGGAAGACCGGGCGGCTGTCACGCTCTATGGAGGACACCACTTCCACCATGCCTTTTTGCGGCAGGATGCCGCCGTCCGCGCGGGGGCGCAGGATGTGCGCCAGATCGTCCACGCCGCAGGGCGGGAAAACCAGGCCGTCTTTCGGCGGGGTCAGTTCGCAGCCGTTGGCCACCGCCGCCATCTCCAGCGCCGACTTGGTGCCGTCCAGAAAGCTGTTGAACATCTGCGCGTTGAAGTCACCGCCAGCAACCTGCTCCTGGCTGAAACCGTAGTGGCCCCAGACGGTGTCGGGCGTGCTCTGGTGGTAAATGGGCAGGTATTTGGTGCCCTTGCCCGCGCACACCACTTCCATGCCGATGGTGCGCGCCCAGTCCACCAGTTCGGCGATCAGGGCCGGCTGGTCGCCCGAGGCCATGGAGTAGATGATGCCGGCCTCTTTGGCGCGGCGCGCCAGCAGCGGGCCGGCCAGCACGTCGGCCTCCACGTTGACCATGATGATGTGCTTGCGGTGCTCGCAACAGAGCAGAGCATGGGCAATGCCGGCGGCAGGGCTACCGGTGGCGTCGATCACGATGTCGACAAAGTCGCTGGCGATCACGGCCGGCGCGTCGTCGGTGATGAAAGTGCTGCCGTCTTTGGTGGCTTGCGCCAGCGAGGTGGCAGCAAAACGGGGCGCCTCCCAGCCCACGCGGGCCAGCGAAGCACGGGCACGGTCGGGCGAGAGGTCGACCACCGCCACCAGATGGATGCCGGGCGTGCGCGGCGCCTGCGACAGGTACATCGAACCGAATTTGCCGGCGCCGATGACGGCCACACGCACCGGACGGCCTTCGGCGGCGCGCGCCTTGAGTTTCTGGATCAACGACATGAAAAAGGTCTCCTCGGGTGGTTTGTCTGGTTCAGGCGTCGACGGTACACCAGAACTTTTTGCAAGAAAATAGGCATTTCTTCAAACCAGTTGTGCGCAAATCCACATGAGTCAATTTGACTGGAATGACCTGCAATCCTTTCTGGCCATGGCGCGCACCGGCCGGCTTACGGTCGCGGCAAGGCGCATGGGCGTGGACCACTCGACCCTGAGCCGGCGCATCGGCGCGCTCGAAGACGCGATGCAGGTCAAGCTGTTGACGCCGACCGAAAACTGACCATGTAAACGCAGGAGTGCCGACTCAAAATTGACCAGGGTGTTCAACTGGC
>JAYRQF010000030.1:0-3086 GCA_041910735.1 Limnohabitans sp.
GCCAGGCACAGCTGCAGCCGGGCGACGCCCAGTGGCTGACCGCCGGCAGCGGCGTGCTGCGCACGGAGACCGTGCTGGGCGACGAACCGCTGGAACTGACGCATGTGCTGGTGAACCTGCCGGCGCAGTACAAGATGACGCCGCCGCACCACCAGCATCTGCAGCGTGCCAGCATTCCCGAGGTGAAGCTGCCGGAGGATGCCGGCAGCGTATGCGTGATCGCCGGCGAATACGAAGGCCAGCTGGGCCCGGCCGAAACGGTCGGCCCGCTGCAGTTGTGGACCATGGACCTGCGCAAGGGCCACAGCGTCACCGTGCGCCTGCCCATGAGCTGGTATGCCGTGGTGCTGGTGCTGGACGGACGGCTGGAGGCCAGCTACTGGCCGAACCCCATCACCGAGCGCCAGTTGGCCGTGATCGATCGCGTGGGCGATGAACTGCTGCTGACGGCCTGGGAAGACACCCGCCTGGTTCTGGCGAGTGCCGAACCGCTCGAAGAGGACGTGGTGGGAGAGGATGGCCTGATCCTGAATACGCCGGAGCAGCTGGCTCAAACCCGGCTGGACCTGCAGGCAGGGCAATTCGGGACGCTGTAGGCGCGCGCGCATAAAAAAGGCGCCCATCAGGGCGCCAAAGGAACACATTGTCGGTGCCCGGGCATTGCCACCCGGGCCATGCCAGCTTACTTGTAGCCGACGCGGTCCAGCATCTGCTGCACCTTCACCTGATTCTTGCCCACCACCGAGACAGGGATGGTTTCGGATTTGAACGTCTTGCCGCCGGTCATCGCCTTCAGGGCGGCGTTCTCGATCTTCACGCCATTCGCCACCGGCCACTCATTGTTGCCATCGGCAAAGTGGCGCTGGGCTTGCGGGCTGGCCAGGTACTCCAGGAACTTCTGGGCCAGATCCTTGTTCTTCGAATGCCTGGCAACGGCGCCGCCGGCAATGTTCATGTGTGTGCCCCAGCTGCTCTGATTGGGGAACACCACGCCCACTTTCTCGACCACGGAACGGTCTTCCGGATTGCTGGAACGCATCATGCGCGCCAGATAGTAGGAGTTGGTCAGCGCCACGCCGCACTCGCCGCTGGCGACGGCCTTGATCTGGTCAGTATCACCGCCCTTGGGGGCACGTGCCATGTTGCCGACCATGCCCTGCAGCACGGCCTGCGTCTTGTCGGCACCGATGTGCTCGACCATGGTGCTGAACAGGCTCAGGTTGTAGGGGTGCGAGCCGCTGCGGGTGCAGACCTTGCCCTTGTTGGCGGCGGCTGCCAGCTTCTCGTAGCTGTCCACGTCGGCGGCCTTGACCTTGGCCTTGTTGTAGACGATCACGCGGGCACGGGTGGAAAAGCCGTACCAGGTGCTGCCATTGGCATGAGTGTTGTCGCGGTACTGGGCCGGGATGGCCTTTTCCAGCACGGGCGACTTGATCGGGGCGAACAGGCCGTCGGCGTCGGCCTTGGCCAGACGGGAGGCATCCACCAGCAGGACCACGTCGGCAGGGGAGGCGCTGCCTTCGGCCTTGAGGCGCTGCAGCACGCCGGCATCATCGGTATCCACCCGGTTGATCTTGACGTTGTTGGCCTTGGCGAAGTTGTCGTACAGCGCCTGATCCGTCTGGTAGTGGCGGGCGGAATAGATGTTCAGCACCTTTTCCTGGGCCAGAACGGCCGGTGCGGCCAGCAGAGTGGCGGCAGCCACGGTGCCGAGGGTGAATGCTTTACGGGACAGAAAACGCTGGGTCATGATGCAGAAAAACTCCTGATTGGTCGTCACGGCTCGAGCCGGCTGGATATCAGTATACACAAAAGAATACGAATCAATATCATTATCGATTTTGACAAGGGTATTCCTGTTGTGGCGGTGCTACTGCGGCAAGCTGCGTGAGGGGTTCGGTTCGTTCGCGTGGGGCTTTGTGCCGCTTTGGCTCAAGCCCGGAACGGGCCCGGCTCATGCTCGCTGCGCTCACGAAATCGCCTGACCCGTTCCGGGCTTGAGCCAAAGCTGCGGTAGTGGAGCACCACGCTCTTTCACTTCGCCATTCAGGGCGGGCGGCACCTGCTTCGGTTGGCGCTGCGTGCGGGTTGGGCTCATGCCCGCTGCGCTCACGAAATCGCCTACCCCGCACGCAGCGCCAACTGAAGTGCCCCCGAAGCCGAATCAGCCCACTCGGGGTGCGTAACGGAATCCAGTGCAGGTTCTTGCGAACGCAGGCAGTGGCCCAAGTCAAAACAAGGGCAAGGTTGCGTCTTCGACCGACAGGCCCTGCGTCTCGTTGTGATGCAGTGCCTCGGCGTTGGGCAGCAGGTTACCCACGCGCACCCCGAGCAGGCGGAAGGGGCGCGTCAGGTCCACACGTTTCAGACACTGTCCTGCAGCGTGGCGGATTTCTCGGGCATCCGCCGTGTAGTGCTGGAGGCTGTGGTCGCGCGTAGCGATGCGGAAATCGGGGTAACGCAGCTTGATGCCGATGGTGCGCCCCATATAGCCCTTGCGCTGCAGGTCGGCTGCCACCTGCTGGCACAGCGCGGTGAAAATCTGCCCCAGTTCGGCCTTGTCGTGCAGCGCATGCAGATCCCGCTCGAACGTGGTTTCGCGGCTCATGCTGACCGGTTCGCTGTGTGTTTCCACCGGCCGGTCGTCGCGGCCCCAGGCGGCCTCGTGCAGCCAGCTACCGTAGGACTTGCCGAACTGTTCCATCAGCCAGAAGCGGTCGCGCGCGGCCAGTTCACCGATGGTGCGGATGTCCAGCCGCTCCAGCTTCGCACCTGATTTGGGGCCGATGCCATTGATCTTGCGGCAGGGCAGCGGCCAGATCACGCTCTGCAGGTCGTGGGGCTGGACGATGCTGACCCCGTTGGGCTTGTTGAATTCGCTCGCCATCTTGGCCAGCAGCTTGTTGGGCGCCACGCCCACCGAGCAGGTCAGTTGTGTCGCTTCGAAAATCGCCTGCTGGATGCGCTGCGCCAGCACACGGCCGCCATCCTCCTGTCCGCCAGGCACCTCGGTGAAATCGATGTAGACCTCGTCCACCCCCCGGTTCTCCATCACCGGTGCGATGCGCGTGATGACCGACTTGAAC
>JAYRQF010000031.1:0-7234 GCA_041910735.1 Limnohabitans sp.
CGGACGTGATTTTGCGCAGACCAACAACTGGCTGGCCGGTTTTGGCATTGGCAGCATCCTGCTGGCCTTGTGGTGGGTCAGCGGCGTGACGGGTTTCGTGCCCGAGCACCCAGATACATTGGAGCCGGTCTTTGTTGGCACCGCCAGTGGCCGCATGGAGGGACTGAGCTTCACAGGACCGGTGGCCCAGTGGCTGGATGCGTTCATGTACCAGGCCGATGGCCGCAAGCGCACCACGCTGGGCATGGTGCTGGTGCCGGGGGTGGTGCTGGGCGCGGCCATCGGTGCGCGGCGCTCGGCCGAATTCCGTTGGGAAGGTTTCACCCTTACCGCCGATCTGGCCCGCCATCTGGTGGGCGCTGTCCTCATGGGCGTGGGCGGCGTGAGCGCCATGGGCTGCACCTTCGGGCAGGGGATCACGGGCCTGTCCACCCTCAACTGGGGCAGTCTGGTGGCGGTGACCGCCATTGTGCTGGGGGCCATGCTCACCCTGCGTGTGCAGTGGTGGCTGGCTGAACGCCATGGTTGAGTCCATGCTGAGCGCCGAATCTTCAGACGAAGCCCGCCGCTTTGGCGGGCTGGAGCGCCTGTATGGCGTGGCGCCGGCGCGTCGCCTGCGGCAGGCCCATGTGGTGGTGGTGGGCATTGGCGGCGTCGGGTCTTGGGCGGCCGAGGCGCTGGCGCGCAGTGGGATCGCACGGCTGACGCTGATCGACATGGACCACATCGCCGAATCGAATGTCAACCGGCAGATCCATGCGCTCACCAGCACACTGGGGCAGGCCAAGGTGCTGGCCATGCGCGAGCGCATCGCGCAGATCCATCCGACCTGCCATGTGGATGTGGTCGATGATTTTGTGTCTCCCGAGAACTGGCCGGGGCTGCTCTCTGACCGACCCGACGCGCTGATCGACGCTTGCGATCAGGTCAAGGCCAAGCAGGCGATGGCTGTGTGGGCGCTGCGCGAAAAAGTGCCCTTGGTGTGTGTGGGCGCAGCCGGTGGCAAGCGTCTGGCGCACAGGGTCGATGTGGACGATCTGGCGCATGTGACGCACGATCCACTGCTGGCCCAACTGCGTTACCGCCTGCGCAAACACCACGGCGCACCCGGGCAGGGCAAGCGCATCGGTGTGCGTTGTGTGTTCAGCCGCGAGGCGGTGGCCGGGCCGGATGCTTCGTGTGCGCTTGAAGGCGATGGCAGCCTCAACTGCCATGGCTATGGCTCGCTGGTCGGCGTCACGGCCACCTTTGGCATGTGCGCCGCCAGCGAAGTGATGAATATGTTGGTGCAGTCGCAGAAACCCTGAAAAACCAAGCTATAATTCGAGGCTCAGCAGCAATGCTGAGGAGAGTGGGACGTTAGCTCAGTTGGTAGAGCAGCGGACTTTTAATCCGTTGGTCGCAGGTTCGAATCCTGCACGTCCTACCACCCGCATGCCAAGCCCGGTGAGTCGCCTCACCGGGCTTTTTCTTTGGTGCTCAGGCCTCGGTCTGCAAGACCTGCAACTGTTCGGACAGCCACATCCAGCGTTCTTCCAGCGCCACCATTTCATCTCCCAGTGCCTTGAGCCTTCGTCCGGCTTCGGCGATTTCAGCCGGGGGCAGTGGTGCACTCAGCTGAGCCTCCAGACGGTTTTTTTCCTCTTCGATCGCCGCCAAGCGCTGTTCGTTCTGTTCAAGTTCGCGCCTGAGTGGTCGGGTCTGTGTCGCCAGTTGCTGGCGCCGCAGGGCTTCCTGCTTGCGCTGTTCGCCAGCACTCAAACCGGGTGCCGCGCTGGCGGCGGGTGTGGCCACGGGCTGCGGCTCGGGCACGCTGGCGGGCGCTGCCTCGGCGTTGGTCCGGGCCGTGCCCTTGGCTTCTTCCCGCAGGCGCTTCGATTCCTCCAGCAGGTAGCGCTGGTAGTCGTCCAGGTCACCGTCAAAAGGTTCGACCTTGCCGCGGCCCACCATCCAGAACTCATCGCACACGGCACGCAGCAGGGCACGGTCGTGGCTGACCAGCATGACGGTGCCTTCAAACTCGTTGAGCGCCATCGACAGCGCTTCGCGGGTGGCCAGGTCCAGGTGGTTGGTGGGCTCGTCCAGCAACAGCAGGTTGGGGCGCTGCCACACGATCATGGCCAGCACCAGGCGCGCTTTTTCGCCGCCGCTCATGGTGCCCACGGCCTGCTTGACCATGTCACCCGTGAAATTGAAGGTGCCCAGGTAGTTGCGCAGGTCCTGCTCGCGGCTGGGTTCGCCACTGTTGGGCCCCAGCTCTTTGGCCAGGCGGATCATGTGTTCCAGCGGGTTGTCCTGCGGGTGCAGCACATCGAGTTCCTGCTGGGCAAAGTAGCCGATGTTCAGGCCCTTGCCTTCGGTCAGCGTGCCCGCCAGCAAAGGCAGGGTGCGGGCAATGGTCTTGACCAGCGTGGATTTGCCCTGGCCGTTGGCGCCCAGAATGCCGATGCGCTGGCCTGCCAGCACCGATTTGCTCACGCCCTGCACGATGGTTTTGGGCTGGCCATCAACCATGTAGCCAAAGCTCGCCTCGCTGATGGCCAGCATGGGATTGGGCAGGTTGTTCGGCTCCTTGAACTCGAAGGTGAATTCGGCCTCGGCCAACAGCGGCGCCACCTTTTCCATGCGTTCCAGGGCCTTGACCCGGCTTTGTGCCTGCTTGGCCTTGCTGGCCTTGGCCTTGAAGCGGGTGATGAACTTTTGCAGGTGGGCGATCTTGTCCTGCTGTTTGGCAAAGGCGGCCTGCTGCAGTTCCATCTGCTGGGCGCGCAGGGTTTCAAACGCGCTGTAGTTGCCGCCATAACGGGTGAGTTTGGCGTGCTCGATGTGCAGGGTGACGTTGGTCACCGCGTCCAGAAATTCCCGGTCGTGGCTGATCACGATCATGGTGCCGCTGTAGCGCTGCAGCCAGGCTTCCAGCCACACCAGAGCGTCCAGGTCCAGGTGGTTGGTGGGCTCGTCAAGCAGCAGGATGTCGGACGGGCACATCAGCGCCCGCGCCAGCTGCAGGCGCATGCGCCAACCGCCCGAAAAGCTGTTGACCGGCTTGTTCAGTTCATCCACCCGAAAGCCCAGACCCAGGATCAGCGCCTCGGCGCGGGGCAGGGCATCGTGCTCGCCGGCGTCATGCAGGTCGGTGTAGACATGGGCCATTTCCATGCCATCGCCGCTGGCCTCGGCCGCGACCAGGCGTTGGCGCAGCTCGGCCAGGCGGGTGTCGCCTTCCAGCACGAATTCACTGGCCGGCTGGTCGGTTTCCGGCATGTTCTGCGCCACCTGGGCCATGCGCCAGCTGCGTGGCATGTCGAAGTCGCCGCCGTCTTCGTGCAGTGTGCCGTTGAGCAGGGCAAACAGGGTGGATTTGCCCGCGCCGTTGCGGCCAATCAGGCCGACTTTTTCACCAGGGTTGAGCGTGACCGAAGCCTGGTCCAGCAAGACCTTGGTGCCGCGGCGAAGGGTGACGTTTTTGAGGTTGATCATGAAGAAAACAAGACCCGCGCAAGCGCTGCGGGCAAAGGGCCGGGGTCAGGCCTGGATGTTCAAAAGGGCTTCGCGTGTGACCAGCAGCACCTGGTCGTCGCCCGCACTGGTGTCCAGCCAGGCGACTTCAAGCTGGGGAAAGGCCGAGACAAAGTGTTGGACCTCGTTGCCAATCTCCAGCACCAGCACCGCGTCTTCGCTCATGCGGGAGGGGGCGTCCCTGAAAAGCTGGCGCACGAAATCCATGCCGTCCGAACCGCCGGCCAGCGCCAGTTCGGGTTCGGCGCGGTACTCCAGAGGCAGCGCGTCCATGCTGGCCTGACAGACATAAGGCGGGTTGCACAGAATCAGGTCGAACGGACCGGGCAGCTGGGCAAGGCCATCGCTTTCGACCAGCGTGATGCGCTCCTGCAGACCGTGTTTGTTCACGTTGATGCGTGCCACGGCCAGTGCATCGGGCGAAATGTCAGCGCCGGTGACCAGCACCTCGGGCCAGGCCAGCGCCGACAGCACGGCGAGACTGCCGTTGCCGGTGCACAGGTCCAACACGCGGGAGGTCTGGTCGGACAACCAGGCGTCAATCGTCCCGTCGGCCAGCACCTCGGCGATCAGGCTGCGCGGCACGATGGCGCGCTCGTCCACATAAAAGGGCACGCCCTGCAGCCAGGCCTCGTGGGTCAGGTAGGCGGCCGGTTTGCGGGTGGCGATGCGCTCGTCGATCAGGGCCTCGACCTGGGCCTGCTGTTCAGGCGCCACCGGGCGCTCGTCGATGTCGGTGCCCAGCGGCAAGCCCAGACGCCAGAGCACCAGCCAGGCGGCTTCGTCGTGCGCATTGAGCGTGCCGTGGCCGAAGGACACGCCCGCGTCCTGCAGCCGCTTTGCGCAGGCATTCACCAGGTCCAGCAGCGTCATGCGGCCAGCCCGGCGTTGAGGTTGTCGAGGGTGCGGCGGTAGATGGCCTTGAGCGGCGCGATGTCGGCCAGGGCCACATGCTCGTCCACCTTGTGGATGGTGGCATTGGGCGGACCGAACTCGACGACCTGCGGGCAGATCTGCGCGATGAAGCGGCCGTCGCTGGTGCCGCCGGTGGTGGACAGTTCGGTCGTCAGGCCGGTTTCATCGGCAATGGCCTTCTGGATCGCACCGACCAAAGTGCCGGGCGTGGTCAGGAAGGGCAGGCCGCCGAGGGTCCATTTCAGGTCGTACTGCAGGCCATGCTTGTCCAGCACCTTGGTGAGGCGCTGCTGCAGGCTTTCGGGTGTGGACTCGGTGCAAAAGCGGAAGTTGAAGTCCACCACGCAATCGCCCGGGATCACGTTGCTCGCGCCGGTGCCCGCATGGATGTTGCTCACCTGCCAGCTGGTGGGCGGGAAAAAGTCATTGCCTTCGTCCCAGCGGATGGCCACCAGCTCGGCCAGCGCAGGCGCCAGGCGATGGATCGGGTTGTCGGCCAGGTGCGGGTAGGCGATGTGCCCCTGAACGCCTTTGACGGTGAGCTTGCCGCTCAGGGTGCCGCGGCGGCCGTTCTTGATCATGTCGCCGGTCTGCTGCACCGAGGTCGGCTCGCCCACGATGCAGAACTGGGGTGCTTCGCCTCGGGCCTTCAGGCGTTCACACACTACCACGGTGCCGTCCACCGCCGGACCTTCCTCGTCACTGGTCAGCAAAAAAGCGATGCCCAGCGCCGGGTTGGGGTGTGCGGCCAGAAATTCCTGCACCGCCACCACCATGGCGGCCAGCGAGGTTTTCATGTCGCTGGCGCCGCGGCCATACAGCTTGCCGTCCTTGTGCGTGGGCGTGAACGGGTCGCTGGACCATTGCGCCAGCGGCCCGGTGGGCACCACATCGGTGTGGCCGGCAAAAGCCAGGGTCTGGCCCGAGGTGCCGGCACGTTTGGCCCAAAGGTTGCGCACGCGGAATGTCTCGGGGCCGGTCTCGATGAATTCGCAGTCAAAGCCGAGTGGCTTCAAAGCGTCTGCGATCAGGTCCATGCAGCCCGCGTCTTCGGGGGTGACGGACGGCCGGGCGATCAGCTGCTCGGCCAGGCGCAGGGTGTTGTGGCAAATGCTCATGCTCAAACCTTGTTCGGGTGCTGGCGCACGAAACGGGCGATGCGCCCGGCCGCTTCGAGGCATTCGGCGGTTTCGGCCACGAGGGCCATGCGCACGCGGCCACGGCCGGGGTTGAACCCGTTGAATTCACGCGCCAGGTAGCTCCCGGGCAGCACCGTGACGTGTTCCTTTTCATACAGGGCCCTGGCAAAGGCAGCGTCATCGCCCTGCCAACCCGCGGGCACGCCGGCCCAGAGGTAGAAGCTGGCGTCGGGCAACTTCACGTCCAAAACTTCGGCCAGCACCGGCGTGACCTGCGCGAACTTGGTACGGTAGAGGTTGCGGTTTTCCACCACATGGGCTTCGTCGCCCCATGCCGCGATGCTGGCCGCCTGGACCACCGGGCTCATGGCGCTGCCGTGGTAGGTGCGGTACAGCAGAAACTGCTTGAGCAGGGCCGCATCGCCCATCACGAAGCCGCTGCGCAGCCCTGGCACATTGCTTCGCTTGGACAGGCTGGTGAAAGCGATCAGGCGCTCAAAGCCACGCCCGAGCTTGGCGGCTGCTTCCAGACCGCCCAGCGGTGGCTCGTCCCGGAAGTAAATCTCGCTGTAGCACTCGTCCGAGGCGATCACGAAACCGTGCCGGTCCGACAGGGTGAACAGTTTTTGCCATTCGGTGAGCGGCATCACGGCACCTGTGGGGTTGCCGGGCGAGCAGACGAACACCAGCTGGGTGCGGGCCCAGACTTCGGCGGGCACACTGTCCCAGTCGGGCGCGAAGTTGCGCGCCGCGTCGCTCGGCACGAAATGCGGGGTGGCACCGGCCAGCAGGGCCGCACCTTCGTAGATTTGGTAGAACGGGTTGGGACTGACCACGGTGGCGCCGGGCTGCGTCGGATCAACCATGGTCTGGGCCAGCGCGAACAGGGCTTCGCGCGAACCGTTGACCGGCAGGATCTGGGTGGCGGCGTCGAGTTTCAGGCCATAACGGCGACTGATCCAGTCGGCGCAGGCCTGACGCAACGCCGGCTCGCCCGCAGTGGCCGGGTAACCGGCCAGACCGGTGCCCAGCGCGTCGCTCAGGGCCTGCATGATGAAGGGCGGTGTGGCGTGTTTGGGCTCACCAATGCCCAGGCTGATGTGGCGCTGGCTGGGGTTGGGCGTGACACCCGCGAACAACTGGCGCAGCCGCTCAAAAGGGTAGGGCTGCAGCTTGGAGAGAAGGGGATTCATGCCCCGATTATCCGGGATGGCTCTCGGTTAATATTCGATGTTGGTCTTTGCCTTTGTGCAAGGCCAGTACGGGTGTCGGGGGCCCGTTTCTGAAACCCTTGGTTCTCATCGCAATTCCAGCGGACCGTCGTGCGCCTCAATTCCATCAAGCTTTCCGGTTTCAAATCGTTTGCCGAACCGACCAACTTCATGCTGCCCGGACAGCTGGTGGGTGTGGTCGGCCCCAACGGTTGCGGCAAGTCCAACATCATGGACGCGGTGCGCTGGGTGCTGGGCGAGTCCAAGGCCTCCGAGCTGCGTGGCGAATCCATGCAGGACGTGATTTTCAACGGCACCACCAGCCGCAAGCCGGCCAGCCGTGCCAGTGTGGAGCTGGTGTTCAGTAACGAAGATCACCGCGCCGGTGGCCAATGGGGCCAGTTTGCGGAAATCGCCGTCAAGCGCGTGCTCACGCGCGACGGCAACAGC
>JAYRQF010000032.1:0-4486 GCA_041910735.1 Limnohabitans sp.
CCCTGTCCCTGGGCATCGAGACCCTGGGCGGTGTCATGACCAAGATGATCACCAAGAACACCACCATCCCGGCCAAGTTCGCCCAGACCTTCTCGACCGCCGACGACAACCAGCCGGCCGTGACGATCAAGGTGTTCCAGGGCGAGCGCGAGATGGCCAGCGGCAACAAGCTGCTGGGCGAGTTCAACCTCGAAGGCATCCCGCCCGCACCGCGTGGCACGCCGCAGATCGAAGTGTCGTTTGACATCGACGCCAACGGCATCCTGCACGTGGGCGCCAAGGACAAGGGCACTGGCAAGGAAAACAAGATCACCATCAAGGCCAACTCCGGTCTGTCCGAAGCCGAGATCCAGCAGATGGTCAAGGACGCCGAACTGAACGCGGCCGAAGACAAGAAGAAGCTTGAACTCGTGCAGGCCCGTAACCAGGGCGAAGCGCTGGTGCACTCCACCCGCAAGAGCCTGACCGAGTACGGCGACAAGCTCGACGCCGGCGAGAAAGACGCCATTGAAGCCGCTGCCAAGACGCTGGAAGAAGCCCTCAAAGGCGACGACAAGGCCGACATCGAAGCCAAGACCGAAGCCCTGATGACCGCCAGCCAGAAACTGGGCGAGAAGATGTACGCCGACATGCAGGCCCAGCAGGCCGCAGGTGCTGCCGGTGCAGCTGCCGGTGGCGAGCAGGCCAAGCCCGCTGACGACAACGTGGTGGACGCCGAGGTCAAGGAAGTCAAGAAGTGATGCGCCTCAGCTCAAGGCCGCGCGCCTGAGCTGAGCCCCCGCCGCGACGGCAGCTTCCCCCCGGAAGCCGCTTCGCGGCGTTCTTGTTGAAACGGTTGAAGAACATGGCGAAACGCGATTTTTACGAAGTGCTGGGCGTGCCCAAAAACGCTTCGGACGATGACATCAAGAAGGCTTATCGCAGGCTGGCGATGAAGTACCACCCTGACCGCAACCAGGGCGACGCCGCCAAGGAAGCCGAGGCCAAGTTCAAGGAAGTCAAGGAAGCCTACGAGATGCTGTCGGACGCGCAAAAACGCGCGGCCTATGACCAGTACGGCCATGCGGGCGTGGACCCGAACATGCGCGGCGGCCCCGGAGGGGCAGAAGGTTTTGGCGGTTTCGGTGAGGCCTTTGGCGACATCTTTGGCGACATCTTCGGTGGCGGTCGGCGCGGTGGCGGCGGGCGTCAGGTCTTCCGCGGCAACGACCTGAGCTATGCCATGGAAGTCACGCTGGAAGAAGCGGCCAATGGCAAGGACGCGCAACTGCGCATCCCCAGCTGGGAGGAGTGCGACACCTGCCACGGCAGCGGCGCCAAGCCCGGCACCAGCGCCAAAACCTGCTCGACCTGCCACGGCTCGGGCACGGTTCAGATGCGCCAGGGCTTCTTCAGCGTGCAGCAGACCTGCCCGCACTGCCGCGGCTCGGGCAAGATCATTCCCGATCCGTGCGGCACCTGCCACGGTCAGGGCAAGGTCAAGAAGCAAAAGACGCTGGAAGTCAAAATCCCGGCCGGCATCGACGACGGCATGCGCATCCGCAGCACCGGCAACGGCGAGCCCGGCACCAACGGCGGCCCGCCCGGTGACCTCTACATCGAGATCCGCATCAAGAAACACGACATCTTCGAGCGTGACGGCGACGACCTGCATTGCGCGGTGCCCATCAGCTTTGCCAAGGCGGCGCTGGGCGGCGAGATCGAAGTGCCCACGCTGGGCGGCAAGGCGGCCATCGACATCCCCGAAGGCACGCAGACCGGCAAGCAGTTCCGCCTGCGCGGCAAGGGCATCAAGGGCGTGCGCGGCAGCTACCCGGGTGACCTGTACTGCCACATCACGGTGGAAACGCCGGTCAAGCTCACCGAGCACCAGAAAAAGCTGCTCAAAGAATTTGACGAGTCCCTGCGCAAGGGCGGCGCCAAACACCAGCCCGGCGAAGAAAGCTGGACCGACAAGCTCAAGGGCTTCTTCGGGGGGTGATCGCTGGCTTTGTCACCTGCCCCCGGCGTTGACGGGTCTGCATGCCCCCGAGCTCGGGGGCATGTGCATTTCAGGCTGGATCAGGTGAGTGCATCCCTTTCGTCCACTGGCAAACCGGTCGCAGGGGTGATGCCTGCCTCGCGGCACAGGACGATGAGTGAGGCCAGTGACGCAACCTGCATCTTTTCGAGGATGGAGGCGCGGTATTTCTTGATGTTGTCGGCGGTCACACTTTCGATTTCCGCAATTTCCTTGTTGGTGTGACCGTCGATCATCCGCAGCATGAATTCACGCTCCCGGGGGGTCAGGCGCCGCACACGCTGGGCCACGGCGTGCACCTTGCGCATGCGCTCCTCACGCTGCATGTCTTTCTGGAGCGCGATGTCGATCGCCTTGAGCAGCGAGGCAATCGGGAATGGCTTCCATAGAAATTCGATGGCTCCACCCCGAAAACTGTCGATGATTTCATCGTTGCGGCTCTCACCACTCATGAAGATGACGGGGGTGCCCCGCCGGGCCAGGTTGAGGCGGTTTTGAAGCTGCGCCCCGCTGAGCCCTGGCAGGTGCATGTCCAACAGCAGAACGGCAGGCGTGACTTCGACAGAGCGTTCCAGAAATTCTTCTGCGCTGGTGTAAGAGCTGACCGAATACCCGTAGCGTTGCAGGAGGGCCGTGAGGTGGGTCCGGATTTCCGAATCGTCCTCCACCATGTAAACATGTCCAATGGGTTCATTCATGTGAGCAAGGTTACCCAGACTGCATCAATTACTCACCCCCCTTTTAGGGGGTATTTCCAGGGACATTGTGCGCCTGGATGCCAACCTGCCCATGGGCGCTGCACTACCATGCCCGCATGAGCGTCAACATCACTTTCCTCGGCGGGGCCGACACGGTCACCGGCTCCAAATACCTGGTGGAACACAACCACCAGCGGCTGCTGGTCGATTGCGGGCTGTTTCAGGGCTACAAACAGCTGCGTCTGCGCAACTGGGCGCCGCTGCCGGTGGCACCCTCACAGATCGATGCGGTACTGCTCACCCACGCGCACCTGGACCACAGCGGCTACATCCCGCTGCTCACCCGCGAGGGTTTTCACCGCCGCATCCATGCCACCGCCGGCACGCTGGATTTGTGCAAGGTGCTGCTGCCCGACAGTGGCCACATCCAGGAAGAAGACGCTGCTTTTGCCAACCGGCACGGCTTTTCAAAGCATGCGCCTGCCTTGCCGCTCTACACCCGTCAGGACGCACTCGACAGCCTCAAGTACTTCCATCCCGAGCGTCCGGGCAGCTGGTTTGAGCCGATCCGCGGCTGGAGGGCGCGCTTTCAGAGCGCGGGGCACATTCTCGGGGCGGCCAGCCTGCTGCTGGAGGTGGGGGGCCGGCGCGTCCTGTTCTCGGGCGATCTGGGCCGACCCGACGACCCGCTCATGAACCCGCCCGAGCCGCCACCACAGGCCGACACGGTGCTGGTCGAGTCGACCTACGGCAACCGCCGGCACCCCGGCGACAAACTTTTTGCGGAGCTCGGACCGCTGCTGCAAAAGCTGGCCAAACGCGGCGGCATCGCGGTGGTGCCGGTGTTTGCCGTGGGCCGGGCCCAGGCGGTCCTGCACACGATCGCCCAGCTCAAGGCCGCCGGCGAGCTGCCGCGCAGCCTGCCCATCTTTCTGGACAGCCCCATGGCCATCCACACCACGGCACTGTTTGAAAAACACATGGGCGAGCACCGCCTGAGCCTGCCCGAAGTGCACGCCATGGATCGGGTGGCCACCATGCTGGAAACTCCCGACCAGAGCAAGTCGCTGGCACGGCGGCACGGCCCGATGGTGATCCTGGCGGCCAGTGGCATGGCCACCGGCGGCCGGGTGTTGCACCACCTGGCCCAGTACGCGGGTGACCACCGCAACATGGTCATCCTGACCGGCTTTCAGGCACCGGGCACCCGCGGCGCCCGGCTGGCGGCCGGCGAATCGTCCATCCGCATCCACGGCCAGGACGTGGCGGTGCGCGCCGAGGTGGCGCAGATCGAATCGGCCTCGGCCCATGCCGACGGCCAGCAGGTGCTGGACTGGCTGCACAAGATGCCCGGTGCGCCCGGGCAGGTTTATGTGGTGCATGGCGAGCGTGAAGCCTCGGATGCGCTGCGCGAGCGCATTGAGCACGAGATCAAATGGCGGGCCGTGGTGCCCGAGCACGGCTCGGTCTGGCCGGCGTGATCAGCCCCCGCGGGCCAGGCATCAGCCCGGGCGCCCGCGCAGCTGGCGAACCCGCCAGCGCAGCCAGCCCTGACGGATCAGGATGGCGCTGCCCCAGATGGCCAAACCAGCAAACACGATGTCGCTCAGAAAGTGTCCGCCCTGCGCGATACGCACCCAGCCAATGCCCCCGCCCAGCGCCATGCCGGCCAGCCACCAGCGCCGGCGCTGGCGCAGCGGCGCCCACATGCCCAGGCCCAGCACGCTGAAGCCGATGGCCGCATGGCCGCTGACGAAGGAGCAGTTGC
>JAYRQF010000033.1:0-10966 GCA_041910735.1 Limnohabitans sp.
CCAGAAAAGCCGCAGCAAAGGAGGTGCAGACCAGCGATTGAACTTATAGTTATCCACAGTCAGCGATCAGACCGCTGGCAAAAGCCCCTGGTCAAAATTCAATCGGCACAGGTGGTCAATATTGGATCGGCGCCAACATCTGACGAACACGCGCGGGTGGTTGCACTCCCTGCATCGATCTGACCGCTGCTTGCACTTCCCGTTTCCCAATCAGCGTCGGAGGGGCCTTTGTCAACTGCGGCATGCCGGTCTTTCATTCGTCTTTGCACCGTGCGCAGGGCAATTCTCTGACGTAAGATTTTTGTAATATCGATAAAAATAATAAACGACCGTAAATTTCAAACTTGTCAGATTTCGTGGCCGCCAGACTTCCGGTTGTGTGTCTGGTTGGATGGCGCAGGCAAGTCAACTTCAGTCAGGGATGGGGATGGCCACAATTTTGCTCGTGGAAGACGAAGACCTGTTGCGTGAAGGTGTTCAGGAAATTCTGGAGCACAACGGGTACAGCGTTGTCCAGGCGTCCGATGGCGTGCAGGCGCTTGAATACATGGACCGTTTGCCTGTGTCTCTGGTGATTTCTGATTTGGTTATGCCCCGGATGAGCGGGATCGATTTCATCCGGCAGATGAGAGAGCGTTTTCCCCGGCTCCCGGTGATTGTGGCTTCTGGCAGCCCCAATGCCGTGATGCAAAGAATGGGGATTGACTCCATTCAGGTACCGGGCGCGACGGCCAGCATCATGAAGCCGTTCAGGAGCGCAGATCTGCTGACGTTGGTCCAGCGGGTGCTTGCGGGGGGCAGTGAATGACCAGCCATCAGACATTCATGTCATCGCTTGAGCTTCAGGATGTGACCCACCAGCTGGTGCAGCAATTCATGGCCGAGCTTCAGGACATGCTCGATGATTTGATCGCCGGCGAGTTGTCGCCCCAACAAAGCAATGTCTTGAGCAAAGTCATCAGCTTTTTCGACAACGAGATGAAGCAACACCATCTTGAAGAGGAGGGGCACATCTTTCCGCTGCTGCTTTCCAGAGGGGATGCCCTGATGTCCGAAAAAGTCCAGACATTGAAGGCTGATCATGAGGCGTTGCGCAGTGGCTGGCGTGACCTCAAAAGTGCCATTGAGCAGATGGCGGCTTCTCCCGGGACCGATGGTTTGAACCTGTACGCGTGTTTTGATCGTTACAGTGACTGTTTTGCCCGCCATCTGGCGCTGGAAGAGTCGGTTCAGTTCTCACCTGAAACCCGGGAGCTGTTCAAAAGCTGGGACTCCTGAACCGGCTCAGCGTCCACCATTGCCGATCAGGCCGCCAATCGCGGCACCACCCACGGTGCCCAAAGCACTGCCACCGGTCAGTACGGAGCCGGCCACACCGCCCAGTGCAGCCCCGGCCGCAGCGTTTTGCTGACGGTGCGTCATGCCGGCACACCCCGCCAGACCCAGCGAGATAACGATCAGTGCCAGGCAGGTGCTGCGGGCCAGAATGTTGGTGTTCATTGCGAATTTTCCATGGGTAACAAGACAGGCCGGGACGATACCCGAGGTGCCCTGACACGTGTGTTACCGATGGTGAGCGCCTGTGTTCAGTTGCAAGGGGTGTTGCGACGTGTGGCGCCGAACTCGGCCATCGCGGCAAAGCTGCTGTGCAGGCGTTTGTGCACAAAGTACTGGATCACCGACATGGGCAAGGCAGAGTCGGGTTCGGAAACGGCGTTGTACTGAAACAGGGTGCCATCGCCTTTCGCTTCCAGGCGCCAGGAGCCCTTGTGTGATTTGGCTTCTCCCTCGATCTGGATGAAATCGGTGCCTGTTTCTGGCGTTTCCGTGTACTCCATGATGGCGTGCATGCGGATCGGGAAAAGCAGAATCCGGTCTTTCATGGTCCGCTCCACACGGACTTTTCGGTTGTCCAGGCGGGTGGTTTTTGAATCTGCGACGCCCGGAATGTTGAGTGCGGCGTCGTAGTCGGTGAGGTAGCGCCAGGCTTGGCATGGTTTGAGTGGCAGCACAAAGCTGACAAGGCGTCGCATGAAGGGTTTGCCTTGTTTGTCAGGGTCCGTCAGGCGCGGCGGGTGAGCAACTGCGAAGCCAGGGTCACCATGGCATCGCGGTGGGTGTTGGCGGGAAGTTGCAGGGCGGCGTCGATGGCCCGTTGCGCTTCTGCCGCAGCCGCCTCGCGGGTGGCATCCAGAGCGCCCGTTTCACGCACGATGGTGACGATGTCTGCGAGCTGGTCGACGCTGCCGGTTTCAATCGCCTGGCGGACCGTGCCGGCCTGCTCGTGCGTGCCGCGCTGCATGGCCAGGATCAGGGGGAGTGTGGCCTTGCCTTCGCGCAGGTCATCGCCCAGGTTCTTGCCCATTTCGGCTGCATTGCCGTCGTAGTCGAGCACATCATCAATCACCTGGAAGGCGGTGCCCAGCGCCTGACCGTAGGTGGCGCAGGCCTCCTCGGTGCGGGCGTCCCGGGCTCCCAGAATCGCGCCCAGCCGTGCACTGGCCTCGAACAGTTTGGCGGTCTTTGACCGGATCACGCGCAGATAACCGTCTTCGTCGAGCGAAGCGTCGTGCATGTTCATCAGCTGCAGAACTTCGCCTTCGGCGATCACATTGGTGGCATCGGCCAGCACCTGCATCACGCGCATGCTGCCGGCATCCACCATCATCTGGAAAGCGCGCGAATACAGGAAATCACCCACCAGCACGCTGGCCGGATTGCCGAAGCTCTCGTTGGCCGTCGGGCGCCCTCGGCGCATGGTGGATTCGTCCACCACGTCGTCGTGCAACAGTGTGGCCGTATGGATGAACTCCACCACGGCTGCCAGGTTGTGGCGTTGGGCGCCGGTGTAGCCCAAGGCGCCGCAGGTCAGCAGCAGCAGGACCGGGCGCAGGCGCTTGCCCCCCGCAGAAATGATGTAGCGGGCCACCTCGCCCACCAGCGGTACACCCGAATCCAGACGCTCGACAATGACACGGTCCACTTCGGCCATGTCTTGCGCGACCAGGGCCAATACGGAAGCGGTGGAGTTTTCGGGGGCTGACAACTTCAGAAATTCCGTCAAAAAGCCCGGCGATGCAGGCGGGGAGGGCAAAAGCCGTAAACGGCCCACATTATAGGAGGGGGGTCTTTGGGAGGCTTGCCTTGGCAGGTGGTTGGTGACGGCCGACCTTGGCCGTGTTAGAATTCGCAGTTCCTTGGGATTCGCCCATGGAAACTTCCTTCAAAGAGGTCATATATGTACGCGGTCATAAAAACCGGTGGCAAGCAGTATCGCGTTGCTTCCGGCGAGAAAATCAAAGTAGAACAGATTGCTGCGGACGTTGGCCAGGAAATCGTGATCGACCAGGTTCTGGCAGTCGGCAACGGCGCTGAAATCAAGGTGGGCACGCCCCTGGTGTCCGGCGCAACTGTCAAAGCCACCGTTGTGGCGCATGGCAAGCACGACAAAGTGCGCATTTTTAAAATGCGTCGTCGTAAGCACTACCAGAAGCGTCAAGGTCATCGTCAGCAATACACCGAACTGCAAATCGGTGCGATCGCTGCCTAAGGAGAACAGGTCATGGCACAGAAAAAAGGCGGCGGCTCTACGCGAAACGGGCGTGATTCCAAGCCCAAGATGCTGGGTGTGAAGGCCTTCGGCGGTCAGCTGATCAGCGCCGGCTCCATCATCGTTCGCCAGCGTGGCACCAGGTTCCATGCCGGCTCCAACGTGGGCGTGGGCAAAGACCACACCCTGTTTGCACTGGTGGACGGCCATGTGTCGTTCGCCACCAAAGGCGAGCTGAACAAGCACACCGTGAACGTGACCCCGGCCGCTTAAAGTCCGGCTCCGTTTTCAGCGAAGCAGCCCCGCCCGTCGGGGCTTTTCGCTTTCTGGCTTCCGGTGAGCCAAGGCCTGACTGGCCAATTACCCTCAGATAAACTGGATACCCCATGAAGTTCGTTGACGAAGCCTATATCGACATCGCCGCAGGTGACGGTGGGAACGGCTGCGTCTCGTTCCGCCATGAGAAGTACAAGGAATTCGGTGGCCCCGATGGTGGCGATGGTGGCCGCGGTGGTCACGTCTTTGCCGTGGCCGATCCCAGCCTGAACACCCTGGTGGACTACCGGTATTCGCGCAGGCACGAAGCCAAGCGGGGTCAGCATGGCATGGGTTCAGACATGTTCGGCGCCATGGGCGATGACATCACGCTCAAGATGCCGGTGGGCACCATCATTTCCGATGCCGAGACCGGCGAAGTGCTCTACGAACTGCTGCAGGCCGGCGAAAAGCTGATGATCGCCAAGGGCGGCGACGGCGGCTACGGTAACCTGCGCTTCAAGAGCGCGATCAACCGCGCCCCGCGCCAGAAGACCCCGGGCCACCCCGGCGAGCGCAAGAGTCTCAAGCTCGAACTCAAGGTGCTGGCCGATGTGGGTTTGCTGGGCATGCCCAATGCGGGCAAGTCCACTTTCATTGCAGCTGTTTCCAACGCGCGCCCCAAGATCGCAGACTACCCTTTCACCACCTTGCACCCCAACCTGGGCGTGGTGCGTGTGGGGCCCGAGCAGAGCTTTGTGATTGCCGATGTGCCGGGGCTCATCGAAGGCGCCTCGGAGGGCGCGGGTCTGGGTCACCAGTTCCTGCGCCACCTGCAGCGCACCAGATTGCTGCTGCACATCGTGGACATTGCCCCGTTTGACGAGGGTGTGGACCCGGTGGCGCAGGCCAAGGCCATCGCGGCCGAGCTCAAGAAATACGACCCCGGTCTGCATGCCAAGCCGCGCTGGCTGGTGCTTAACAAGCTGGACATGGTGCCGGCCGAGGAGCGCGAGGCCCGTGTCAAGGACTTCGTCAAACGCATGCGCTACAAAGGCCCGGTCTATGAAATCTCGGCCTTGACGCGTGAAGGTTGTGAAGCGCTGATCCGCGACATCTACAAGCATGTCCATGAGCGGCATGTCGAGGAGCAGGGGACCGTCGAGGTCGACCCCCGTTTTGCCGAACCCCAATGACAGGCGCCACCCTGCAGGCCATGGCGCACGACAAGATGACTGCATCCATTTCTGAAGTGTTGCGCGATGCCCGCCGCATCGTCGTCAAGGTGGGCTCCAGCCTGGTGACCAACGAAGGCAAAGGTCTGGACGAAGGGGCCATTGGCGAGTGGTGTCGACAGATGGCGCAGCTGGCCAATGCCGGCAAGGAGGTCATCATGGTCTCAAGTGGCGCCATTGCCGAGGGCATGAAGCGTCTGGGCTGGACCACCCGACCCAGCGAGGTGCCGGCCCTGCAGGCCGCCGCCGCCGTGGGCCAGATGGGACTGGCGCAAATCTACGAAACCCGGCTGCGTGCCAACGGCATGGGCAGCGCGCAGGTGCTGCTCACCCACGCCGATCTGGCCGACCGCGAGCGCTACCTCAATGCCCGCTCCACCTTGTTGACTCTGCTGCAGCACCGCGTGCTGCCGGTCATCAACGAAAACGACACGGTGGTCAACGACGAGATCAAGTTCGGTGACAACGACACGCTGGGCGCGCTGGTTGCCAACCTGGTGGAGGCCGATCTGCTGGTGATCCTGACGGACCAGAAAGGCCTGTACACCGCCGATCCGCGCAAGGACCCGGCGGCGACCTTTGTGCACGAAGCGCGTGCCGGTGATCCGGCCCTCGAAGCCATGGCTGGCGGCGCCGGCTCCAGCATCGGCAAGGGTGGCATGCTGACCAAAATCCTCGCGGCCAAACGCGCCGCAGGCTCTGGCGCCTCCACCATCATCGCCTGGGGCCGTGCGCCAGAGGCCCTGCTGCGTGTGGCGCAAGGCGAGAACATTGGCACCTTGCTGGTCGCGCAGACTGCCAAGCAGCAGGCCCGCAAGCAGTGGATGGCTGACCATCTGCAGCTGCGCGGCTCAGTCACGGTCGATTCCGGTGCCGCGCACAAGCTGTCCACCGAGGGCAAGAGCCTGCTGCCGATTGGCATGACGGCGGTGGACGGGGATTTCTCGCGCGGTGACGTGATCGCCATCCGCGATACGCAAGGCGCAGAAATCGCGCGGGGTCTGGCCAATTACGCCGCGGCCGAGGCGCGCCTGTTGTGCCGCAAACCCTCGCATGAGTTTGAGGCCTTGCTGGGCTATACGGCCGAACCGGAAATGGTGCACCGCGACAACCTCATCCTCAGCCGCTGAAAAACGCCAGCTGCAAACGACAAAAGACCCGCACACCTGAAGGTGTTGCGGGTCTTTTGTCTGGTGAATTCAACCCTGCGGGTTCGGGTCGAAACTGGCGCCCGGAGGCAACTCCATGTGGACAGGCTTTTGCTGGACAACCGCCTGTTCCTGAGGACGGGCAGGGCGCGGGGCATTGCCTCGCAGGTAGCGGTTGTGCCGGTCGTTGCGCGGCAAAAAGCGAACCAGTTCGGTCAATGCCATTTCGTACACGCCGCGCTTGAACTCAATGACCAGATCGAGCGGGACCCAGTAGTCGTTCCAGCGCCAGGCATCAAACTCCGGATGGTCGGTGGCGCGCAGGTTCAGGTGGTGGTCACCCACGACCATCTGCAGCAGGTACCAGATCTGTTTCTGGCCTTTGTAGAAGCCGCGGGCATCGCGGCGGATGTAGCGGTCCGGCACCTCATAGCGCAACCAGTCTCGGGTGCGGGCCACGATGCGCACATGCTCCGGATGGAGTCCCACTTCTTCGTGCAGTTCACGGAACATGGCCTGCTCGGGACTTTCGCCCCGGTCAATGCCGCCTTGCGGAAACTGCCAGCTGTGTGTGCGGATGCGCTTGCCCCAGAACACCTGGTTTTTCTGGTTGAGCAGAATGATGCCGACGTTGGGCCTGAAGCCTTCCCGATCCAGCATAATCAACCCCAAATTTTCAAGTTGCGTTCATTATGCACGGCCGCGCTCCCGCTGGCCAAACGGACGCCGCGTTTCTTGCCCAAGACCCCATGAAAGCCTCCCGATTCCTCATCTCCACCCTCAAGGAAGCACCCGCCGACGCTGAAATCGTGAGCCACAAGCTCATGACGCGTGCCGGCATGATCAAGAAGCTGGGCGCTGGTGTTTACAACTACATGCCCATGGGCCTGCGGGTGATCCGCAAGGTCGAGGCCATTGTCCGCGAGGAAATGGACCGCGCCGGCGCCATCGAAATGACCATGCCCGTCATCCAGCCAGCCGAGTTGTGGCAGGAGACCGGCCGCTTCGACAAGATGGGCCCCGAGCTGCTCAGGATCAAGGACCGTCACGGGCGCGATTTCATTGTGCAGCCCACCAGCGAAGAAGTGGTGACGGACGTGGCGCGTCAGGAGCTGCGCAGCTACAAGCAGCTGCCCAAGAATTTCTACCAGATTCAGACCAAGTTCCGTGACGAGCGCCGTCCACGCTTTGGCCTGATGCGTGGGCGTGAATTCATCATGAATGACGCCTACAGCTTCGACAAGGATCAGACCAGCGCCAAAGCCAGCTACCAGGTCATGGCGGACGCCTACCGCAAGATTTTTGACCGTTTTGGCCTGCGTTACCGTGCTGTGGCGGCCGACAGCGGGGCCATCGGTGGTGACCTGTCCGAAGAGTTTCAGGTGATCGCCGCGACGGGCGAAGACGCCATCGTTTACTGCCCGAACAGCGACTACGCCGCCAACATCGAAAAGGCCGAGGCGCTGGCGCCCACTGGTCCGCGTGGCACGGCCACTCAGGCCATGGCCAAAACACCTACGCCTGGCAAGAGCACCTGCGAAGACGTGGCGGCCTTGCTGAACGTGCCGCTGTCCACCACCGTCAAGTCGCTGGTGCTGGCCACCGATGAATTGGGTGAAGACGGTGTGGTCAAGAAAAGTACTGTCTGGTTGCTGCTCGTGCGTGGCGACCACGACATGAACGAAGTCAAGGTGGGCAAGTTGCCGGGCATGGAAGGCGGTTTCCGCTTTGCGACGCTGGCCGAGATCGAGGAGCACTTTGGCTGCAAGCCGGGCTACCTCGGTCCGGTCAACCTGAAAAAACCGCTCAAAGTGGTGGCCGACCGCGATGTGGCCCTGATGGCCAACTGGATCTGCGGCGCCAACGAAGTCGACTTCCACATGACCGGTGTGAACTGGGGCCGCGACCTGCCCGAGCCCGATCTGGTGGCCGACATCCGCAATGTGGTGGCGGGCGACCAGTCACCCGACGGCAAAGGCGAGCTGGCCATCGAACGCGGCATCGAAATCGGCCATGTGTTCTACCTCGGTACCAAATATTCCAAAGCCATGAACGCCACTTTTCTGGGCGAAGATGGCAAACCGCAGTTCATGGAAATGGGCTGCTATGGCATTGGCATCACGCGCCTGCCGGCTGCTGCCATCGAGCAGAACCACGACGAGCGCGGCATCATCTGGCCCGACGCGATTGCGCCCTTCACCGTGGTGGTGTGCCCGATCGGTATGGACCGCAGCGAAGCCGTCAAGACGGAGGCCGAGCGCATCTACAACGAGCTCCTGGCCGCTGGTGTGGACGTGATCCTGGACGACCGTGGCGAGCGTCCAGGCGCCATGTTTGCTGACTGGGAACTGATTGGCGTGCCGCACCTCATCACGATTGGCGACAAGGGCCTGAAGGACGGCTTGGTCGAGTACCAGCACCGCCGCGATGCCGAGGCCAGCAAGGTGGCCACTGCCGATGTGGTGGCCCATGTGCGGGGGCGCCTGAGCGTCTGAGTCCATGCCCAGCCGGCGCCAGTTCCTCTGCGCCCTGATGCTGGTGCCGCCCATGGCCCATGCCGGGCGTCAGGTGGAGGAGCCGCTGGCCGATGCGGTCCGCACCGCCTTGAGCATGGCCGTCGCGGGTGCGGCCCCGCCTGAACCCCTGCTGTCCAGCGCCCAGCAGCGCCGTGACTACGAACGCTGGCTGCAGCACGCCGGCCAGCGTCTTGCGCGCTACAAATCCCACCCTGTCGAGCGGCAGGAATTCCTGCAAACCCTCTGGTACGAGGCACGCCGTGCCGGTTTGTCCCTGTCACTGGTGCTCGGGCTGGTGCAGGTGGAAAGCGCGTTTCGCAAGTTCGCGGTGTCCAGCGCGGGCGCGCGCGGTTACATGCAGGTCATGCCCTTCTGGAGTCGGCTGATTGGCGACGGCGACGAAAGCCTTTTGTTCCAGATGCAGGCCAATCTGCGCTTCGGTTGTGTGATCCTTCGGCATTACCTCGACACCGAGCGTGGCGACCTGTTCATGGCGCTGGGGCGTTACAACGGCTCCAGAGGACAAGCAGCTTATCCGCAGGCGGTGCTGGCGGCGCAAAAGCACTGGCAACACGAGGTGGACTGAGCCAACGAAAAAGCCACCCGAAGGTGGCTCGTTGCAGGGCAGGCGAGCTATCAGGCCTTGCCGGCAATCACCTGCTGCAGCTCGCCCGACTCGTACATGTCCATCATGATGTCCGAGCCGCCGATGAATTCGCCCTTGATGTAGAGCTGCGGAATGGTCGGCCAGTTGCTGTATTCCTTGATGCCCTGACGGATTTCAGCGTCGTCGAGCACGTTCACCGTCTTGATGGCCTTGGGGTCCACGCCGCAGGCTTTCAGGATCTGCACGGCACGGCCGGAAAAACCGCACATGGGGAAACTGGCGCTGCCCTTCATGAACAGCAGGATGTCGTTGCCTTTGACGAGTTCGTCGATGCGTTGCTGGGTGTCGCTCATGGGGCGCTCCTCTTGAATTCGATGGCTGGATTATCCCTTGTTGGCAATAACCCTGTCCTTTGGTGGCTGGTGAGCAGATGCGTATTGCGCGCCGGTGCAGCGCTCGATGCCCGCCAGATCCTTGCGCGATTGCACGTTCTGCCAACCGGCCCGGCTGAACAGAGCGCGAACCGCTGCGGCCTGGTCCCAGCCGTGCTCCAGCAGCAACCAGCCCCCGGGCTTCAGGTGGGCAGGGGTCTGCTCGATGATGGCCCGGATGTCGTCGAGCCCGTCGGCACCGCTGGCCAGGGCCTGCAGTGGTTCGTGCGTCAGGGTGGCCAGGTGCGGGTCGTCGGCACGGATGTAGGGGGGGTTGGAGACGATCAGATCGAAAGTGCCCGTGACCTCGCGCAGCCAGTGGCTCTGGATGAAGCACACCGGCAGTTGCAGACGCTGCGCATTGGCCTGGGCCACGGCCAGCGCCTGCGTGCTCGCGTCCACCGCGCTCACGCGGGCCTGCGGGCGTTGGTGCAGCAGGGCCAGGGCAATGGCGCCGCTGCCGGTGCCCAGGTCAATCACTTCGCATGGTGTCTGCAGGGGCATGTGTTCCAGCGCCCATTCCACCAGGGTTTCGGTGTCGGGGCGCGGGTCGAGCACGCGGTCGTCCACCTGCAGAGGCAGGCCGAAGAATTCCTTGGTACCGGTGATGTAGGCCAGGGGTTCACCTGCCGCACGGCGCTGCAGCAGCACCTCCAGACGGGCGAGTGTTGCCGCGTCCAGTTCGTCCGTGTCGTGCGCCAGCAGCCACGCACGGTCGTGCAGTTCGCGGCCCAGTGCGAACAGGTGCAGCAGCTGGGCGTCGATGCGGTCCAGCCCCAGGGTCTGGGCACGGCGCAGGCTCTCCTGCAGCTTCATGCGGTGCCGCCAATCTCCAGCTCGGCCAACTGTTCTGCCTGGCGCTCGGCCTGCAGGGCAGCAATCACGTCCTGCAGCTCGCCTTCCATGATGAAGGGCAGTTTGTAGAGCGTCAGATTGATACGGTGGTCGGTCAGGCGGCCCTGCGGGAAGTTGTAGGTGCGGATGCGGTCAGAGCGGTCGCCACTGCCGATCAGACCCTTGCGCAGGGCGGCGTCTTTGGCTGCGCGTTCGCTGCGTTCTTTTTCCTCGATGCGGGCGGCCAGAACCTGCAGAGCCTTGGCCTTGTTGCGGTGCTGGCTGCGGTCGTCCTGGCATTCGGCCACGATGCCGGTCGGCAGGTGGGTGATGCGCACCGCCGAGTCGGTCTTGTTGATGTGCTGGCCGCCGGCGCCGGAGGCGCGGAAG
>JAYRQF010000034.1:0-2212 GCA_041910735.1 Limnohabitans sp.
CCAGGTTCAGGGCCGTTGGCAGGGCAGCGCCCGTGACGGCCAGTTGCGCCGAGCGGCGCAGAAAAGCACGGCGGGAGATTTCATGAGGCTGGAGCAAGTGCATGGTGTTTGGCCCGGTGTTTATTTCTGGACCAGATAGGCCGACGAAGCCATGACCATCAGCACGGCGGCGGCCACCCGGTTGAATCTCTTGGTATCTTCCGCCTGCGTGGCCTGGGCCTCCTGCTCGATGACCATGGCCTTGAGGGTGTCCACCATCAGGCTTTTCTGTGCCGCCGTCAGCTGCCCGGCACACAGCACCAAGTCCAGGTGATTGACCAAGGCAAGCGGATCGTCCACCAGGGCCAGCTCGTTCACATAACCGGCTTTCACGTCAACGGACGATGCGCCACTGGCCTCCCGCAACGAGGGGCTCGGGATGGATATGCCTCCTTGAATGATCGACTGCATAAAGTTCAGATACCCTCCGATCGAGGTCTCATGAACCAACTGGAACTCGGGTACGACCGCCTGCCGGGATGCCAGTGCGGTGGATGACGGCACATAGCCTGAGCGGAAAAAATTGAACACCGACGGCGAGCGCAAGGGGCTCTGGCCAAGTCGGGTGGCCGGCTCGCTGTAGTTGGGGAGCTTCCAGCTACCCGCCACAGAAGTGACCCCAAAGCTGCGGGCCCACTGCACGAAGCGCAGCATGGGCTCACGCAGCTTGCCGTGCAACGGGTTGACCAGGCCGGCCGGGCCACGCGCCTCCTCGTCCAGCAGAACGGCCGACCACACCGCACGCAGATCACCACGCACGCCCGCCCCGTTGTCGTTGAAAGCAGCGGCCACCCGTGCCACATAGGCCGCACTGGGGTTGCTGGTGACCAGGCGCTGGATCATCTGCCGACCAAAGAAGGGGCCGACATTGGGGTGCTGGAACAAGGTGTCCAGTGCCATGCGCAGCGCCTGATCCGCCGGTGTTTCCGCCGGGATGGTGGTACCCAGGAAGCGGGCCTCCAGCGCCGAATGCCGGCTGGCGATGAGCTTCATGGGCCGACGGGTGAAGTCGGGTGGGTAGATGAGGTTCCCGTTGGCATTGGGCACCTTGGCGTCGCTTGCGTAGTCGAAGTCGTAGCCGGTGAACACCCGCGCGAGCTGGCTCACGTCGTCCTGGCCATAACTCTCCAGCGGCTGGCCTGCACCATCGGTCTTCACGCTGCCATCGGCGTTGAGCTGGTACAGGCCGATGGTGAACAACTGCATCACTTCGCGCGCATAGTTCTCGTCCGGCACACGGCCCTTGCCATCTTCCTTCTGGTTGCCCTTGGTGTTCAGGTAAACACCCATAGCAGGGCTCAATGTCACGGCGTGTAGCAGATCGCGGAAATTGCCCAGGGCATGGCCCACCAGCAGATCCCACCAGGCGGCAATGGCCTGACTGCGCCAACTCATGTTCAGACCGGTGAGCGACACCACGAAAAATTCGGACAACGCCAGCGCCAGGCGGCGGCGGATCGGGTCTTCCCCATCCAGCAGCTGGCTCCAGATCATGTAGTCACCGGGGTACTCCCTGTCGTAAAACCCGGCCCAATGCGTGGCGTCGCCGTAGTCAAACCCGGGCCGGGTGTGCAACCAGTCCCATCCGGTGGGCCCCTGCGGCCGGTTGAACTGCGCTTGCAACCAGTTTGCGTACGTGGTGCCACGCAAAGCGCTGATGTCTTCGCGTGTCGACGCAAACTGCGCCTGCTGAAGAAAACGCGCCGCATCGGCATCGCTGGCGGGGGCGGTGTACTGAGGCTCAGTGGGAGCCGTAGGCTCAGTCGGATTCGATGAACTGTCATCGCCGCCACCACTGTCATCGCCGCCACCGCAAGCGCTCAATGCGACGGCGCCCAGCGAAGAAAAGCCCCACACCCCAGCGCGGGCGCGTGTGTCCGACAGCGGGTTGTCTGCGGTGATGGGCGGCGCTGCCTCCCGGCCAGGGCGCGTTTCGCCATCAGCGTGGCAGATCATGTTGGACTCCTACGAACAAACCTTGACTGAGATCAGTATAACACATGTAACAATTGATCGCCGTTTGGACCTCGAGCGCATCAAGCCAGACGCTGAGAACCGTGACTTGGCTCAACCGGATGCGCAGGACGACACGACGGTACGGCCAGATACGACCCACCTGTGCTTTCAGCTCCGCGCGGTGTTGAGCAGTTCGCGCGTGCGCAGCGCTTCGGCG
>JAYRQF010000035.1:0-4487 GCA_041910735.1 Limnohabitans sp.
ACGCGATCAACCAGCGCATTCTGGGTCGTTACCAGAACGGCATGGGCAAGACCTGGGACGACCCCAACCACATGAAGTTTTATGGCGACGGCGCGGTGACCTTCCCTTACCTGTCCGACGGCATGTGGTTCCTGACCCAGCACAAGCGCTGGGGCCTGCTCAAGGACCACCCCGACTACCTGGCCGTGGCCAGGCAGATCAACCAGATCGACCTCTACAAACAGGCCGCCACTGCCGCGGGTGCGCCCATCCCCAAAAGCGACATGCGCAGCCACAAGCTGACCGACGGTGTGGTCTGGGATGGCAAGGACCCCAAGAAATACGCCGACAGCTTCAAGCTCAAGGCCTGAGGGGAACAACATGGAAAGAAAAGACTGGCGTCCCTTCTGGCTGGCCGTTTTGCCGCCCGTGTCCGGTTTTGCCCTGCTGGTCGGCATCTGGGCTCTGGTGTCCATCACCACCAAAGGCAGCATCCCCAGCCCCTGGGAGACCAGCCTGCAGGCGATCGACGTTTTCAGCGACCCGTTCTACCGCAAAGGCCCCAACGACCAGGGCGTGGGCTGGAACGTGCTGATGTCGCTCGAACGCGTGGCCATGGGCTTCGGTCTGGCCGCGCTGGTGGGCATCCCGGCAGGTTTCGTGATCGGGCGCTTTGCCTTCCTCTCGCGCATGTTCAACCCGCTCATCAGCCTGCTGCGTCCGGTCTCACCGCTGGCCTGGCTACCGATCGGCCTGCTGGTCTTCAAAGGGGCCAACCCGGCGGCCATCTGGACCATCTTCATCTGCTCGATCTGGCCCATGGTCATCAACACCGCCGTGGGCGTGCAGCGCGTGCCGCAGGACTACATGAACGTAGCCCGCGTGCTCAACCTGTCCGAATGGAAGATCGCCACCACCATCCTGTTCCCCGCCGTGCTGCCTTACATGCTGACCGGTGTGCGCCTGGCCGTGGGCACCGCCTGGCTGGTGATCGTGGCCGCCGAGATGCTCACGGGTGGCGTAGGCATCGGCTTCTGGGTCTGGGACGAGTGGAACAACCTGAATGTCAAGAACATCATCATCGCGATCTTCGTGATCGGCGGCGTCGGGCTGGTCCTCGAATACGCCCTGATCCGCGTGGCCACTGCATTCACATGGGAGGACGTGAAATCATGAACGCCGACAAATTCATCCAGATCCAGAACGTCGAGCAGACCTTCAAGACCGCCAAGGGCCTGTTCCCGGCCCTGCGGGACATCCAGCTCAACATCGCCAAGGGCGAGTTCGTGGCCCTGATCGGCCACTCGGGCTGCGGCAAGTCCACCCTGCTCAACCTGATCGCCGGCCTGACCACCCCCACCCATGGCGTGCTGCTGTGCGCCAACCGCGAGATCGCCGGCCCCGGCCCAGACCGCGCCGTGGTGTTCCAGAACCATTCGCTGCTGCCCTGGCTGACCTGTTTTGACAACGTGTACCTGGGCATCGAACGCGTGTTTGGCCGGGCCGAAAGCAAGGCCCAGCTGCGCGCACGCACCGACGCCGCACTGGCCCTGGTGAGCCTGAGCCACGCGGCGCAAAAGCGCCCCGGGGAAATCTCGGGCGGCATGTAGCAGCGCGTGGGCATCGCCCGTGCGCTGGCCATGGAGCCCAAAGTCTTGCTGATGGACGAGCCCTTTGGCGCGCTGGACGCCCTCACGCGCGCCAAGCTGCAGGACGAGCTGCTGGAGATCGTCGCCAAGACGCAAGCCACCGTCGTCATGGTCACGCACGACGTGGACGAAGCCGTGCTGCTGTCCGACAAGATCGTGATGATGACCAACGGCCCCGCCGCCACGATTGGCGAGGTGCTGCACGTCGACCTGCCGCGGCCGCGCTCGCGGATCGAGCTGGCCGACAACGCCCGGTACCAGCAATACCGCAAGGCGGTGATCGACTTCCTCTACACCCGTCAGGGGCATGTTGAGAAGGCAGCTTAAGACTTTGCGGGACAGATCTTCAGCTCTGTCCCCAACTGATCAAAGGAACACCATGGACATGCGCGTCACCCCCAAAACGAAAATGAAACTGGTCATGGTCGGCAACGGCATGGCCGGTGTGCGGGCCCTCGAAGAGCTGCTCAAGCTCGCCCCTGACCTGTACGACATCACCGTGTTCGGCGCCGAGCCGCACCCCAACTACAACCGCATCCTGCTCTCGCCGGTGCTGGCGGGCGAGCAAACGCTCGACGAGATCGTGCTCAACGACTGGGCCTGGTACCAGGACAACGGCATCACGCTGCACGCGGGTTTCAAGGTCACGCAGGTGGACCGGGTGCACCGCACCGTGACCGGCACCAACGATCGAGGCGAGACCGTGCAGGCCGGCTACGACCGCTTGATCCTCGCGACCGGATCCAACCCCTTCATCCTGCCGCTGCCGGGGCACGACCTGCCCGGCGTGCTGGCCTACCGCGACATCGCCGACACGCAGGCCATGATCGATGCGGCCGCGCAATACCGACATGCGGTGGTGATTGGTGGCGGCCTGCTCGGCCTGGAGGCCGCGAACGGCCTCATGAAGCGCGGCATGCAGGTCACCGTGGTGCATGTGGGCGAATGGCTGATGGAGCGCCAGCTCGACAAGGTGGCGGGCCAGATGCTGCAAGCTTCTTTGGAGGCGCGTGGCATGCAGTTCCGCATGAGCGCACAGACTTCGGCACTGCTGGCTGGGGACAGTGGCCGCGTGGCCAAAGTGGAGTTCAAGGACGGCAGCCATGTGGCCGCTGACCTGGTGGTCATGGCCGTGGGCATCCGGCCCAACACGCAGCTGGCCGAAAGCATGGGCCTGCATGTGAACCGTGGCATCGTCGTCACCGACACGATGCAGACCGTGACCGATGCACGCATCTGGGCACTGGGCGAATGCGCGGCGCACCGCGGCATCGCCTACGGTCTGGTGGCCCCGCTGTTCGAGCAGGGCAAGGTGCTGGCCAACCACCTGGCCGAGTTCGGCATCGCCCGCTACCTGGGCTCGCAGACCTCGACCAAGCTCAAGGTGACGGGCATCGACCTGTTCAGCGCGGGCGAGTTCATGGGCGGCGAAGGTACCGACGAGATCGTGATGAGCGACCCGGCCGGCGGCGTCTACAAACGCCTCGTGCTCAAGGACGACAAGCTGGTGGGCGCCTGCCTGTACGGCGACACGGTGGACGGCAGCTGGTACTTCAAGCTGCTGCGCGAAGGCCGCAGCGTGGCAGACATCCGCGACAAGCTGATGTTTGGCGAATCGAACATCGGTGATGTGGGCCACCAAGGGCAGAGCAAAGCCACCGCCATGGCTGACAGCGACGAAGTATGTGGCTGCAACGGCGTGACCAAGGGGGCCATCTGCAAGGCCATCAAGGACAAGGGCCTGTTCACCCTGGACGAGGTGCGCAAGCAGACCAAGGCCAGCGCCAGCTGCGGCTCCTGCACCGGTCTGGTGGAGCAGATC
Source organism: Limnohabitans sp. (assembly GCA_041910735.1). GTDB lineage: Bacteria > Pseudomonadota > Gammaproteobacteria > Burkholderiales > Burkholderiaceae_C > Limnohabitans_A. The sequence continues at coordinate 3,451 of JAYRQF010000035.1, forward strand.
CTGATGTTCACCGCGGGCGGTGACTACTCGGCCACGCCCAAGATGAAGCCGATCTGTGGCTGCACCTCGCACGGACATCAGGCGGTGCGCGATGCGATCAAGGAGCACAAACTGCTGACCACCGGCAGCGTGTTCAGGTTTCTGGAGTGGCGCACGCCCAACGGCTGCGCCAGCTGCCGCCCCGCCGTCAACTACTACCTGATCAGCACCTGGCCCAAGGAGGCGCAGGACGATCCGCAAAGCCGCTTCATCAACGAACGCAGCCACGCCAACATCCAGAAAGACGGCACCTACAGCGTGATCCCGCGCATGTGGGGCGGTGAAACCACGGCCGACGAGCTGCGCCGCATCGCCGACGTGGTCGACAAGTACCAGATCCCGACCGTCAAGGTCACGGGCGGCCAGCGCATCGACCTGCTGGGCGTGAAAAAAGAGGATCTGGTCAACGTCTGGAAAGACATCGGCATGCCCTGCGGCCACGCCTACGCCAAGGCGCTGCGCACCGTCAAAACCTGCGTGGGCAGCGAATGGTGTCGCATGGGCACTCAGGACAGCACCCAGATGGGCAAAGACCTCGAAAAGGCCATGTGGCGCATGTACGCACCGCACAAAGTCAAGTTCGCCGTCAGCGGCTGCCCGCGCAACTGCGCCGAAGCCGGCATCAAGGACGTGGGCATCATCGGCGTGGACAGCGGCTGGGAGATGTACATCGGCGGCAACGGCGGCATCAAGACCGAAGTGGCCGAGTTCTTCGTCAAGCTCAAGACCGCCGAGGAAGTGCTGGAGTACACCGGCGCCTTCATGCAGCTTTACCGCGAAGAAGGCTGGTACCTCGAGCGCACCGTGCATTACATGCACCGTGTCGGCATGGACCACATCAAAAAGAAAGTGCTCGAAGACGAGGCCAACCGCAAGGCCCTGTGGGCCCGCCTGCAGCTCGCCCTGGACGGCGACGAACTTGCCGGCCACGCCACCGACCTGACGCGCCCCATCGCGGGTCCGGTGTCGCGCAAGACGACCTGCGCATGAGGATGTGC
>JAYRQF010000036.1:0-8300 GCA_041910735.1 Limnohabitans sp.
GCCAGGTGGTTGGCCTTGGCACCCGCGGCCAGCGTGCTGTTCTTGACTTCCACGAAATTGCCGATGTGCACCTCGGCGCCGAGCCGCGCACCCGGACGCAGGCGCGCGAACGGGCCGACCAGCGCACCCGGGCCGACCACCACGCCGGCTTTCTCGCCGTCGATGTGGGTGTAGGGATGGATCACCGCACCGGCCTCGATGCTGGCGTTGGCAATGCAGCAGTTGGCGCCGATGCGCACGCCGTCGCCCAGCGCCACGCGGCCCTCGAAGATGCAGTTGACGTCGATCTCCACATCCTGACCGCAGGCCAGTTCGCCTCGCACATCGAGGCGGGCCGGGTCTTTCAGGCGCACACCGGCCGCCATCAGGGCCTCGGCCTGACGCATCTGGCAGGCCCTCTCCAGTTCGGCCAGTTGCTGCGGGCTGTTGACGCCGGCCACCTGCACCGCGTCGCGGATGGTGTGGGCCACCACCTGCACGCCATCGGCCACCGCGAACTTGACGATGTCGGTCAGGTAATACTCGTTTTGCGCGTTGCGGTTGTCCAGCCGGGCCAGCCAGCCTTTGAGCAGGCGCGCCGGCACCGCCATGATGCCGCTGTAGATTTCGCGGATGGCGCGCTGCGCCTCGTTGGCGTCCTTGTGCTCGACGATGGCATGCACAGAACCACTCGGGCTGCGCACGATGCGCCCGTATCCGGTCGGATCGTCCATTTCCAGCGTCAGCAGGGCCAGCCGGTCGCCGTCGCACGCTGACACCAGCGCCTGCAGGGTTTCGGCCTGCGTCAGCGGCACATCGCCCGACAGCACCACCACCACGCCATCGTCGGCCAGCACCGGCACCGCCTGCTGCACGGCATGCCCCGTGCCCAGCTGCGGTTCCTGACGCACAAAGCGCAAGTCCAGCCCCTGTTCGCGCGCGGTCAGGGCCTTTTCCACCTCGTCGGCGCCATGCCCGGTGATGACCACCGCCGAACGCGCATGCAGCTTCGCGGCCGTGCCCAGCACATGCTGCACCAGCGGCTGCCCGGCCAAATCCTGCAACACCTTGGGGCGACGGCTCTTCATGCGCGTGCCCTTGCCGGCCGCCATGACCACCACATCGAGCGCGCGGACGCTGTTCTGAGTCATCTTGATCCTTTGTGTCATCGCTTGTCGAAAACAATCCTGCATTATCGCCACGGCCATCGGACCGAAGCATGCGCTGACGCACGGGCCAAACGGTACACAATGGACAAAAAACCGGAATCACCATGAAACCACTCCTGACACTTGGATTGCTGGGCGGCGCAGCACTTTTGACTTCCTGCAGCGGTGGCACCCCGGACATGCACGCGCTGGCCCAGTTCGCAGGCCCGTGGAGACTCGACATCACAGACGCCAGCCAGAACAACAACAATGGCTATTTCGTTGCCTGGTCGCTGGACCTGCAGGGGGTGCACTGATGTTCAGACTGCTCGCTGCCGTCCTGCTGGCCATGGCCCTGCAAGGCTGCAGCACCCTCAAGTTCGGCTACAACCAGGCCCCCAGCCTGGGCTACTGGTGGCTGGACAGCCAGTTTTCGTTTGACAGTTCACAGTCTGATCGCCTGCGCGAGGCCTTGCAGCAGTTGCACCGCTGGCACCGTGAAAAAGAGCTGGTCCCCTATGCCGACCTGCTGCAAAAGCTGCAGACCATGAGCAACAGCGACGTGGACGCCCAGCAAGTCTGTGATGTCTGGTCACAAGTGGTTGAGGGCATGGACCGCTTCATGGCGCAGGGCATCCGGCTGGCCGTACCGGTCGCCAGACAGTTGCAGCCAGAGCAGCTGCGACATCTGGCTCGCCACCAGGAAGACAAAAATGAAGACTGGGAAAAGGAATGGCAAAGCGGCAGCGCAGAAGACCGCCTGAAGCGCAGGCTGGACAAAGCCGTTTCGCGCTACAGCGACTTCTACGGCAGCCTGAGCGACCAACAAACTGCCCTGCTGCGTTCTCAGTTGCAAAAATCCGTCTGGAATGCCGAATGGGGCCGTCGGGAACGCCTGCGGCGCCAGCAGTTGCTGCTTTCTGCTCTGCAACGCCTGCAACAAGACGGGCTGAACCCACAGCAGACCGAAAACACGCTTCAGGCAGCCTGGCAACAATGGGTGCAAGCACCCGCGGGAGCAGACCGTCAGCTCTGGCGGAGTTTTGTCACGCAGTCCTGCCAAAACCTGGCCGAACTGCACAACAGCACCAGCGCCGAACAACGCCAGCGGGCCGCCCGCAGGCTGCGCGCATATGAAAAAGACCTGCGCGAACTGGCGGGCATCAGGCCCTGAACTGCATCAGTCCTGCAGGGACTTCCACATCGCCATGTCGCGTTCAGCGGTCCAGATGCGGGGGTTCTTGATGCCGCTGGCCTCGTCAAAGGCACGGGTCACGTCAAACGGCAGGCAGTGCTCGTAAATGAACACATGGCCGAAGATCGGGTCCATGGCCTTGCGGGTATGTGCCATGGCGGCCTTGAGGTCCATGCCGGCGGCCACGGCTTCGCGGCCGCAGCGGTACAGCGTCTCAACCCACAGCCTGGTGTAGTCAAGGGCCTTGTTGACGTTGGCATTGCCCTTCATGGCTTCGCCGCGACCAGGCACGATGAATTCGGGCTTGAGCGCACGCAGGGCTTCCAGAGTGGCGGGCCACTCTTCGAGTTGGGCGTCACCGGTGTAGACACCGGCTTCGTATTCGACCAGGTCACCGCTGTAGAGCACTTTTTCTTCTTCCACCCAGGCGATGGTGTCGCCCTTGGTGTGGCCGGGACCCGGATGCCAGATCTGCACCACCACACCACCCAGGTTGATGCTGAGCTTGCCGGGCACTTCGCCCTTCGTCGGTTCGCCACCACCCACCACCATGGTCGGCCAGGTCAGGCCAGGCACCGTGTCGGCGCCGCGGAAGAGGCGCGGGAAGCGCTCCATCTCGCTCTTCATGTCCTGCGCGCCGCGCTCCTTGATCAGGTCCAGCGTGCCCTGGCTGGCAATGATTTCGGTCGCACCTTCAGCAGCGTAGGCGTAGGCGCCGAGCACGCGCACCGCGTGGTAGTGGGTCAGCAGCACATACTTGATCGGCAGGTCGCTGACGGTACGGATTTTCTTGATCAGGTCCTGCGCCATGGCCGGGGTGGCCGTGGTGTCGCTGACCAGGATGTAGCGGTCACCGATGATGACGCCGGAGTTCGGGTCGCCTTCGGCGGTGTAGGCCCAGCAGTGTTGGCTGAGCTGTTCGAAGGTGACTTTCTTTTCAGTCAGGTCGGCCTGGCTGGCAAAGGCTTTGGACATGGGGGTCTCCGGGTTGGGGGGGGTGAATCGCTCAATTTTACCTAAACGAAACGAATTACGCATTGGTAAATTTACCCCATGCCCTTTTCGAGCACGGCGATCACCTCCTGCGCAAAGTCGGCGTAGCTCATCGGGCCACCCGGTCGCAACCAGGTGAAGGTCCAGTTGATCATGCCCAGCAGCAGCATGGTCAGGGCCGTCTGGTTGGCCGCGGTCAGGCGCGCGGGGTAGGCGCGTTTGAGGAACCGGGTCATGGCCGCCACGATGTCGCGCTGGCGGTTGAGGACCAGATCCCGAGGTGAGACATCGCCCAGCGCGGCATCGGGCTCGCCGCTGAGGAACTTGGTGTCGTTGAGCAGTGCCGCATGGCGCGTGGCCGAGGTTTCGTATTCCTGCAGGAAAGCCCGCACCAGCTCGTGCAAAGCGGCACGGTCGTCCAGGTTCTGGCGCTGCGCCTTGGCCTCGGCCTGGGCAATCAGGGCGAGCAGGCGCTGGGTGTGCCGGTCCAACAGGTCAAACAGGATCGCGTCCTTGCTCTCGTAGTAGTGGTAGAGGCGGGCCTTGGATGTGCCGCAGGCGGCAGCAATCTCGTTCATGCTCGCCGCCGGATAGCTGCGCTCGGCAAAACACTGCGCCGCGATGTCGAGGATGGCATCGCGCTTGAGGTCGTGGGTGGCAGATTTGGGACGGGCCATGGCGGCATTGTGCCAGCCACGCCCCGCCGTTCAGAGCACCGGGTTCAGTGCCTTGCGCCCGCGCACCGGCCGCCAGCCGTGGCGCCCAAGTCCACACAACAAGTGAGCACTGGCTTGCACCAGTTCCAGCCAGGCATAGCCCCAGCGTTGCAACAACATGCGCACGGGTGCGGCCTGTCGCGGTGCCAGTTCGGGCGGCATCGTACGCCAGTCAAAGTCCACCGCCTGCTGCACATCCACCGACTCCATCACCAGCCTGACGCCGGCCGGCACATCCAGAATCTGCCCCGTAGCCAGAAACACGTCCCGCCCGGCAGCAGGCATGCCGAACGTGCCAGCCTCCCAGGTGATCCATGCACAACCCTGAACAATCAGAATCTGGCTCGCCTTGCGCGGCATCAGGCTGATGGCGCGACGCGGCGCCAGATGCCAGGCGCCTGGCCAACGCGCATGGTGCTTCTGACAATGTTGCAGAGATGGGCACAGATCCTGTTCGGGCATTGCAAACTCCTTCAATAAAAAGCCTCAGGACCACCCATGGTGCGTTATCTGGCGTTCGTTTTCCAATGAAATCCCTCTACACTATTGATTCGAAAAACGCATCAATTAAACCGTGACGCCCTCACCCCGACCCGCACGTCAGCGCCCTGTATCGGCCGGCTATCTGCGGGCCTTCATGGCCGTAGCCCGGCACCTGAACTTTCGCGCCGCTGCCGAAGAACTGGCCCTCACCCAAAGCGCGGTCAGCCGCCAGATCCAGGCGCTGGAGCACGAAGTGGGTACGGTCCTGTTTCTGCGCCATACGCGCAGCGTGGAACTGACTCAGGCCGGCGGCCTGCTGCTGCGCGCCTGCGGCACGGCGCTGGGCCAGATCGACTCCGCCGTGCAGCAAATCCGGCACAGCCATGGGCGCAAGATCGTCTCGGTCACCACCTGGGCATCGTTTGCCAGCATGTGGCTGATACCGCGGCTGGAAATCTTCCAGCGCGAGCACCCCGAAATCGACATCCGCATCGACGCCTCGGACCAGTACGTGGACCTGACCACCTCCGACGTGGATCTGGCGCTGCGTTATGCCCGCCCGCAACAGATGCCTGCCTCTGCGGTGCGGCTGTTCGGGGAGCAGATCACACCGGTGGCCAGCCGCTGGCTGCTGCAGCACCAGGCCATCCACCGCGTCAGCGACCTGAGGCAATGCACCCTGATCGAATCAGGCGACATCGAGAAAAGCCCCAACCTCGAATGGCTGAGCTGGCGCCGCTGGCTGGACCACTTTGCCGCCGAAGCCGCCGTTGCCGGCCAACGCCAGAAGACCGCGCCAACACTGGCACCGCAACGCTGGCTGTATTTCAACTACGCCTATCAGAACGCCCAGGCCGCGCTGGCCGGGCAGGGCGTGGCACTGGCCCGACTGCCGCTGGTGGCCGAGAACCTGGCGCGTGGCGATCTGGTGGAAGTGCTGCCGGACACCCGCCTGCAGACCCCGATGGCCTACTGGCTGGTCACCGCGCCGCGCGCGGGCAGCAAACCCGAGGTTGTGGCCTTTTGCGAATGGCTCAAGGCCGAGGCCAACAGCACCCGCCTGGCCATGGGCGAATGAGCCGCGTCGGACCGGTCAGAGCGGCCAGACCACGCCGTTGTCGTTGAGGATGGCGTCCAGCGGCTCGTCGTGCGCCTCAGGCTCCAGGTCTTCCACAAAACCGTTGGTGTAGCCCAGCCCAACGGTGAAGGGCTTGGGCTGCAGCGTGGCCAGGGTGCGGTCGTAAAAACCACCACCATAGCCCAGGCGGTAGCCGCCCGCACCGTAGCCCACACAAGGCACAAACAGCAGTGTGGGCACGATGATTTCGGTGTCCTTGGGCTTGGGGATGCCATAGGCGTCCTCTTCCATCGGGCAACCGGGATACCAGGCGTGGAAAGTGAGCGTCTTGTGCTGCTTGTTGACCACCGGCAGCCCGATGCGCCGGCGCAGAGGTTCATCCAGCAACTCGCCGTCTTCCTTCCAGCGGTGCAGGGCTGGCAGCGGATCGAACTCGCCCTTGATCGGCCAGTAGGCCCCGATCACGGTGTCAGGCCGGCCCACCAGCCAGATGCGCATGACACGCTGCAGGGCCTCGGCCCGTTGCAGCCGGTCCGAGAGGTTCAGTCTTTCTTCAATCAGGGTCTGACGCAGGGCCTTCTTGGCCTGTGCTTTGTCCATAATCGGGCATGCCTTTTTTCAAGCGATTGCCATCCATTCTGACACTGCCCGGTGTCCTGTCCCTTGCCCTGATGCTGCCCGCCTGCGCCCAGGTGCCCAAACGTGGCGACGACGCAGTGCTCGACATGCACCAGGCCTGGCGCAAGATGGACCGCGCCCGCCTCGCCAGTCTGCTGCCTCAGGTGCAGGGCCACACGCTGGAGCCGCTGGCCGCCTACTGGGAGTTGCGCAGCCGGCTGGACACGGCTGGCGAAGGCGAAATACAGGCCTTCCTGGCCCGCTACGCCGGAACCTACTACGAAGACCGCCTGCGCAACGACTGGCTGCAGCTGCTGGGCAAACGGCGCGAATGGAGCACGATCGCTGTCGAATTCCCCAAATACCGCATGCAGGACGACCGCGAGGTGCGCTGCTACGCGCTGGCGGCCGATGCGGTGCTGAGCAAACGCGATGTGGCCCACGATGCACTGCGCCTGTGGTACGCCCAGCGCGACGCCGACGACGGTTGCACCTGGCTGGCCGAGCACCTGCATTCCGGCAAAAAGATCAACGGCGTGGAACTCTGGCGCAAGGCCCGCATCGCCATGGACGCCAACAAGCCCAAGGCTGCCAAAGACGCCGCTGACATTGAGGCCCCGCGGCTGTCCGAGCAGGTGACGTTGATCTTCAACGACCCGGCCAAATACCTCGACAAACGCATCGTCGCCGTCACACGCAACCGCAAGGAACTGGCCGTGCTGGCCCTGATCCGGCTGGCCGCCAGCGATCCGGACAAGGCCGCCAGCCTGCTGGACAAGCGCTGGGGGCTGATGCTCAGCAGTGAAGAAAAGAACTGGACCTGGGCTGTGATCGGCAAGCAGGCCGCCTTCAAACTGCAGGACAACGCGAGCGGATATTTCGCCAAAGTCCACCGCGACAGCGACCTGAATGACGAGCTGCTGATGTGGAAAGTGCGCGCGGCCCTGCGCTCGGGCCAGTGGCGTCAGGTGCTTTCTGCCACCGAAGCCCTCAGCCCCGAAGCGCAGAAAGACCCCGCCTGGGTTTACTGGCGTGCACGCGCCCTGCTGGCCAGCGCCAGCAGCGATGCCCAGCGCCAGCAGGCGCAGGAACTGCTGCGCGGCATCGCCAGCGTGCGCAGCTTTTACGAGCAGCTGGCACTCGAAGAACTGGGCCAGAGCATCACCGTGCCGCCTGCCCCCATGCCCCTGAGCGCCACCGAAAAGGCTCAGGCCTTTGCCAACCCGGGCCTGCAGCGGGCGCTCTACGCCATACAGATCGGTTTGCGCGCCGAAGGCAACCGCGAGTGGAACTACAGCACCAACCTGCACACACCTGGAGGCATGAGCGACCGCGAGCTGCTGGCCGCCGCCGACTTCGCCTGCCAGCGCCAGGTCTGGGACCGCTGCATCAACACCAGTGACCGCACCAAAGGCGTGACCGACTTCGAGCAGCGCTTTCCCATGCCGCTGCGCGAGATCGTGTTGCGGCGTGCCAATGGCATCGGGCTGGACCCGGCCTATGTGTACGGCCTGATTCGCCAGGAAAGCCGCTTCATCATGGACGCGCGCTCGCATGTGGGTGCATCGGGCCTGATGCAGGTGATGCCCGCCACCGCCAAATGGACCGCCAAAAAAATCGGCCTGACCGGCTTCACACCCGAGCAGATCACCGACAAGGAAACCAATGTGGCGATTGGCACCGGCTACCTCAAGCTGGTGCTCGATGATTTCGGTGGTTCCATGCCCATGGCGGCGGCGGCCTACAACGCCGGTCCGGGGCGCCCGCGCAAATGGCGCGAGGGGCCGGTGCTCGAAGGCGCCATCTGGGCCGAGAACGTGCCTTTCCAGGAAACGCGCGACTACGTCAAGAAGGTGTTGTCCAACACCACCAACTACGCAGCCCTCATCACCGGTCAGCCGCAGTCGCTCAAGGCGCGGCTGGGCAACGTGGGGCCGCGCTCTGCGAGCGCCCCCGCCGAGAACACCGAGCTGCCCTGAACCCCGATCAGCCCTGGCCGAGCAACTCGTCCAGGCTTTGGCGGATCTGCGCTTCGATCCTGCCGGCCAAAGGCCCCAGCATGAAGCCCAGCTTGACCTGCAGGTCAAAGC
>JAYRQF010000037.1:0-18608 GCA_041910735.1 Limnohabitans sp.
ACAGCTCGGGGTCGCCCTGCTGGTCGGGGTGAAAGTCACGTCGGCCATACGCCATCAGCGGACCGGCAGCGCGCCAGAGCAGGCCATGGCGGCCAACAAGAAAGCGAAACCCCGACAGCCAGGTTGAGGGCTTGTGCAGCGTGCGGTCGCGCCAGAGGTTGTGCAGCGTCTGCCGTGTGGCGTCGAGTGTGAACTGCAGCGCCACATACAGGAACCAGCGCATGCGCCAGCGGTAGTTGCCGCCCAGGCGCAGATACAGCTCGAACGCCACGCTTTTGTGTTCTGACTCTTCGGCGGCGTGCCAGCGCCAGAGTGTCTGCAGCGGCTCCTCGGCGCCTGCCAGCACATCGCCAGCCTGGCCGATGCGGTCCAGCGTCAGCTCGCCAAAGATGGCGGTGAAGTGCTCGTACGCTGCGGTCAAGGCCAGTTCGTGCAGAAAGCCTTTGTCGGACGTTCTGAACATGCGCTGGCGACCGGTTTCCAGGCGGCGCGCGGCGCGCGGACCCCAGTGGTTGACGAGACCCTGCTTTTCGAGCTGGGCGTTGTAGAGCCCGTGCAGGTGGCGGTGGGTGGCCTCCTGCCCGATGAAGCCGCGCACCACCTCCTTGAGGGGGGCGTTTTCGGCCGTGTCCGGCAGGTGTCTGGCGCCTTCACGCACCGCATCGATGAAGAACTGCTCGCCTACCGGAAAGCTCATCGACAGGGCATTGCAAAAGGCCGTCCTGAAGGCGTCGCCGTTGTTCCAGTGGCGCGAGAAACCTTTGGACAGGTCCACACTGAGGCGCCGTACGGTCAGTGCAGGCAAATCATGGACAGCGGGCTGGGTTGTCATGGGTCACCACCAAAGTGTTTGAATGAATCCAATAGTACTCATATTTGGCGCTCGTGGTTTGACGCGAATCAGCCTTTGCTCTTGGGCACCCGACCCATCAGGTAGAACTCGGGGTTGGGCATCATGCCGGTCACGCTGGCCATGCGGTTGGAGAGGCCGAAAAAGGCGGTGATGGCGGTGATGTCCCAGATGTCTTCGTCGTCAAAACCATGGGCGTGCAGGGCTGCAAAGTCGGCGTCTTCCACCTGATCGGATGCGGTGCAGACTTTCATCGCAAAGTCCAGCATGGCGCGCTGGCGGGGGGTGATGTCGGCCTTGCGGTAGTTGACGGCCACCTGGTCGGCCACCAGGGGTTTCTTTTCGTAAATGCGCAGGATGGCGCCATGGGCCACCACGCAGTACAGGCATTGGTTGGCCGCGCTGGTGGTGGTGACGATCATCTCGCGGTCGCCCTTGGTCAGGTTGCTGGTTCGGCCCACGCTCTCGGGCACCATGAGCGCATCGTGGTAGGCAAAAAAGGCGCGCCACTCGGCCGGGCGGCGGGCCAGGGCCAGAAACACGTTGGGCACAAAGCCGGCTTTTTCCTGCACTTCGAGGATTTTGCTTCGCAGGTCTTCGGGCAGGTTCTGGATGTCGGGGAAGGGGTAACGGGTGCTCATGCGGGTCTCCTTGCCGGTCCATTATGCTCACGGGCATTTGCAGGAGCCTGTCATGTCCAAAACACAGAATGACCTTCCCCGGGACGCCGCCTTGCAGGCGGGCCTGGCCACGCGCAACCAGGTCATGGGCAACGAATATGTGGACCGGGCCCTGGCCGGTGCCAGCGACTACACCCTGCCGATGCAGGAGTTCATCACCCGCAACGCCTGGGGCAATGTCTGGCAGCGACCGGGACTCGACCTGCGCACCCGCAGCCTGATCACGGTGGCCATGCTCACGGCGCAAGGCAAGCAGCACGAGCTCAAGGCACATGTGCGTGGCGCGCTCAACAACGGTGTGACGCCCGAGGAGCTGCGCGAGGTGATGCTGCACGCCACGGTGTACTGCGGCTTCCCGACGGCGATCGACGCCTTCCGCTGCGTGACTGAAGTGGTCGAAGCCAAGGGCTGATTCAGCCGCGCACCAGTTTCTGGATCAGGTCGGCCGCGCTGCCGGCCTGGTACTTGCGCATGAGCTTGACGCGGTAGATCTCGACCGTGCGGTGGCTGATGCCCAAAGCGCGGCCAATCTCCTTGCTGGTCAGGCCGTCCATCAGGTGCGCCGCCACCTCGCGCTCGCGGGCGGTGAGCTCGGCCTTGACCGGCTTGCGGGCCGAGAGGTCTTCAAAGGTCCAGATGCCGGCCTCGTGCGGCGCATCGCGGTTCAGGGCGCGGCCCGTCACATGGCACCAGAAGGTCTCGCCCTGCAGCCGACCGCCCACGCGCTTCATGACGCGGTCGTCGGCATAGACCCCGTTGGCGTTCAGGATGGGCGCGATGCGCTGGCCGGTGCGCTCGTATTCGTCGGCACTGGGGTAGAGCAGCTGAAAGCTCTGGCCAATCAGCTGTTCGCGCGAAGCGCCAAACATCTCACACACCCGCTGGTTGCAGTCGACAATGGCCCGGTTGCGCGAGAGCACCATGCCCACCGGCGCAAGATCAAAGGCCAGGCGGTAGTCGATGTCAGAGGCGGGCGGGGGGCTGGTGTTGGGGGAGTCCATTACGAAAAACTACGTATCGGGATACGTAGTATCGTAGCGGCATCCATCCCCAACAGGAGATCTGTGTGAACAAAGTCTTTCCCTCTGCCGCCGAGGCGCTCAAGGACATCGTGTCCGACGGCCAGATGCTTGCCGTGGGCGGTTTTGGCCTGTGCGGCATTCCCGAAGCCCTGATCGACGCGCTGCGCGACACGGGTGCCAAAAACCTGACCGTGATTTCCAACAACGCCGGTGTGGACGGCTTCGGTCTGGGCAAGCTGCTGGAAACCCGCCAGATCAGGAAAATGATTTCGTCCTACGTGGGCGAGAACAAGGAGTTTGAGCGCCAGTACCTGGCCGGTGAACTCGAGCTCGAATTCACCCCCCAGGGCACGCTGGCCGAGAAGCTGCGCGCCGGTGGCGCCGGCATTCCCGCCTTCTTCACCAAGACCGGTGTCGGCACCATGGTGGCCGACGGCAAGGAGCTGCGTGAGTTCGATGGCGAAACCTACGTCATGGAGCGCTCGCTGGTGCCCGATGTAGCTCTCATCAAGGCTGACGTGGCGGACCGTTCGGGCAACCTGCGCTTCAACCTGACGGCGCGCAACTTTAACCCTGCCGCGGCCACCGCCGGCAAGATCTGCGTGGTCGAGGTTGAACGCGTCGTCGCCACCGGCGAGCTGGCCCCCGACGACATCCACCTGCCGGGCATCTATGTGCACCGCATCGTGCACAACCCCACGCCCGAAAAGCGCATCGAAAAGCGCACGACCCGCGACCGAAAATAAATGACTTCGGGGACAGATCTTCAGCTCTGTCCCCGACTGATTAAGGAGTTAGATATGCCCTGGACCCAAGACCAAATGGCCGCCAAAGCGGCTTCCGAACTGCAGGACGGTTTCTACGTCAACCTTGGCATCGGCATTCCGACGCTGGTGGCCAACCATGTGCCCGACCATGTCGAAGTCTGGCTGCAGAGTGAAAACGGCATGCTGGGGATCGGCCCGTTTCCCTACGAGGATGAAGTCGATGCCGACCTGATCAATGCCGGCAAGCAGACGGTGACGACCATCAAGGGCTCGTCGATTTTCGGCTCCGACCAGTCGTTCGCCATGATCCGTGGCGGCAAGATCAACCTGTCCATCCTGGGCGCCATGCAGGTCACCGACAAGGGCGATCTGGCCAACTGGATGATTCCCGGCAAGATGGTCAAGGGCATGGGCGGCGCCATGGACCTGGTCGCTGGCGTCAAACGAGTGATCGTGCTGATGGAGCACGTCGCCAAGAAGAAGGACGGCACCGAAGACCTGAAAATCCTGCCCGAATGCACGCTGCCCTTGACCGGCAAGGCCGTGGTCGACCGCATCATCACCGACCTGGGCGTGATGGACGTGACCGAACAGGGCCTGAAGGTGGTGGAGCTGGCCGACGGCGTTTCGCCCGAGTTCATCCAGTCCAAGACGGGCGTGAAGCTGATCTTCTGATCGGCAGGCGATCCTCCGTCAGCCCGGGCCTGCCCGGGCTTTTTTATGGGAAAATGATTTCCGTTTTCCATCAGCGCGGTCATGCCGCGCTTATTTTTTAGCCAGTGGTGTACAGAACTGAATGTCTGTCCCTCAAGGTATTTGCGCAACATGCTTCAAATCACTCTTCCTGACGGTTCCCTGCGTGAGTTTCCTGGTCCTGTGACCGTGGCCGAAGTGGCCGCGTCCATTGGCGCCGGTCTGGCCAAGGCCGCGCTCGGTGGCAAGGTCGATGGTCAGCTGGTCGACACCAGCTTCCGCATCGGGCAAAACGCGAAACTGGCGATCGTGACGGCCAAGGACGCCGAAGGGCTGGAGATGATCCGCCACTCCACCGCCCACCTGCTGGCCTACGCCGTCAAGGAACTGTTTCCCGAGGCGCAGGTCACCATCGGTCCGGTGATCGACAACGGTTTTTATTACGACTTCTCGTACAGCCGTCCCTTCACGCCCGAGGACCTGGTGGCGATCGAGAAGCGCATGGCCGAGCTGGCCGCCAAAGACGAGCCTGTGGTGCGCCGCGTGTTGCCACGTGACGAAGCCGTGGCCTATTTCAAGGGGCTGGGCGAGCATTACAAGGCCGAAATCATTGGCTCCATTCCTGCCGGTGAAGAGGTCAGCCTCTACCGCGAAGGCCACTTTGAAGACCTCTGCCGTGGCCCGCATGTGCCCAGCACCGGCAAGCTCAAGCACTTCAAACTCATGAAAGTGGCCGGCGCCTACTGGCGTGGCGACAGCAAGAACGAGATGCTGCAGCGCGTGTACGGCACGGCCTGGGCCAGCAAGGAAGACCTGCAGCAATACCTGCTGCGCCTCGAAGAAGCCGAAAAGCGCGACCACCGCAAGCTCGGCCGTGAACTCGACCTGTTCCACATCGACGAGCATGCACCGGGCCTGGTGTTCTGGCACCCCAAGGGCTGGACGGTGTGGCAGCGCGTGGAGCAGTACATGCGTCAGGTCTACCGCGACAACGGCTATCTGGAGGTCAAAGGCCCGCAGATCATCGACAAGAGCCTGTGGGAAAAAACCGGGCACTGGGACAAGTACCGCGAGAACATGTTCACCACCGAGTCGGAAAAGCGCGACTACGCCTTGAAGCCGATGAACTGCCCGGGCCACATCCTGATCTTCAAGCAAGGCGTCAAAAGCTACCGCGACCTGCCGCTGCGCTACGGTGAATTCGGTCAGTGCCACCGCAACGAGCCTTCGGGCGGCCTGCACGGGATCATGCGCGTGCGCGGCTTCACGCAAGACGACGGCCACATCTTCTGTACCGAAGACCAGATCCTGCCCGAGTGCGACACCTTCACCAAGGTGCTCAAGAAGGTCTATGCCGATTTCGGCTTCACCGACATCCTCTACAAGGTGTCGACCCGCCCGGCCGCCCGCATCGGCTCGGACGAACTCTGGGACAAAGCCGAAAAAGCCCTGATGGACAGCCTGCGCCACTCGGGTTGCGAATTCGTGATTTCCGAAGGTGACGGTGCTTTTTATGGGCCCAAGATCGAATACACCCTCAAGGACGCCATTGGCCGTGAGTGGCAGTGCGGCACCATTCAGGTGGACTTCAACCTGTCCGAGCGTCTGGACGCCGAATACACCGCCGAAGACGGCAGCCGCCAGCGTCCGGTGATCCTGCACCGCGCCATCGTCGGCAGTCTGGAGCGTTTCATCGGAATTCTGGTCGAACAGCACGCTGGCGCGCTGCCCACCTGGCTGGCCCCGGCGCAGGTGTCTGTGCTCAACATCACCGATGCGCAGGCCGATTACTGTCGCGAAATCGCCTCAAAACTCCAAAAAGCACTGCCAAATCAAGACCTTAGGGTGGACTTGGACCTGCGCAACGAGAAAATCACGTATAAAATACGCGAGCACTCGTTGCAAAAGCTGCCTTACATCCTTGTCGCGGGCGACAAGGAAAAGGCGGCAGGTACCGTCGCCGTGCGCGCCCGGGGTAACAAAGACCTCGGTGTGATGTCCCTCGAAGCGTTCATTGAACGGCTCGCCTCGGACATTGCTTCCAAAGCCTGATGGTGTTTTCACCCACGCTTGGCCTGCGGGGCGGAGTGGCTGTTTTGTGCAGCCTTTGATTTTGTGAAGGACTTGAGTCATCGCTACCGAATTTCGTGACCGTCGCCAACGCGAGGAGCGCAAACACCGCCTGAACCGTGAAATCTCGGCCCCCGAGATCCGTGTTTCGGGTCCAGAAAACGAGCCCATGGGCGTCATGTCTCTGGCCGATGCGCTGCGTTTGGCGGGTGAAATGGATGTGGATCTGGTTGAGATTGCGCCCACGGCCAGCCCGCCGGTGTGCCGGCTTGTCGACTACGGCAAGTTCAAGTACCAGGAGCAGAAGCGCGCTGCCGAGGCCAAGGCCAAGCAGACCGTGATCGACATCAAGGAAGTCAAGTTCCGCCCCGGTACCGATGACGGTGACTACAACATCAAGATGCGCAACATCCGCCGCTTTCTGGCCGATGGCGACAAGTGCAAGATCACGCTGCGTTTCCGCGGCCGCGAGATCACGCACCAGGAGCTGGGCATGGCCCTGCTGCAGCGCATCCGCGATGAATTGGCCGACCTGATCGTGGTGGAGCAGTTCCCCAAGCTCGAAGGTCGCCAGATGATCATGATGATCGCGCCCGGCAAGAAAAAGGCCGGTGGTGCCAAGGCTGAAGCAGCGCCCCAGGCGCCGGCTGCAGCGTAAAGGAGTTTGGTGGGGTCTCGGCCCTGCCAATCCGGCTGGTGAAAACCGGCCGTCAGAAGTGTCTCGGGGTCAACAAGGCTGCAAATTCTTTGCAGACACCTCACGAGCACAAATAAAAGGAGCATTCAAATGCCCAAGATGAAGACCAAGAGCAGCGCCAAGAAGCGCTTCCGTGTTCGTCCCGGTGGAACCGTCAAGCGCGGTCAAGCCTTCAAGCGTCACATCCTGACCAAGAAGACCACCAAGAACAAACGCCACCTTCGCGGTGCAGTGGCCGTGCATGAGACCAACATGGGTCACATGGCACAGATGCTGCCTTCGGCTGGCCTGTAATTCACTGACGAACAAGGAGAACTCATATGCCTCGCGTCAAACGTGGTGTAACGGCACGCGCCCGTCACAAGAAAGTCCTGGCCCTGGCCAAAGGTTTCCGCGGCCGCCGCGGCAACGTCTTCCGCATCGCCAAACAGGCGGTGATGAAGGCCGGTCAGTACGCCTACCGTGACCGCCGCACCAAGAAGCGTGTGTTCCGTCAGCTGTGGATTGCCCGTATCAACGCCGCTGCGCGTGAATGCGGTCTGACTTACAGCCAGTTCGCCAACGGCCTGAAGAAGGCCGCCATCGAAATCGACCGTAAAGTGCTGGCTGACATCGCCGTGCACGACAAGGCCGCTTTTGCTGGCATCGTGAACCAGGTCAAGGCCAAGCTGGCTGCTGCCTGATTTCACGGGCGACGTGGGCCTTCGGGTCCATCACTCGCACCGTCAAAGGGGTTGAGGCTTGCAAAGGCTTCAATCCCTTTTTTATTGAATTTTCCCGACACTGCACACCATGAACGAGTTGGACTTGCTGGTTGAATCGGCGCGCCAGAGCTTTGCGCAGGCCGCAACCCCCGTGGACCTCGAAAACGCCAAGGCCCAGTTTCTGGGCAAGGCCGGTCGCGTCACCGAGCTGATGAAGGGCATGGCCAACCTCAGTGTCGAAGACAAGAAAACCCGCGGCGCCGCCATCAACATTGCCAAGCAGGCGATCGAGGCGGCCCTGAACGACCGCCGTCAGGCCCTGCAGGACGCCGAGTTGCAGGCCCAGCTCAAGGCCGAGGCCCTGGACGTGAGCCTGCCCGGCCGCCGCGGCACGGTGGGGGGGCTGCACCCCGTCTCGCTGACGCTTGAGCGGATCGAGCAGATTTTTGGCTCGCAGGGCTTTGAAGTGGCCCAGGGCCCCGAGATCGAGACCGACTGGTTCAACTTCACTGCGCTCAACACGCCCGAAGACCACCCGGCTCGTTCCATGCACGACACCTTCTACGTCGAAGGCGGTCACCTGCTGCGCACCCACACCAGCCCGATGCAGATCCGCCATGCGGTGCAGCACGTCAAGCGCTACCGCGCACAGCTCGATGCCGGTCAGGGCATGCCCGAGATCCGAGTGATCGCGCCGGGCCGCACCTACCGCGTGGACAGCGACGCCACCCACTCGCCCATGTTCCACCAGTGCGAAGGCCTGTGGATCGGCGAGAACGTGAGCTTCAAGGACCTGAAGGTCGTCTTCACCGATTTTTGCCGCACCTTCTTCGAAAGCGACGATCTGGTGCTGCGTTTCCGTCCCAGCTTCTTCCCCTTCACCGAGCCCAGCGCAGAGATCGACATCCAGTTCCAGACCGGGCCGCTGGCCGGCCGCTGGCTCGAAGTTGCCGGTTCCGGTCAGGTGCACCCGAACGTGGTGCGCAACATGGGGCTGGACCCCGAGCGCTTCATCGGCTTTGCCTTCGGCATGGGGCCGGACCGCCTGACCATGCTGCGCTATGGCGTGAACGACCTGCGCCTGTTCTTCGACGGTGACATCCGTTTCCTGAGCCAGTTCCAGTAAAACCCGTCCCGTTCCATACCGAGCCCGAGTCATGCAATTTCCCGAATCCTGGTTGCGCGAGTTCTGCAACCCCGACCTGACGACCCAGCAACTGGCCGACACCCTGACCATGGCAGGGCTCGAAGTCGAAGAGCTTCATCCTGTCGCACCGCCCTTCACCAAAATTGTGGTGGGCGAAATCAAAGAGGCCGTGCAGCACCCCAACGCCGACCGCCTGCGTGTGTGTCAGGTGGACGTGGGGCAGGGCAGTCTGCTGAACATCGTTTGTGGCGCGCCCAACGCCCGCGTGGGCATCCGCGTGCCCTGCGCGCTGGTGGGCGCCGAGTTGCCGCCCGGTGAAGACGGCAAGCCTTTCGTCATCAAGGTAGGCAAGCTGCGCGGCGTGGAAAGCCAGGGCATGCTGTGCTCGGCCAAAGAGCTCAAAATCGCCGACGACCACGGCGGCCTGCTGGAGCTGCCGCTGGATGCCCCGCTGGGTCAGGACATCCGCCAGTATCTGAATCTGGACGACACCCTGTTCACCCTCAAGCTCACGCCCAATCTGGCGCATTGCCTGAGCGTGTACGGCATCGCCCGCGAAGTGTCGGCCCTCACCGGTGCACCACTCAAGGCGCCGGCTTTCCCGGCCGTGGCCACGCAGATTGCCGACAAGCTGGCCGTGAATGTGCTGGCCACCGACCTGTGCGGCCGCTTCAGTGGCCGCGTGGTCAAGGGGGTGAACACCCAGGCGCAGACGCCGCAGTGGATGGCGGACCGCCTGGCCCGTTGCGGCCAGCGCAGCGTCAGCCCGCTGGTGGACATCTCCAACTACGTGATGTTCGAGTTCGGCCGCCCATCGCACATTTTTGACCTCGACAAGATCCACGGCGGCCTGCAGGTGCGCTGGGGCCAGCCCGGCGAGTCGCTCAAGCTGCTCAACGGCAACACCGTGACGGTGGACGACAAGGTGGGCGTGATCGCCGACGACAGCCGGGTCGAGTCGCTGGCCGGCATCATGGGTGGCGATGCCACCGCCGTGTCCGACGAGACGAAAAACATCTACATCGAAGCCGCTTTCTGGTGGCCGACCGCGATTGCCGGCCGTTCGCGCCGCTACAACTTCTCGACCGATGCCGGTCACCGTTTCGAACGCGGCGTGGACCCGCAGCTGACGGTGGAGCACATCGAGCGCATCACCCAGCTGGTGCTGGACATCTGCGGTACGCCCGAGACACAGGTCGGCCCCATCGACGACCAGACACTCAACGTGCCCGCGGTCAAGCCTGTGACGCTGCGTGTGGCCCGCGCCAACAAGGTGATCGGCATGCCGCTGAGTCAACAGCAGTGTGCCGACGCGCTGCGCGGCCTCGGCCTGCAGGTGACGGAGGGTGAGGGCACGGTGACCGTGACACCGCCCAGCTTCCGCTTTGACCTGCAGATCGAGGAAGACCTGATCGAGGAAGTGGCCCGCATGGTGGGCTACAACAACTTGCCCACGAACCCACCGCTGGCCCCGATCACCGCCAAGATCCGCGCCGAAAACAGCCGCAACCCGTTCGCGGTGCGCCGCATGCTGGCCGGGCTGGGTTATCAGGAAACCATCAATTTCAGCTTTGTCGAAGAAAGCTGGGAGCGTGATCTGGCGGGCAATGCCGAACCGATCCGCCTGCTCAACCCTATCGCCAGCCAGATGAGCGTGATGCGCTCCAGCCTGATCGGCTCGCTGCTGCAGGTCGTCAAGTTCAATGCCGACCGCAAGGCCGAGCGTGTGCGCGTGTTCGAACTGGGGCGTGTGTTCAAACGCGATGCCTCGGTGCAGGGCAGCGACACCACGGTGGAAGGGTTTGACCAACCCATGCGCGTGGCCGGCATGGCCTGGGGGCCGGAGCAGCCGCTGGGCTGGCAGGGCAAGGCCCGTCTGGTGGATTTCTTTGACGTCAAAGGCGATGTCGAGGCCCTGCTGGCACCGCGCAAGGCCGAGTTTGTGGCGGCCGAGCACCCGGCCCTGCACCCCGGCCGCTCGGCCCAGGTGGTGCTGGACGGCGTGGTGATCGGTCATGTGGGCGAATTGCACCCCCGCTGGCGTCAGGCCTGGGATCTGCCCAGTGCGCCCGTCGTCTTTGAACTGGCGCTCGACGCGGTGCTGGCCCGTGTGGTGCCTGTCGCCCAGGGCGTGACCCGGCACCAGCCGGTGGAACGAGACATCGCGGTCATCGTGAGCGAGGCCGTGACCCACGGCCAGCTGATGCAGGCGGTGCACGCGGCGCCGACCGACGGTCTGCTGCAGGGCGCCGTGTTGTTTGACATTTACCGACCCAAGGCGGATGCGGTGGGTGGCGCGCTGGCTGCGGGCGAGAAGAGTCTGGCCGTGCGCCTGACGCTGGGCAACCCGGATGCCACATTGACCGACGCCCAGATCGACGCTGCGATGAATGCCGTGGTGGCCCATCTGGGTGAACTACTCGGTGCCCGTCTGCGCGGCTGAGGGGAACGGCATGGAAATCACGGTTGAAAGCCTCGAAACCCCGGCCCTGACCAAGGCGCATCTGGCCGAGCTGCTGTTCGAGCAGATTGGCCTGAACAAGCGCGAGTCCAAGGACATGGTCGATGCCTTCTTTGACCTGATCGTGGACAGTCTGATCCAGGGCCAGGACGTCAAGATTTCGGGCTTCGGCAACTTCCAGATCCGCACCAAGGCGGCCCGCCCGGGGCGCAACCCCCGCACCGGCGAGCTGATCCCGATCGAAGCCCGCCGCGTGGCCACTTTCCACGCCAGCCACAAGCTCAAGGACGCGATCCAGGAGCCGGCTGACGCTGGCAAATGAGGTCCTGACCGTGCTCTTCAAGTTCAAGTCCAAAGCCTGCGCCGACCTCATCATGCTGGAGGCCGATGGGCGGCGCATCCTCAAGGCCATGACCGGTGACGATCCGGTCAAAGGCATTGTGCAGGTGGCAGATTTGCCTCAGGCACTGGCCCGGCTGGAAGCGGCCGTGGCCCAGGATGAAGCCCTGCGCAAGGCGCGGGCCGAAAAAGCAGCAGCGCGCGCCGCAGGTCAGGAAGTGGCAGAAGACGAAGACGAGGCGGCGCTGCCCGCCATACGTCTTGCCCAGCGGGCCACGCCCATGCTGCAGATGCTGCGTCGCTGCATGGCCGAAGAGGCCGATCTGGTCTGGGGCGTCTGAAGCACCAGGACTCAGCGGCTGAAGGGCACGCCGCCCAGTTTGTAGCCGGCCTGGATGCTGCGTTTGGCGAACCAGCCCTGGTTCATTTCGAGCACAAAGCGGACCGGTTTGGCAGAGCAGTGCGAATCGTCGGTCTGCGGTTTCATGTCCGCCAGATTGACGATGGTGCCGTCATCGGCCACAAAGGCCGCCGTCAGCGGAATCAGCGTGTTGCGCATCCAGAAACACTGGGTGGCTGGCTGCTCAAACACGAAGAGCATGCCTTCGTGCTGGGGCATTTCCTTTCGGAACATCAGGCCGATCTGGCGCTCCTGCGGCGTTTGGGCCACCTGCACATCCAGCAGGTGCATGCCGGCACTCAACTGGGTGCGCGGCAACCGGGTCTGGGCGGACTGGGCCCAAGCCAAAGATGTGATCGCCAGCAGGGCAAGAGAAAGCAAGCTGCGGGGCAGAGTGGACAGGAAAGTGGCAGGCATGCGCTTGAACATGGGGGAAACTCCGTCAGGAGCGCAAGCATAACCCCATGGGGGGGCCGGAGGGTCGTCAGTCGGCTGCGGGGGCGGGTGCTGGCACAGTCGGCGGCGCACCTTCTGCCCGAATGTGTGTGGCCATCAGCCCTTTGGGGCCTTGTGCCAGCTCAAAATCCACACGGGCGCCTTCCTTGAGGCTTTTGTAGCCATCCATCTGAATGGCCGAGAAATGGGCGAAAGCATCGGGGCCGCCATCGTCGGGCTGGATGAAGCCGAACCCCTTGGCGTCATTGAACCATTTGACCGTACCGCTGGGCATGGTTGTCTCCGTCTCATCTTGTACACACCAGTTTGAAGTGTGGTTGTCAGATTTGTCAATGTCGGGACTTTCCCCATGCCGTGAATCGGGTAGGGGAACCACGGGAGCCGGGGCAAGGCCCAAAAACCACCGATAGAATGAAACCATGGCAACGAAGAAATCAGTACCCCCCACGCTGCCGCCGGATTTGACAAAAACGACAGACGGTGGCGACGCCGTCGTGCTCGAGCGCCGCGCCCAGCGGGTGCAGCCGCCGCAGATGTACCAGGTCGTCATGCTCAATGACGACTTCACCCCCATGGAATTCGTCGTGATCGTGCTCCAGGAGTTCTTCAGCAAGGACCGGGAGGCGGCCACGCAAATCATGCTCAAGATCCATCTGGATGGCAAAGGCGTGTGCGGTGTTTTCACCAAAGACGTGGCCCACACCAAGGTCGAGCAGGTGCTCGACGCGGCCCGCCAGAACGGCCATCCGCTGCAATGTGTAGCGGAACCCATTGAATAAGCACATACCGGTGCCAACTAGGACAACAGTCACAACCCCCATCAGGCAGAAGGAAACCACATGATTGCCCAAGAACTGGAAGTCAGCCTGCACATGGCCTTTGTCGAGGCCCGCCAGCAGCGCCATGAGTTCATCACGGTGGAGCACCTGCTGCTGGCCCTGCTCGACAACCCCAGCGCTGCCGAAGTGCTGCGCGCCTGCTCGGCCAACATCGACGATCTGCGCTCGGCGCTGACCAACTTCATCAAGGACAACACCCCGCAGGTGGGCGGTACCGAAGAGGTGGACACGCAACCCACGCTTGGTTTCCAGCGCGTGATCCAGCGCGCCATCATGCATGTGCAGTCCACCGGCAATGGCAAGAAAGAAGTGACCGGCGCCAATGTGCTGGTGGCTATCTTTGGTGAAAAAGACTCGCACGCCGTGTATTACCTGCACCAGCAGGGCATCACGCGGCTCGACGTGGTCAACTTCATTGCCCACGGCATCCGCAAGAGCGACCCGCCCGAAGCCGCCAAATCGGCCGAAAACCCCTCCAGCAGCGAAAGCGAGGAGGGCGGTCAAGGCGGCGAGCGCAATGAAAAAGCCTCACCACTGGAGCAGTACACCAACAACCTCAATCAGGCTGCCAAAGACGGCAAGATCGACCCGCTGATCGGCCGCGAGTACGAGGTCGAGCGCACCATCCAGATCCTCTGTCGCCGCCGCAAGAACAACCCGCTGCTGGTCGGTGAGGCCGGTGTGGGCAAGACGGCGATTGCCGAAGGCCTGGCCTGGCGCATCACCCAGGGCACCGTGCCTGAGATCCTGGCCGAAGCCCAAGTCTATTCGCTGGACATGGGCGCGCTGCTGGCCGGCACCAAGTACCGTGGCGATTTCGAACAGCGCCTCAAGGGCGTGCTCAAGTCGCTCAAGGACAAGCCGCATGCCATTTTGTTCATTGATGAAATCCACACGCTGATCGGCGCAGGCGCCGCTTCGGGCGGCACGCTGGACGCCTCCAACCTGCTCAAGCCGGCGCTGTCCAGCGGCCAGCTCAAGTGCATTGGCGCCACCACTTTCACCGAATACCGTGGCATTTTCGAGAAAGACGCGGCGCTCTCGCGCCGTTTCCAGAAAGTGGACGTGGTCGAACCGACCGTGGCCGAGACGGTGGAAATCCTCAAAGGCCTCAAGAGCCGCTTTGAGGAGCACCACAACGTCAAGTACGCCAATGCAGCGCTGCAGGCGGCGGCCGAGCTGTCGGCCAAGTTCATCAACGACCGCCAGCTGCCCGACAAGGCCATCGACGTGATTGACGAGGCCGGCGCGGCCCAGCGCATCCTGACCGCGTCCAGGCGCAAGAAAACCATTGGCAAGGGCGAGATCGAGGACATCGTGGCCAAAATTGCCCGCATCCCGCCGGCCAATGTGTCCAACGACGACCGCAGCAAGCTGCAGAACATCGAACGCGACCTCAAGGCCGTGGTGTTCGGGCAGGACAAGGCGCTGGAGGTGCTGTCTGCCGCTGTCAAGATGGCCCGCTCGGGTCTGGGCAAGCAGGACAAGCCGATCGGCTCTTTCCTGTTCTCTGGTCCCACCGGCGTGGGCAAGACCGAAGCGGCCAAGCAGCTGGCCTACATCATGGGCATCGAGCTGATCCGCTTTGACATGTCCGAGTACATGGAGCGCCACGCCGTGAGCCGCCTGATTGGCGCGCCTCCGGGCTATGTGGGCTTTGACCAGGGCGGCCTGTTGACCGAGGCCGTGAGCAAGAAGCCGCATTGCGTGCTGCTGCTCGACGAAATCGAGAACGCCCACCCGGATATTTTCAACGTGCTGCGGCTGGTCTTGGACCACGGCACGCTGACCGATAACACCGGCCGCACGGCCGACTTCCGCAACGTGATCATCATCATGACCACCAATGCGGGTGCCGAGACCATGAACAAGGCGACGATCGGCTTTACGAATCCGCGTCAGGCTGGCGATGAGATGGGAGACATCAAGCGCCTCTTCACGCCCGAATTCCGTAACCGTCTGGACGCCATCGTCAGCTTCAAGCCGCTGGACGAGCAGATCATCCTGCGCGTGGTCGACAAGTTCCTGCTGCAGCTCGAGCAGCAGCTCGGCGAGAAGAAAGTCGAAGTCACCTTCACCGACAAGCTGCGCAAGCACCTGGCCAAGAAGGGCTTTGATCCGCTCATGGGTGCACGCCCGATGCAGCGCCTGATCCAGGACACGATCCGCAAGGCGCTGGCTGACGAACTGCTGTTCGGTCGCCTGACCGAAGGCGGCCGCCTGACGGTGGATCTGGACGACAAGGACGAGGTGCTGCTGGACATCAGCCCGCTGCCCAAAAAGGAAGGCAAGGGCTCACGCCCTGAGCCTGAAGAGGCCACCGCGGACTGAGGCGCCACTTGGTTCAAAGCCGTTGCGTCCCCGGATGCAACGGCTTTTCCATTTGGATGTCATGAAAACCAGCGCAGGAAGGCCGCGGCAGACAGGGCGGTGAGCGCCAGCGCCACCAGCATCGCCCAGACGAGGTCTTGTCGGGCAGGAGGCCAGCGGGCTGAGGAGTGCAGATGCGCGGCGGCCAACCCAAAACCCGTTGCCGCACACGCCATCTTCACGAACAGGGCAGCCATGGCGATGCCGTGGATGTCAGGCAACGCGCCATCAAAAGCGAAGCTGATGGCGCCCAGGGTGGCGCCGCTGGCCGCCTGCAAGGCCCAACCTGCCAGCACCAGCCACGCCAGTCGCCGCTCGATGACGTGGCTCTGCCGTGCCGGCCAACGCGCAAAAATGGCCCCTGCCGTCACCGCGACCGCACCGAAGTTATGCGCGGTCTGGGTCAGTGCATACAGAAGGTCTTGCAGCGCCATGCGGGCAGCCGTTCATCTGACCGTGACCTTGTTGCATTGCTCGATGCCGGTAGGCACATGGGCCCGGGTTACCGCCTTGATGCAGAGCTCGTGTGCGCCGGGCATGAGGGCATTCACAGCGTGGGCGCCGCGGGTGTCGCGCAGGACGGCCGCTTCCTTGCCGTCCACATACAGGTGGATGTGGTCCACCTTGGGCCCAGGGACGACTTCGTACATGACCTGAACCGGCTGCCCGGCATCGATCATGGCGCCGTCAACCGGCGAGACCAGTTTGGCTGATCCGGTGTCCTGGGCCCATCCCGTCGATGCCCATCCCAGACAAACGAGAAGTGCGGCTGCAGTGGAAATGTGCTTCATGCTGTTCTCCTTCAGGGCTCGGTGAGCCGTCGTTTCAAGGCATTGGTTTTGGCGCCTGTTGCGCCGTCCTCAGTGTTGGTGGCCTGGGACGCAGGTGCCCGTTTCAGCCGGCCTCAGTTGTGCCAGGTTGTATCGACGCCAGCCCAGAAAAAACCACGTGTGCATTGGAGTCCGGCGCGCCGGATTTGTCCGTGGCCATGACCACATTTGCGGACGGTGTATCGGGGTGACAAGCGGGTGCCAGCGTCGCAGAATGGTCCCGCAGGAACTGCTTTTCTGCATTGGGCGAAAGCCGCAAGGAGCGCATCATGGACAAGGCCGTGAAGAAAACCGCGATCAAAGCGATCAACCGGATTCTGGAGCTGGAGCTGGCAGGCGTGGTCAAGTACACCCACTACGCCCTGATGGTGTTTGGCTACAACCGCATGCCCATCGTGTCATGGCTCAAGGGCAATGCCGACGAAAGTCTGGCGCATGCCCACAAGGCCGGCGAAATGGTGACCCTGCTGGGCGGGCACCCTTCGCTCAAGATTGGCCCGCTGCTGGAGACCGAAAAGCACGACATCGGCGACATCCTGCGGGAGAGCCTGGAGCATGAAAAGACTGCGTTGGCGTCCTATTACGATCTGCTCAAGATCGCAGAGGGCCACTCGGTGCTGCTGGAGGAATACGCCCGCGAGATGATCGTGCTGGAGGAAACGCACCTCGACGGGGTCAACAAAATGCTGCGCAGCCCGGGTGACACCGGCGTGTTCAAGGCCTGAATCTGGTACGGGCGCCGAGGCCTTGCGGCTTCAGCGGCGGCGCTTGCTGCCCCCCAGCAGGCTGCCCAGCACCCCGCGCACGATTTCGCGGCCAATGGCCGAACCTGCGGTGCGCACGGCGCTTTTGACCACCATCTGGGCGATGCCGTCGCGCTGTCCGCCACGCGGGCCGGTGCTGCCAAACAGCAGGTCGCTGACCATGCCCATGGCGCCGCCGTCGGATGACGCGCCGCCGGCGGTGCCTGTGGTGGCTTGGCCGTCGGCATGGGCGGTGATGTTGGCCTTGAGCATTTCATAAGCCGATTCGCGGTCCACGGCTTGTTCGTACACGCCGGCGACCAGTGAGCTTTGCATCAGCGTCTGGCGCTGTTCGGGGGTGATCGGCCCGATCTGGCTGCCCGGTGGCAGCACGAAGACGCGCTCGGTCTCGCAGGGCCTGCCCTTGGCATCCAGAAAGCTCACCAGCGCCTCGCCCACGCCCAGTTCGGTGATGGCCGCCTCAATGTCCAGCCCGGCTTTGGGACGCATGGTCTGGGCCGTGGCCTGCACGGCTTTCTGGTCGCGCGGGGTGAAGGCGCGCAACGCATGCTGCACCCGGTTGCCCAGCTGACCGAGCACGCTGTCGGGGATGTCCAGCGGGTTTTGCGTCACGAAATACACACCCACGCCCTTGGAGCGCACCAGCCGCACCACCAGCTCGATGCGCTCGACCAGCGCTGCTGGCGCGTCCTTGAACAACAGGTGGGCTTCGTCAAAAAAGAACACCAGCTTGGGTTTTTCGGGGTCGCCGATCTCGGGCAGTTGCTCGAAGAGCTCGGACAGCATCCAGAGCAGGAAGGTGGCGTACAGGCGCGGAGCGTTCAGCAGCTTGTCGGCTGCAAGGATGTTGACCACGCCCATGCCTTTCGCATCGGTCTGCATGAAGTCTTCGATGTTGAGCATGGGCTCTCCGAAGAACCGGTCGCCGCCTTGCTCCTCGATCTGCAGCAGCCCACGCTGGATGGCGCCGATGCTGGCGGCGCTGATGTTGCCGTATTCGGTGGTGAACTGGCGCGCGTTGTCACCCACATGCTGCAACATGGCGCGCAGGTCTTTCATGTCGAGCAGCAGCAGGTGGTTGTCGTCGGCGATCTTGAACACCAGATTGAGCACGCCGGCCTGCGTCTCGTTGAGACCCAGCATGCGCGACAGCAGCAATGGCCCCATGTCGCTCACGGTGGCGCGCACCGGGTGACCCTGCTGGCCAAACACGTCCCAGAGGGTGGTGGGGCAGGCCAGTGCTTCGGGCAACGCCATACCGCGTTCGGCAAGGACTTTCGCCAGTTTGTCACCGATTTTGCCGACCTGACTGATGCCGGTCAGATCGCCCTTGACGTCGGCCATGAAGACCGGCACGCCGATGCGCGAGAAGTTTTCGGCCAGGGTTTGCAAAGTGACGGTTTTGCCGGTGCCGGTGGCGCCGGTGATCAGGCCGTGTCGGTTGGCCAGACCGGGCAGCAGCTGGCACTGCGCGTTGGCGTTGCGGGCAATCAGCAAAGGTTCGGACATTTTTCAGGCG
>JAYRQF010000038.1:0-3472 GCA_041910735.1 Limnohabitans sp.
CACCAAGCTGCAACTGGTCAAGGCCACCGCGCGTCACTTGCGCAGCGTGCAACGCCAGCCTGAACGGATTCGTAAATACTTCGAGCATGGTCCGGTTCGCTATGCCGCTTGATTCAAGTTCATTGATGCCGACTCAATAAAGGTCCGATGTTGCACGCCCCTGACAGCCGAACCCCTTTGCGCATCGCGCGCACGCTGGACGCCCTGCGCGCGCAACACCCTGCCGGGCAGGACCTGTGGGTGTTCGGCTATGCCTCCCTCATCTGGCGCCCCGAATTCGACGCCACCGAAGCGCACCTGACCCGTGTACACGGCTGGCACCGCGCCCTCAAGATGTGGAGCCGCATCAACCGCGGCAGCCCTGAATGCCCGGGGCTGGTGTTCGCCCTGCTGCGCGGCGGCAGCTGCCAGGGTCTGGTTTACCGCGTGGCGGCAGACGCAGCCCCCGAAGTGCTGGCACGGCTGTGGGAGCGGGAAATGCCGATGACGGTTTACGAGCCGCGCTGGCTGCCCTGCCCCACCCCGCGGGGCACTGTGCGTGCGCTGGCCTTCACCCTGCCCTCGGCGAGCCCCAGCCATACGGGTCAGCTCAGCGACGCGCATTACCGGGACATCTTTCGCCACGCCGTCGGCCGCTTTGGCAGCACCCGGGACTATGCTGTTCAGACCTTGCAGGCCCTGCGCGAACAGGGCATTGAAGACCGTGCGCTGGCGCGCCTGATCCGGGTGACCGAAAGCTGATCCAGCGCAGGCGTCCCTCACCCCGGGCCGAATACACTGGCACCATGAACATCGCCGATCTCCGCAAAAGCTACGAAAAAGCCGAACTGAACGAACACGCTTCGCATGCCGATCCGCTGCAGCAGTTCGACCAGTGGTTCCACGAAGCCCTGAAGTCCGAAGTGCCCGAACCCAATGCCATGACCGTGGCCACGGTGGGCAGTGACCTGCGTCCGAGCACCCGGGTCGTGCTGATCAAAGACTTCGATGCCCGCGGCATCGTCTGGTACACCAACTACACCAGCCGCAAAGGTCTGGAGCTGGCCGGCAATCCGTTTGCAGCCCTGCAGTTCCACTGGGTGGAACTCGAACGGGTGGTGCGCATCGAGGGCCGGGTCGAAAAAGTCAGCGACAACGAGAGCGACACCTACTTCCACAGCCGCCCGCTCGATTCGCGCATCGGCGCATGGGCTTCGCCGCAAAGCCAGGTGATTGACAGCCGCACCGTGCTGGTGACCAACGCTGCGAAATATGGCGCGCAGTTTCTGCTGAAACCACCACGCCCACCGCACTGGGGCGGCTACCGGCTGGTGCCTGACCGCTGGGAGTTCTGGCAGGGCCGCAAGAGCCGCCTGCACGACCGCCTGCGCTACCGGCAAGACGGCGGCCAGTGGGTGCGCGAGCGACTGGCGCCCTGATCAAGACGCCAGCAGCGGCAACAGCGCCAACACCCCTGTGATGGTCACCAGCGCCACCGCAGTGGACACGGTCACCGCAGCGGTGATCATGTCCTCTTCCTTGCGGTATCGCTGCGAAAACAAAAACACATTGGCGCCAATGGGCAAGGCCGCCGCCAGCACCATCACGCCCAGTGCCATGCCTCGCAGGCCCAGCAGCCAGCCCACGGCGACCATGAGCGAAGGGTGCACCACAGTCTTGACCAGGGACAGACGCAACGCCGACCACAGGTGTGAACCCACTGGCGTTTGCGAGAGTGTGACGCCGACCAGCATCAGCGCTACAGGACTGAATGCGCCACTGAGCAAAACGAGGGGCTTGTCCACCACTGCAGGCAGGCTCCAGCCCGTCAGGGAATAGGCAATGCCCAACAAAATTGGCATTGGCACGGGGTGAATGATCGAGGTTTTAATGGCCGACCCCACGGTGCGCCAGACCGACAGCGAGGTGCCCGACACGGCCGCATGCTCTCGCGCCACCTGCACCTCCAACACCAAGGTCGCCAGGCTCAGCAAAATGAGCGCGTGCAAGGAAATCAGCGTGAACAGCAGCACCTGACCCGACTGCCCATACACCAGCCCAACCAGAGGTACGCCAATCATCAGGGTGTTGCTGTAAATGCCCGACAGCGCCATGACCGATGCCCGGCTGTTGCCACCATAGACCACCAGCATGCCAAAAAACAGCGTCCCTGCCACCAGGAAGTACTGCATGACTGGCTTGAAATCGAGCGCCTCAACATGCGAGGTGGCCATGGTGCGAAACAGCAAAGCCTGCGACAACACCAGAAACACCAGGTTGGACAGATCTCGCACCGATTCGCCGCGCACCAGCCTGGCACGGCCCGAGACAAAACCAATGAAGATGAGCAATACCACCGGCAACAGGGCCGAAACAACAGGGTGATCCAGGGTCATGCGGGCGATTATCTCAACGCCTCAGAACTGCCACTGCAGGCCCAGCTTGAGCGAGCGCCCCTGCAAAGGCACACGCCCCGGCACCGTGCTGGTCAGGATGGAAGTTGCGCTGTACGCCAGCGCATTGGTCAGGTTGTCGAGGCGGGCAAACCAGTTCACGGTGCCCACCGCCGCCTTTTGCCGGTAGTTCAGGCCGGCATGCCAGAGGGTGTAGCCGCCCGTGGGCGCACTGTCTGCCGGCACGCGCCACTGCGCGGCGGCGTGGTCAAAACCGAGACGGGCCTGCCAGGCATCGAAGCGGTAGACGCCGCTCAGACCCACGCGCCACGGCGCGATGCGCGGCAGCGGCTCGCCGTTGCCAAGGTTGTCGGCCTGCACCTGATCGGCACGCCAGTGCAGGTCCAGCGAGCCCGCGCCCTGCCAGACACGCGACTGACCGCTGGCCTCCCAGCCACGCAGGCGGGCGCGCACGCCTTCGTAGGCGTATTCGGGCAAGCCCCCCTGCGCGGCACCGGTGGCCATCAGGCCAATGAACCTGGAGAACCGGCTCTCGTACACGCTGAACTTCATCGGGTGCGGCCCGCTGCGGCGCTCCAGCCCCAGCTCGACGCTGTTGGACTTCTCCAGCCCGAGTTCCCCGTTGCCCTTTTCCCAGGTGTGGGTGGCCAGATGAGGGCCGTCGGCAAACAGCTCGGCATCGCTGGGTGCACGTTCGCTGTGCGCCATCTGACCGGTGGCCAGCCATTCGCCTGCCAGCCTGTAGTGGCCACCCAGCGAGAAGCTGCGCGGATCAAAGCGCCGCTCCCCTACAGGGAAACGGTCGGCCCAGGGGCTGCCGTCTGAACGCACCGCCACCTGTTCGATGCGCGCCCCGGCCTGCAACTGGCCCCAACCGGTGCGCCACTCCTCCAGAGCGAACAGGGCCTGACTGCGGCTGCGGGTGTATGGCATGAACACTTCGTCCTGCTGGCCATCGGCCTTCAGGCGTCCGCTCTCCCACTGCAGCCCGACCACACCTTCCAGCGGCCCCAGCGGCTGGTGGCGGGCCTCGACTCGCAGGTCCTGACCGCGTTTGGCGAATACGGCGCCGGGTGTGC